>NZ_QSNX01000001.1:0-536907 GCF_009498575.1 Rahnella sp. RcJ3
GTCCATGATGAGCATGAACCCTTTTTACACGAGCCACCGGATCGGTCAACTGATCCTTAAACGATCGGCATTAGCCTCAGGCGCCTTATTTTTTTACCCTGAAAGATGATTTTTGGCGGTAACCAGAGACCATCACACCGGGCGATTTACTTTTGATCGCTCAACTTAGGTTTGTTGTCGATGTTGGTCAGCGTATCAGACTCGTTGAAGGTCAGCGTTAAAGTCTGCTGAGTGATACCTTCATGGCCTGGTTCCTGACGGAACACGTAATACCAAACATTACTGCCAAACGGGTCGTGTAGCATCGGCGTGCCGAGAACATAAGCAACTTGTTGTTTAGTCATACCGGTATGAATTTTTTGAACATCAGCAGGAGACAAGTAGTTCCCCTGATTGATGTCAGGCCGATAAACCACCTTTTCCAGAGTGGAACAGCCCGCAGTAAGCATTACAAGAGCTACAGCGGCGGCAGTTAGCGTTTTACAGCGCATAGTCATTACATTCCTTTAGGGCATAAGATGCCGATGATAATAGACCTTTCATCAGTTTGAAACCTTTGCGGGGCACCTGTATGACCGCTGAACTGTAAAAAAGTTGAGCTTTTTACGCTGCGAGTAACTCTTTTGCGTTGGCCAGCGTGTTTCGGGTCACTTCACTTCCGCCCAGCAGACGTGCCAGTTCCTGCAAACGCGCCTTTTTATCAAGGCGATTCATTTGGGTTTCAGTCACTTCACCATCAGTTTCTTTGCTGACAAAATAATGCTGATGACCACAACCTGCAACCTGAGGTAAGTGAGTGACGCACATAACTTGCGTTGATTCGCCTAACTGACGCAACAGGCGGCCAACGATCGCAGCCGTCGGGCCACTGATACCGACATCCACTTCATCAAAGATCAGCGCCGGAGTTTCCATTTTCTGTGCCGTGATAACCTGGATAGCCAGCGCAATACGCGATAATTCGCCACCGGAAGCTACTTTTGCGAGAGCCTGAAGCGGCTGCCCCGGGTTGGTGGTGACCTGGAATTCGAGACGGTCTGCGCCTTCCATATTTAAATGTTCTGGTTCGAACTGAACCTGAATTTTAAATTTACCGTGTGGCATGGAAAGTGCCTGCATACTTTGGGTGATCAGATGCGTTAGCTCATCAGCAAAATACTGACGTTTTTCGTGCAGTTGTTCAGCAACCGCGACGGCTTGTTGGTAATGGCGTTGCACCGCTTCACTCAGCTCTGCCTGATTGGTTTCCTGATCATCCAGTTCCTGCTGTTCCTCAAGCAACTGACGATGCAGTTCAGGAAGATCTTCAGCGCTGACGTGATGTTTACGGGCCAGATTCATCTGGCGCGACAAACGCTGCTCCAGCTCGAATAGACGGTTTGGATCCATGTCCAGGCGTTCGCTGTAATGGCGTAATTCATCGCTGGCCTCGCTGACCTGAATGGACGCGTCATCAAGCATGACGATAAGATCATTCATTTTGCTGTCGAGTTCTGCGAGTTCAGTAAGCTGATTGCGGGCGCTATAGAGCAGACTGATAATATTCTGTTCTTCACCATCAGCCAGCAAATAGAGCGCATTTTGGCTGAGTGAAAGCAGTTGCCCGCTGTTAGCCAGACGTTTGTATTCTTCATCAATTTGCTCGTACTCACCTGCCTGAGGAGCAAATTCATTCAGCTCTTTCAACTGGTATTGTAACAACTGGCGGCGTGATTCTCGCTCACTCATCTGCTGTTGATATTGTGCCAGCTGGCGGCAGCTCTGATGCCAGTTTTGGTAAGCTTTGCGCATCTCAGACAGCAGTAAGGGCTGATCCGAATAAGCATCGAGTAAAGCTTTCTGATGCTCAGGTTTGAGCAGAAGCTGATGGGCGTGTTGTCCGTGAATTTGGATCAAATGCTGGCCCAGTTCACGGAGCTGTGACAGGGGAACGGGCGTGCCGTTTATAAAGCCACGCGAACGGCCATCGTTGCTGATCGTCCGGCGCAACAGGCAATCCAGCCCTTCATCAAGCTGATTTTCAGCCAGCCAGTGTTTCGCCGAAGGGGTATCCGCTAAGGTGAATCGCGCGCAGATATCTGCACGGCTGGCACCGAGACGCACCATGCTGCCATCGGCACGATTGCCCAGACAAAGCCCAAGCGCATCAATCGCGATGGACTTACCGGCACCGGTTTCACCGGTGATGGCCGTCATACCTGCATGAAAATCGATTTCTAATTCACGGACAATGGCAAAGTTACTGATAGTTAATTGCGCCAGCATGATCACCTTCCTGTACATAACAACAGACCTGTAATTACATACAGTATAAACTGGTTTTATATACAGTAAAGGGGCTGGCGAATTATTTTTATCAGATCAGAAGAGTTTTTTTGACCATCCAAGTTTTGTGCTTAATGTATTGAAATAACTGTAGTCTTTCGGATGGATCAGATTCAGATGAAACTCACTGCGACGGATAACCACTTCTTCGCCCGGCTGAATCGGCAGAGCGATCTGGCTGTCGCAGCTGATTTCAAGGTCATTGCTCATATGCGAAAACCGCAGACAAATCGTGCTGCTGCTGTTGATAACCAGCGGGCGTGCCGAAAGGGTATGTGGGAACATCGGCACCAGTGCGATAGCTTCTAACGTCGGCGTCAGGATCGGACCGCCGCCTGAGAGTGAATATGCGGTAGAACCGGTTGGTGTCGAGATAATCAGACCATCGGAGCGCTGGGAAAAAGCGAATTTGTCATCAATATAGACTTCAAATTCAATCATGTGCGCGACTTTTCCCGGATGAAGGACGACTTCATTGATGGCGGTACTGACGCGACATTGCTGGTCCTTGCAGCGCACCATGGCTTCCAGCAGGAAGCGTTGCTCGCTGATGTATTCACCCTGCAGAACGTCATCGAGTTGCTGCAAAGCGTTATCCGGATCCAGATCGGTAAGAAAGCCAAGATTACCCCGGTTGATGCCGATGACTTTTATGTCATAGCGGGCCAGAACGCGCGCCGCACCCAGCATATTGCCGTCACCGCCGACGACCACGGCTAAATCCGCCAGCTTGCCGATCTCAGCCAGACTGCCCGTTTGTGCGCCTTCCAGGGCTAAATCTTGTGCCACCTGACGTTCGACGATCACCTGATAACCTTTTGAGATTAACCAGTGGTAAAGCATTTCATGGGTGGCAAGTGCGGAAGGATGGCGAGGGTGTCCGACAATCCCAATGCACTCAAATTTTTTATTCATCGCTGTGGTTATCCTCAGCAGGGTGTGATGACTCCTGCATTATGACCGGTTTCATTAAAAACCAAACCTTGAAACCCCGGTTTTGATCCCCATAATAAGCCAACTAGCAAGATTAATGCTAAAACGCGGAGAGATTCATGAGTAGTAAAGAACATAAGACACCTGACGAGCAAGTCTCTGAAGAACTGAATCAGGAACAAGAGCTGCATACGGAAGCGGAAACTCAGGCGGCAGATGTCGTTGACCCGCGCGATGAACGTATTGCTGAACTGGAAGCGCAGCTGAAAGAACTCCAGCAGCGTGAGCGTGACAGCTTGCTGCGTGCGAAAGCGGAAGTGGAAAATATCCGCCGTCGTACCGAGCAGGATATAGAGAAAGCGCATAAATTCGCTCTGGAGAAATTCTCTGGCGAATTGTTGCCGGTAATCGATAATCTGGAACGTGCGCTGGATCTGGCTGATAAATCGAATTCAGAACTGGCGGGTCTGATTGAAGGCGTCGAGCTGACCCTGAAATCCCTGCTGGATGCTGTTCGCAAGTTCGGTATGGAAGTGGTGGCTGATATCCACGTGCCATTCAATCCTGAACTGCACCAGGCGATGACTATGATGGAATCCGACGAGCTGGAACCTAATCACGTAATGATGGTGATGCAGAAGGGTTATACGCTGAACGGCCGTCTTTTGCGCCCGGCAATGGTTGCGGTTTCTAAAGCCAAAGCCTGATTCTGTTTTAAGCAGACTGACATAATGGAAGAGGCACCTTTGCGGGTGCCTCTTTTTTTGTTATTCCGGCAATCTGGGCACCCAGTCAATTGGTGCCAGACATTGCTGCACCAGTAAGGCATTCGCCTGCGAGAAGTGCTTACACCCCAGGAAACCCCGGTGGGCAGAAAGCGGAGAAGGGTGCGGTGCTTTCAATACATGATGACGATTGCGATCGATAATATTGCCTTTTTTCTGCGCATGGGAACCCCAGAGTAAAAAGACGATCCCATCACGATTTTCATTCAACGCTGCGATGACCTTATCAGTGAACGTTTCCCAGCCCAGTTTGGCATGTGAATGCGCCTGACCACCTTCGACAGTCAGCACGGTATTGAGCAACAGGACGCCCTGATCTGCCCAGCTCTGCAAATAGCCGTGAGTGGGTCGTTCGAAGCCTGGAATATCGGTGGCCAGCTCTTTATACATATTCACTAATGAAGGTGGTGCCGGAATGCCCGGGCGAACAGAGAACGATAAACCATGAGCCTGATTGGGACCATGATAAGGGTCCTGCCCCAAAATCACGACTTTGACGTCTGCCAGTTCGGTAGAGCGGAATGCATTAAACACATCCTGTTGCGGCGGATAAATCGTTTTGCCCGCAGCGCGTTCAGCCGCGACAAACTTCAGTGTATCAACGAAGTAAGGTTGTTCTTTTTCCTGACCAATGACGTCATGCCAGGTGAGAGTGGTGGACATTGACGCTCTCCTTTTGATGATAATTTTAAACTGGCAGTAGCTTACCTGCTCATTCCGATGAGTTAAACCCGCACGCGCTTTTGCTGATGTTTATCTGCGACTTAACGTTCTATGCAAAAATTGTTGATAATTTACAAAAATAATTTAATCCAGTGCCTTGGAAAAATTGATATAAAACATAAATATGCTGAGGGTAAGAAATGCCCACAAGGAAAAGATTGATATTTATCAAAGAATGCGGGGTGTTCTGCTGTTATATCTGACAACAGGAAAACAGGTTGTCGTTCACACCTTACACCAATCAATTAACAGTATCGTAGCCAACAATGGAGGCAACATATGATCACCGGGATCCAAATTACTAAAAGCAACAACGAAGCGCTGAAAAACTCTTTCTGGCTGCTGGATGATGAAAAAGCGGAAGCGCGCTGCGTATGTGCAAAAGCGGGTTTTGCGGAAGACCAGATCGTTGCTGTCAGCGAGCTTGGCCAGTTTGAATACCGTGAAGTACCAATGGAAATTCAACCGACTGTACGTGTGGAAGGGGGTCAGCACCTGAACGTTAACGTATTGCGCCGTGAAACTCTGGAAGATGCGGTTAAGCATCCTGAAAAATACCCGCAGCTGACCATTCGTGTGTCTGGTTATGCGGTGCGCTTTAACTCACTGACTGCTGAGCAGCAGCGTGACGTGATTACCCGTACTTTCACCGAAAGTCTGTAATCGCTTCCGAGCTTTTAAGATTCCAGCAGTTTCATGGATATAAAAAAACCGCCTTCAGGGCGGTTTTTCTTTGCATCAAATCAGGCTGATGTTTATTTAGCAGCGTCTTTTACAGCGTCAGGTTTAACACGGCGTTTGCCGACGTTTTTGCTGTCACGATGGCGAACTTTAACTTTCACCTTCGATTTTTCCTGCGCCGCTTTCTGCTTCTCTTTACGTTTCGCCAGCACTTTTTTCGACGGCTTACCGGTGACTTTCTCGCTCGGTGCTTTCGTTTTTGGACGGAACTCGTCCAGTACGCGTGCTTTCAACGGCTCGTTAAGGTAACGGCCGATCTTGCCGAGCAGCAGATGGTCATGCGCTTCCACGAAAGAAATCGCGGTCCCTTTACGACCAGCACGACCGGTACGGCCGATACGGTGCAGATAAATATCAGCGGTCAGCGGCAGGTCAAAGTTGAAGACATGGCTGATGTCGTTGATATCCAGGCCACGGGCAGCAATGTCGGTCGCAACGAGGACGTTAACGCGGTCTTCAACCATACGTTTGACGGCTTCGGTACGTTTCACCTGCACCATTTCGCCTTCAAGATAACAGGAGTTAATCCCTGCTTCGCGCAACCACGCAACCAGCTCATGCACACGCTCGCGTTTACGCACAAAGATCACGGATTTAGTGACATCTTCCTGTTTCAGCAAATGGATGAGCATCCGGGTTTTATGCGCCAGATCGTCGGCACGATAATACCATTGCAGGATTTTTTTGCGTTCGCGGCGTGACGGGTCAGCTTCGATTTCCACCGGCTCAGTCAGGATGCGTTCTGCGAATTCACGGATGGCTTCCCCTTCCAGCGTTGCGGAGAACAGCAACGTCTGTTTGCGCCAGCGTGCTTCGGCGGAAATCGTTTCGATGTCCTGAGCAAAACCCATGTCCAGCATGCGGTCGGCTTCGTCGAGGATCAGCGTTTCGATTGCGCGGCAGTCAAAGTTTTCTTCTTTAATGTATTGCAGCAAACGACCGGTGGTCGCAACAACGATGTCCTGGTTTTCGCTGAACACTTCGGCGTGGTTCATATAAGCCACACCGCCGGTGATGGTGGCGATATCCAGTTCGGTATGTTTGGCTAACTCACGCGCCTGCTCAGCAACCTGCATAGCAAGTTCACGGGTTGGCGTGAGGATCAGAATTCGTGGCGGACCAGATTTCTTACGCGGGAAATCCAGCAAATGCTGCAATGCAGGCAGCAGGAATGCCGCTGTTTTGCCGGTGCCGGTAGGAGCCGAACCCAACACATCGCGTCCGTCCATTGCTGGCGGAATGGCCTCTGCCTGAATGACAGTAGGACGGCTATAGCCTTTGTCGCCAAGGGCTTCAATCAGGCGTTCATCGAGTTCGAGTTCGGAAAAAGTGGTTACAGTCATGGTCTACCTCTACTTGGGGCGCCGATTATAGACGTGTTAGACGCGATCTTCACCTATTTAAGCGGTTTGCGTGGCTTTTACTCTGCTTCTCTTTGCCCTATGCTACGACAGTTTTCGTTTACAGGCCTGTTGGCTGGCGTAATTACGGTGAAATTAGTGACAAAAGTAGTCAGTTCCGCAAACCCTTTACGGCGTAATGGATTTACCTTTAAGCAGTTTTTCGTTGCACATGACCGATGCGCGATGAAAGTCGGTACCGATGGTGTCCTGCTCGGTGCCACGGCGCCGGTTAGCCATGCACGACGTGTTCTTGATATTGGCTGCGGCAGCGGCCTGATTGCCATGATGCTGGCGCAACGCAGTAATGCTCAAACTGTTATTGATGCCGTCGAACTCGAACCTTCCGCAGCGGCGCAGGCTGAGGAGAATTTCCGCAACTCAGTTTGGGCGCAAAGGCTGGCGGTGTATGCGCAGGACATTAATGTTTATGCCGGCGAACATCAGGCTGAATACGATCTGATTGTGAGTAATCCACCTTACTTTGAATCGGCTGTCGCCTGTCGCGATGAAGCCCGAAATGCCGCCCGTTACACCGAAACTCTGACGCACGATGCATTGCTTGAATGCGCAAATAAGCTGCTTACGCCAGAGGGATTGTTTAGTGTTGTTTTGCCGTACGACATCGGGCTGGCGTTTGAAACTCTGGCTCACCGAAAAGGCTGGTTCAGCGCACGGCGGATGGCCGTACGCGACCGACCGGGAAAACCGCTTAACCGGCTAGTGCTGACCTTATCAAGGCAATCAGCTGAAAGGGTTGACGAGGAACTGGCACTGCGGAAATCGGAAGGCGTTTACAGTGAAGCATTCTGTGCGCTGATTACTGATTTTTATCTGAATTATTAGTGGATGGCTGGGCTTTCAAAAAGTGCGTTCCTTCGCACTTTCCCGATACCATTGCTGCAAATATTACGGCTGCAAAATGGTCGGCTGCGGATTTTCCTGTAGATCAGGATAGTCCAGCGTGAAATGCAGTCCTCGACTCTCTTTGCGTTCCAGGGCACTGCGGACGATCAACTCGGCAACCAGCACCAGATTTCTCAATTCCAGCAAATTATTGGAAATACGGAAGTTGGCATAATACTCGTCAATTTCCTGTTGCAGCGTCATGATGCGGCGCAACGCGCGCTCCAGACGTTTTGTCGTGCGCACAATCCCTACGTAATCCCACATAAACAGCCGCAATTCATGCCAGTTATGCTGAATGACCACCTGCTCATCGGAATTATCCACCCGGCTTTCATCCCATTGCGGAATATTTGTCGCCAGTTTGGCATGCGGCAGACGTTTAATTATATCTTCTGCTGCCGACCAGCCATAAACCACGCATTCCAGCAGTGAGTTAGAGGCCAGACGATTAGCGCCATGCAGGCCGGTATAACTGACTTCGCCAATCGCATACAAACCATCGAGATCGGTGCGCCCGTGCTGATCAACCATTACGCCACCGCAGGTGTAATGCGCAGCCGGAACAATCGGGATCGCCTCTTTGGTCAGATCAATACCCAGTGATTGCAGCTTTTCATCAATCATCGGGAAATGATGCTTAATGAATTCCGGCGGGCGATGGCTGATATCGAGATACATGCAGTCGGCGCCAAGACGCTTCATTTCATGGTCGATGGCCCGTGCCACCACATCGCGCGGTGCCAGTTCTCCTCGTTCATCGAAATCCGGCATAAAACGGGTGCCATCCGGGCGTTTGAGCAGGGCACCTTCGCCGCGCAGTGCTTCCGTCAGCAGAAAGTTACGTGCCTGAGGGTGATAGAGGCACGTCGGGTGAAACTGGTTGAATTCAAGATTGGCAACACGGCAGCCTGCACGCCACGCCATGGCGACGCCATCGCCGGAAGAGATATCCGGATTGGTCGTGTATTGATAGACCTTGGCTGCGCCCCCCGTGGCCAGTACAACGGCCTTGGCACGGAGCGTTTCAACGTGCTCTTTATCGCGGTTCCAGACATACGCGCCAACGACGCGTTGTGTCCCCGGCAATCCAAGCTTGCTTGAGGTAATTAAATCAACGGCATTATAGCGTTCTTTCACGCAAATATTGGCGTGTGCCCTTGCTTTCCCAACCAGCGTAGTCTCTACTTCTTTACCTGTAGCATCAGCAGCATGCAGGATCCTACGGTGGCTGTGGCCGCCTTCACGTGTCAGATGATAACGTTCTTCTGAGCTTGTGTTGGTTTCGGTATCAAACAGTACGCCCTGGTCGATCAACCACTGGACACAATGACGTGCGTTGCTCGCGATAAATTCAACAGCTTCTTTATCGCATAAGCCCGCACCGGCAATTAATGTGTCATCAACATGTGAGGCAATGCTGTCTGCTTCGTCGAAAACGGCGGCAATCCCGCCCTGGGCGTAAAATGTTGAGCCTTCGTTGAGCGGGCCTTTACTGAGAACAGTGACATGACAGTGGTCTGCAAGTCGCAAAGCCAAAGAAAGGCCTGCAGCGCCACTTCCGATTATCAATACATCGCTAACAAATTCAGATGAAGGTTGCATAACGTATGATGTTTGCAGAAGAAGAGGGAAATTCATGTTAGCCTAAACTCCCGTGCAAAAGCCACGGGCTTGAGACTTCAATAGAAAAAACAACGGCGATGTGGAACTTAATGTTTCATGTGAACTCCAAGCAGTACTTGCTCAGGAATATAATGATGAAAGCTGGCAGTACGACTTTAAGCGCGGAGAAGATTTTGGGGAGATTTTACCTCGGATGAGCGAGCAGTTAGCCGATCAGGTTCTGGTTGAGCGGGTCCAGAAGGGTGATCAAAAATCGTTCAATTTACTGGTTATTCGTTACCAGCATAAGGTAGCGAGCCTTGTATCCCGCTATGTGCCACAAGGTGATGTGCCTGATGTGGTTCAGGAATCTTTTATCAAAGCATATCGTGCGCTGGAATCTTTCCGCGGCGACAGTGCTTTTTATACCTGGCTGTATCGTATTGCAGTCAACACAGCGAAAAACTATTTAGTTGCTCAGGGGCGACGCCCGCCATCCAGTGATGTCGACGCGAATGAAGCCGAAAATTTCGAAAGTGGCGGTGCACTGAAAGAAATTTCGAACCCTGAGAACTTGATGTTGTCTGAAGAGTTACGGAAGATTGTTTTCCGTACTATTGAAGCACTTCCTGAAGATCTTCGTATGGCGATTACCTTGAGGGAGTTGGATGGATTGAGCTACGAAGAAATAGCCGCCATCATGGATTGTCCGGTGGGTACGGTGAGATCCCGTATATTCCGTGCCCGGGAAGCAATTGATAACAAAGTTCAACCGCTCATCCAGCGTTAGAGATGACGGACACAGGAAGGATACTTAGGCATGCAGAAAGAAAAGCTTTCCGCTCTGATGGATGGTGAAGCCATTGATACCGAACTGTTAAGTTCGTTATCAATAGATACCAGGCTTCAGCAAGACTGGCAGAGTTATCATTTGATCCGCGATACCTTACGTGGTGATATTGGGAACGTTGTGCATCTGGATATCGCAGACCGTGTGGCCGCAGCGCTGGCTAATGAGCCGGTAAAACTGGTGCCGGGTTCAGCAACCGAATCACAACCTCAGCCTCATACCTGGCAAAAAATGCCATTCTGGCAGAAGGTGCGCCCTTGGGCGAGTCAGTTGACTCAGGTCGGCGTGGCTGCTTGTGTATCACTTGCTGTGATTGTTGGCGTTCAGCATTATAACCAGCCTGACGCATCGGGTGCTTCTCCGGAAACCCCAGCGTTCAATACGTTGCCTATGATGGGTAAAGCCTCCCCGGTGAGCTTCGGCGTGCCAAATGAAGGCAATACCACCAGCGGGCAACAGAATGTTCAGGAGCAACGTAAGCGCATTAATGCGATGTTGCAGGATTACGAATTGCAGCGTCGCTTGCATTCAGAGCAGCTTCAACTCGAACCAGTTACTCCTCAGCAAGCCGCTGTTCAGGTCCCAGGAACTCAGTCTTTAGGAACGCAAACGCAGTAATGAAGCAAATTTGGTTTGCCGTTTGTTTAGCTGCGGGCAGCCTGCTTACTCCAAGTATCGCCTCGGCAGATTCTTCTTCCGAGGCGTTACTGCAAGAGATGGGCAAAGCTTCCCAGACGCTGAATTATGAAATGGGTTTTATCAACATTACGAAGCAAGGGATTGATTCCTTTCGCTATCGTCATGCTGTTTCTCATCAAACTTCCCTCGCTCAACTGGTTCTGATGGATGGTCCGCGCCGTGAAATTGTCCAGCGTGGAAAAGACGTCAGCTACTTTGAGACCGGTTTACAGCCCTTTACGTTGGATGGCGATCATATCGTTGATTCCCTGCCTTCCATCGTGTTCAGCGATTTTTCTCTTCTGACCAAATACTACGATTTTATCGCCGTAGGCCGCGCACGCACAGCGGATCGCCTGAGTCAGGTGATCAGAGTTGTATCCCGCGATGGTACCCGATTCAGTTATGTCATATGGATCGATGAGCAGACGAAATTGCCGATGCGTGTCGATTTACTGGATCGTGACGGTGAAACGCTTGAGCAGTTCCGTGTGATCAGTTTTGATGAGGGAGAACAAGTTGTTGGAACGCTTTCTGATCTCGAAAAAGCCAGTTTACCGCCTGTGCTGTCTTTACCTGCGTCTGAGCAGGTGAAGTTTGACTGGCAAATAAAATGGCTGCCGGCTGGCGTGACAGAGGTGGCAAGTAGCCGCCGAAACTTGCCCAATATGCCCGTATCGATAGAATCGCGGCTGTACACTGACGGATTGTTCAGTTTCTCTGTCAATGTCAGTGCAACAACTAATGGCCCTTCTGAGCAGTTGATCAGGCAAGGGCGCAGAACTGTGCAGACTGAAATACGCAATGGCAATGAAATTACGGTCGTCGGTGAGCTTCCTCCTTCGACTGCCAAACGTGTTGCCGATAGCATCGTTTTCTCAGAAAAGTAGCTTTTAATCAGAAAAACTGCCTTCGCAATAGAAATACAGGGTGATTACATGATGAAAGAATGGGCCACGGTGGTGTCGTGGAAAGACGGTATTGCGACGTTGCGTTGTGAAACACAGGCGGGTTGCAGTAGTTGCCATTCACGTTCAGGGTGTGGCGCTCGCGTATTGAATGAGTTAGGGCCGCAGACTGAACATAATCTTCAGGTCAGCGTTAACGAGCCTCTTGCACCTGGTCAGAAAGTTGAACTGGGGATACCGGAAGGAAGCCTGTTGCGCTCGGCGTTGCTGGTTTATATGACGCCGCTCTTTGGTGTGATTGCGGGTGGTGGTGCGTTGCAGGCCTTGCTGAAAGCAGATGTATACGCGGTTATTGGTGCGGTGTTGGGTGGTGGATTAGGTTTCCTGATTGCTAAAGCCCTGGCTGCGAAAGTCGATGGAAAAGCAGGTTACCAGCCAGTCATCTTGCAGGTGGGTTTGCCTCCTGATGCTTTCCGTTATTCGGTTGAAAGCAAACTCCCTTCTTAACTTTCTGCATCCTACAGTGCTTAAAAATGCCACAGTGTTCGCTAACCCTGTGGCATTTTTTTAGTTTCTGACCGGTATACGGTTTTGGATCATATGCTCGATCAATGCGATGAAAAGATCTGCGCTAGAAAGCGATGTATACTCTACAGAGAAAAGGATGCGGCCGTGTTTATCGAGCAGACGTATTAACGGGCTGTTGCTGCCGCCACTGATAAACTGAATATCCTCAACAGGCACTATTTTCCCTTCGTCGGTGGTTAACATCAACGCGCTCAGATGTATCTTTTTTTCGTTCAGCGCCAGAAGGTTAGCGCCGATAAATCTTTTCCACCCGCAATGTGGATTCACCAGATATGTAAAAAGAATATCTCCCCCCTGAGCCAGCCTGTTTAGGGCCCATGGGCCGCGATACATCAGGTGTTCGTTTTTAATGACTTCAATTAATCTTTCAGAATTGGCAATGTTTGGCGTAATACGATGCCAGGTTTTGCTATTTCCCTCACGGAAGATCATCGTATTTAAAATACGACGGGTGTATTTTCCGGTTCTGAATCGATATATATCCATGATGCGGTCAAAAGGAATAAAACGATTTTTTTTATCCGTTTGGCTTATAACTAAAATTCCATTTTCATGAAGCTGATAGAATTGATTGGGTCGTATCAGACGTCGCAGCAGAATGAGCACCACCCCCAGGGCAATACTGAGCAGAGCGGACAAAATTACGGTATGCAGCCCCTCAGCGGTGTGGCCAAAGGCCAGCAAAAATGCAATTTGCACTGCGCCGCCGATCAACAACAACACAGACAGGACCAGAGTGATCCAAGAGTTGGCTTTGGCAAAGCCATGCTGACTGAGCAGCCGCCCTTCATTGATCATATTGATAACCTTGTGACCGGATTGAATTAAAAATAAAAAAGATATTTGTGGAAGAAGTTGAATGAGAACTTTATGAGTTAGAAATTATGTAATTTCTTTTATAACAATATATTAAGTTTCAATACGCGTTTCTGTATATGGGGATTTTCCTAAAACCAAAAGGCAGGAAGCCCATACATGGAATACCGGACTGAGACAAACCTAGGAAGCACACAGACGCTCCGGTAATGAAAACAAATGAAAATGTGGGGATTTCATCCTGAGAAAGCTCGCATAATCTGGAGTTAGGGTGTGCGGAGACTAGGTTTTCATGGTGCTGGCATGTAGAATGCTGCGACTTAGGCGAAAGACAGCCAACCTACAAACCGTCGCTGTATGTTCATGGCGAATGATTCAGAAATACCAAGGTAGAAAAACTTTTATAATGAAGCATATACGAAATTTCTCCATTATTGCCCACATTGACCACGGTAAGTCGACGCTGTCAGACCGTATTATTCAAATTTGCGGTGGCTTAGCCGACCGTGAAATGGAAGCGCAGGTCCTCGACTCAATGGATCTTGAGCGTGAACGCGGCATCACCATCAAAGCGCAAAGCGTGACGCTCGACTACAAAGCAAAAGATGGTCAGGTTTATCACCTGAACTTTATCGACACGCCGGGGCACGTTGACTTTTCCTATGAAGTATCCCGCTCTCTCGCTGCCTGCGAAGGCGCATTATTAGTGGTGGATGCTGGTCAGGGTGTTGAAGCCCAGACGCTGGCAAACTGCTATACCGCGATGGAAATGGATCTGGAGGTCGTGCCGGTTCTGAACAAAATCGACTTACCGGCCGCCGATCCTGATCGTGCAGCGCAGGAAATCGAAGACATCGTGGGTATCGATGCCACGGATGCTGTTCGTTGTTCCGCGAAAACCGGTGTCGGTGTGCCAGAAGTGCTGGAGCGTCTGGTGCGTGATGTACCACCGCCGGAAGGTGATCCTGAGGCGCCACTTCAGGCGTTGATCATCGATTCATGGTTCGATAACTATCTCGGCGTTGTTTCTCTGGTGCGTATCAAAAATGGCACCATGAGAAAGGGCGACAAAATTAAAGTGATGAGTACCGGGCAGGTTTATAACGCCGATCGCCTGGGTATTTTCACGCCTAAGCGTGTCGATAAAGACATTCTGAACTGCGGTGAGGTCGGCTGGCTGGTATGCGCGATTAAAGATATCCTCGGCGCACCAGTGGGGGACACCCTGACTCTGGCTCGTCAGCCTGCTGACAAAGCGCTGCCGGGTTTCAAGAAAGTGAAACCTCAGGTTTACGCTGGCCTGTTCCCGGTCAGCTCCGATGATTATGAAAACTTCCGTGATGCGTTAGGCAAGCTTAGCCTTAACGATGCATCCCTGTTCTACGAACCAGAAAGTTCTACCGCGCTGGGCTTCGGTTTCCGTTGTGGCTTCCTGGGGCTGCTGCACATGGAAATCATTCAGGAACGTCTGGAACGTGAATACGATCTGGATCTGATCACCACAGCGCCGACAGTAGTTTATGAAGTTCTGACGACCGGCAATGAAACTGTCTATGTAGACAGTCCGTCTAAACTGCCTGCCCTGAATAACATTCTGGAACTGCGTGAGCCTATCGCTGAGTGTCACATGCTGATGCCACAGGAATATCTGGGTAGCGTGATTACTTTGTGTATTGAGAAACGTGGTGTCCAGACCAACATGGTTTACCACGGTAATCAGGTCGCACTGACTTATGAAATCCCGATGGCGGAAGTGGTACTCGATTTCTTCGACCGTCTGAAGTCAACGTCACGCGGTTATGCGTCGCTTGATTACAATTTCAAACGTTTTCAGACTTCTGACATGGTACGTGTTGATGTTCTAATCAACGGCGACCGTGTGGATGCACTGGCGCTGATCACTCACCGTGGTAATTCCCAGTTCCGTGGACGCCAGCTGGTTGAGAAGATGCAGGAACTGATCCCGCGTCAGCAGTTCGATATTGCTATCCAGGCGGCGATTGGTGCTCACATCATTGCCCGTTCAACCGTGAAGCAATTACGTAAAAACGTTCTCGCCAAATGTTATGGCGGCGACGTCAGCCGTAAGAAGAAACTCTTGCAGAAACAGAAAGATGGTAAGAAACGCATGAAACAAGTGGGTAATGTTGAGTTACCACAAGAAGCGTTCCTGGCCATTCTTCACGTGGGCAAAGACAGCAAGTAAATCCTTTATTGAGTCGTAGGGAGTATGCATGGCTAACATGTTTGCCCTGATTCTGGCGGTTGCAACGCTGGTGTCAGGGATTATCTGGTGCCTTGATCGTTTCAAGCTGGCACCCGCACGCCGGGCTAAAGTTGCTAAAATTAAGGCTGAAACGGGTGGTGCTGTTGACGATTCAACGCTGAACAAAGTGGCGAAGCAACCGGGCTGGGTGGAAACCTGTGCTTCGGTATTCCCTGTCTTGTTAGTTGTGTTTGTGGTGCGTTCATTTATTTATGAACCTTTCCAGATCCCGTCTGGCTCGATGATGCCGACGCTGCTTATTGGTGATTTCATCGTGGTTGAGAAATATGCCTACGGCCTGAAAGATCCCATTACTCAAACCAAGCTGATCTCAACCGGTGAACCGAAACGTGGTGATGTGGTGGTATTTAAATATCCGCAAAACCCGAGCGTGGACTATATTAAACGCCTGGTAGGCTTGCCCGGTGACCGGGTGACTTACGATCCGTTCAGCAAGCAGGTGACCGTGCAGCCTGCTTGCGAAACGGGCAAAAATTGCAGCACCGCGCTGGCTGTGACATATGATTCCGGTGTTGCCAGTGATTTCGTGCAGACTTTTGGTCAGTCTTCGGGCGGCGAAGCGAGCAGTGGTTTCTTTGAAACGCCGCCGTCCGCTAACGTGCCGCAAGACGGTATCCGTCTTGTACAGCGCAATGAAACGCTGGGCAATGTGACGCATCGTATTCTGACCGTGCCAGGTGCACGTGACCAACTGGGGGCTTATTATCAGCAACCGGGTCAGCCACTGGGGACATGGGTGGTGCCGGCTGGCCATTATTTCATGATGGGTGATAACCGTGATAATAGCGCTGACAGCCGTTATTGGGGTTTTGTGCCGGAACAGAATTTAGTGGGTAGAGCTTCTGCAATTTGGATGAGCTTTAAAAAACAGGAAGGTGAATGGCCTACCGGTGTTCGTTTAAGCCGTATTGGTGGAATTCATTAATTTAATGATGCCTATTAGCGCAGCATTATATTTCCACTCGTTGTAGAATATCCTTTCGGGCGATAAAAGTTGGCTCCCCTGATTTTAAATTTTAATTTAAGACGAACAGAGGGAGCCACTGCAAACGAAACAGCTTTGGATTGGCTTAGGGCGAAGCAGGCCTGTTCCGTATGCTGAAGTTTTTGACGCATTCTTAGTCTATTGGTAACTCATGAATCCCATCGTAATAAACAGGCTTCAGCGGAAGCTGGGCTACACTTTTCAACAGCAGGAGCTTTTATTGCAGGCACTGACTCACCGCAGCGCAAGCAGTAAACACAATGAGCGTTTAGAGTTCCTGGGTGACTCAATTCTTAGTTATGTCATTGCTAACGCGCTGTATCATCGTTTTCCTCGCGTAGACGAGGGCGATATGAGTCGCATGCGTGCCACGTTAGTACGTGGAAATACGCTGGCGGAAATGGCGCGTGAATTCGATCTCGGCGAATGCTTACGCTTAGGGCCGGGCGAATTGAAAAGTGGTGGTTTCCGCCGCGAGTCGATTCTTGCGGATACGGTGGAGGCACTCATTGGCGGCGTGTTTCTGGACAGTGATATCCAGACCGTCGAAAAGCTGATTCTCGATTGGTACCGTAGTCGTTTAGACGAAATCAGTCCCGGTGATAAGCAGAAAGACCCAAAAACCCGTTTACAGGAGTTTTTGCAAGGTCGCCATCTGCCGTTGCCTTCTTATCTGGTTGTGCAGGTTCGCGGTGAAGCGCACGATCAGGAGTTTACCATCCACTGCCAGGTCAGTGGCTTGAGCCAGCCGGTTGTAGGAACCGGTTCAAGTCGCCGTAAAGCCGAGCAGGCGGCAGCGGAACAAGCGCTGATACAGCTGGAGCTTGAATGAGCGAAGAAAAGAATTACTGTGGTTTTGTTGCAATCGTAGGCCGTCCTAACGTCGGCAAATCTACCTTGCTGAATGAATTATTGGGGCAAAAAATCTCCATTACTTCCCGCAAACCGCAAACCACGCGTCACCGTATCATGGGTATCCATACCGAAGGACCCTATCAGGCCATTTACGTGGATACCCCGGGGCTGCATATTGAAGAAAAACGGGCCATCAACCGTCTGATGAACCGTGCTGCAAGCAGCTCAATCGGTGATGTTGAACTGGTGATCTTCGTTGTTGAAGGCACTCACTGGACTCCGGATGACGAAATGGTGGTTAACAAACTGCGTGATTTGAAATCACCGGTTCTGCTGGCGATCAACAAGATTGATAACGTCACCGACAAATCTAAGTTGTTGCCACATTTGCAATTCCTTAGTGAGCAGATGAACTTCGTCGATATCGTGCCTATCTCTGCAGAGAAAGGAACGAATGTTGATACTATCGCGGCTCTGGTGCGTAAACGTCTGCCGGAAGCGGTTCATCACTTCCCGGAAGATTACATTACTGACCGTTCACAGCGCTTTATGGCTTCTGAAATCATCCGTGAAAAACTGATGCGTTTCCTGGGCGAAGAGCTGCCGTATTCTGTGACCGTTGAAATCGAACGCTTTGTCAGCAATGAACGGGGTGGGTACGACATCAATGGCCTGATTCTGGTAGAACGTGAAGGCCAGAAGAAAATGGTTATCGGCAATAAAGGCTCTAAAATCAAGACGATTGGTATTGAAGCCCGCCATGACATGGAAAACATGTTTGAAGCGAAAGTCCATCTTGAGTTGTGGGTTAAGGTCAAATCCGGCTGGGCAGACGACGAACGTGCGTTGCGCAGTCTGGGTTATGTAGACGACTTATAAGGTCCGCGCCTATGGAAGGCTGGCAACGCGCATTTGTTTTGCATGGGCGACCTTACAGTGAAACCAGCTTAATGCTGGATCTGTTCACTGAGGGACAAGGGCGGGTTCGCATACTGGCTAAAGGTGCGCGTGGTCGCCGGTCCAATTTAAAAGGCTGCTTGCAGCCTTTTACGCCTTTACTGGTTCGCTGGAGCGGGCGGGGCGAAGTGAAAACCTTGCGTAATGCTGAACCGGTCTCCCTGGCACTTCCCCTTTCTGGTCTGATGCTTTACAGCGGTCTGTACGTCAATGAACTCGTTTCTCGGGTGCTTGAGCAGGAAGCTAATTACTCTTCGTTGTTCTTCGATTATCTCAATTGTCTGCAAAATCTCGCCAGTGCCAGCGGTTCTCCTGAGTATGCGTTGCGTCAGTTCGAACTCTCTCTTTTACATCATCTGGGTTACGGCGTGGATTTCCTGCATTGCGCAGGCAGCGGTGAAGAAGTCAGTGACACCATGACGTACCGTTACCGTGAAGAAAAAGGTTTTATCGCCAGTCTGGTGATTGATAATTCCAGTTTCACCGGCAGAGATTTGAAAGCACTGGCCAGCCGTGAATTCCCGGATGTCTCAACGCTGCGGGCTGCCAAGCGTTTTACCCGTATGGCGCTGAAACCTTATCTTGGCGGCAAACCCCTGAAAAGCCGCGAGCTCTTCCGCCAGTTTCAGGTCAAAAAACCTGTCTCACCTTCTGACAATTCTTCCAGCTAATTCGGACTCCGGGCTACACGCCGCCACTCTCAAGGGTGTAAACTGCAGAAATTAGCTTTTTGTTCCATTCATAAATCAATTCATTCTTAAATCTGGAGCTGTTATGGCTGAGTTGCTGTTGGGCGTTAATATTGATCACATTGCGACACTGCGTAATGCACGCGGTACGGCTTACCCTGATCCGGTTCAGGCGGCATTTATCGCTGAGCAGGCTGGTGCTGATGGGATCACCGTCCACCTGCGTGAAGATCGCCGTCATATCACCGATCGCGACGTACGCCTCCTGCGTCAGACTATCCAAACCCGCATGAACCTCGAAATGGCTGTCACCGATGAAATGGTCGGTATTGCCTGTGAAGTTTTACCGCATTTCTGCTGTCTGGTGCCGGAAAAACGCGAAGAAGTGACGACCGAAGGGGGGCTGGATGTGGCTGGTCAGTTGGATAAAATGACCGTTGCAGTCAGCCGTCTCAGCGAAGCGGGCATACTGGTTTCCCTGTTTATCGACCCGGATATGCGCCAGATTGATGCTGCTGTTGCTGTGGGGGCGCCTTATATCGAAATTCATACCGGTGCTTATGCTGAAGCGAAAACTGACCTTGAACGTCAGGCCGAGCTGGAGCGCATTAAACAGGGCGCGGCATATGCAGCCGGTAAAGGTCTGAAAGTGAATGCCGGCCACGGTCTGACATACCACAACGTGCAGCCGATCGCCGCATTGCCTGAAATGCATGAGCTGAATATCGGCCATGCGATTATCGGTCAGGCTGTTATCGACGGATTATCTTGTGCAGTACGTGAAATGAAAAACCTGATGCGGGAAGCGCGCCGGTAATGAGTATTTTAGGTTTAGGTACGGATATCGTTGAAATTTCCCGTATCGAAGCGGTGATTGAACGCAGTGGCGACCGTCTGGCGAAGCGTATTTTGTGCGCGAATGAATGGGCGGTTTATGAGCAACATCAGCAACCGGTCCGATTTCTGGCGAAGCGGTTTGCTGTCAAGGAAGCCGCGGCTAAAGCGCTGGGAACCGGTATCCGCAACGGTCTGGCGTTTGAGCAATTTGAAGTCGTCAATGATGTGCTGGGGAAACCAGGTCTGGTTTTCCATGCCCGCGCGGCGGAAATGGCGGCCGAGATGGGTGTGAAATCGGTTCATGTTACCCTGGCGGATGAAAGGCGTTATGCCTGTGCCACTGTAATCATAGAAAACTAATACTACTTATTTTTGGCATTGCATCACGGCATGATTACAGCGTGTGATGCAATGCCACAAATTTATCCCAAAGCTGTTCGTTGGTTTCGGTGTGTTGCGGATTGATGATGATGGTATTGTCGATCGGGCAGACGCTCTGACAGGTTGGTTTATCATAATGTCCGACGCATTCCGTACACCGATCGCTGTCAATTTCGTAAATCTCATTGCCCATCGAGATCGCCTGATTCGGGCACTCCGGTTCGCACATATCGCAATTAATGCATTTGTGTGTGATCAGCAGGGCCATGACGTTTTCTCTTATGTTCAATAAACAGGTCAATAATCAGGGCGCGCAGTATAGCAGAATTGCGCTGGTGTAGGTTCTGCATTCATGCCTTTCCACGCCCCCAATGATCCTGATCAAATCAGCTTTTTCACCAGTTCTTCGCTGTGGCGGATCCTCTCCGGCGCGTGCGCTGTATCCTGTTGAACCAGCGCGACAAACAGCAAATCAGTCAGGGAATATTGCGCCGTGGTGGCCGAGAGCGCTGCGCCGCGGGTCGCGGGTAATTCTGCCACTGTATACAAACAATGGTCTGCCTGTTGTTGCAGGGTATTAGGTGAAAACCCGGTAATGGCCAGGACCTTTGCACCACTCTCGCGGGCGACTTTTGCCGCGAGATTGATTTCGTTCCGTTCACCGCTGAAGGAAATCGCCAGCAATAAATCTTCTTTCGACAGCGCCTGCACGGTAGCAACCAGGACATGAGTATCGGATTCGGCAATGGCCGTGACCCCGATTTTCAGCAACTTATACGCCAGATCCTTCGCCACTAATCCGGATGCGCCAATACCGCTCAGCACAATTTTTCGGGCACCGGTGAGCATCGACAACGCAATTTGCAGACGCGGTTCGCTGTTAATATCCAGTGTTGCGCGAAGCGCCGACTGTTTCTCTGCCAGTAATTTCTCCCCCACAACATGCAGGCTGTCGGTGCTTAAAATCTGATTATGCACCGTCACCGGCTCACTGTTTTCCGGTGATGCCAGGGATTCACTCATTGCGAGTTTCAGCGCGGGGAAGCCTTTATAGCCAAGTTTTTGGGCAAATTTCACCACGCCAGACTGGCTGACACCCGCTATTTCAGCCAGTTTCTGCGAACTCATATGACGCGCTTTCTCCGGCTGAGCCAGTAGAAAATCAGCCAGTTTTCGGTCATTTTGCGCCAGCGTCGGATAAAGCTGGCGGATACGGATCATACAACTCATGGAGGATTTATCCCGGTGTGTCTGAATACTTGCATCACATTTTACGGATTATGTTATCTAAAATAGCAAATATTCCTCGCATTGATGAATAATATATTCAAATATTGAGTAATAAATTTGAATTAAAAATTCAGGAGAGAAGCATGAACACAGATCTTAATTTAGGGGCACTGGTTTCAGAAAGCCGAAATCCGGATACGATGAATTTAGATGAGATGTCTACGCTGGAACTGGTGGCCTGTTTTAATCAGGAAGACCGCAAAGTGCCGGAAGCCATCAACAAGGTTCTGCCGCAGATTGCCTTGGCTATCGATAAAGCCGCTGCGTCATTTCAGGCTGGCGGGCGTCTGATTTATCTCGGTGCCGGTACCAGTGGCCGCCTCGGCGTTCTTGATGCGTCTGAATGCCCGCCGACGTTTGGCGTTCCGCACGGTATGGTTGTCGGGTTAATTGCCGGTGGGCCGGGCGCGCTGCTTAAAGCGGTGGAAGGGGCGGAAGACAGCGAAGCGCTGGGTGTTGAAGATTTAAAGAATCTGAATCTGAAGGCTCAGGACACCGTTGTCGGATTAGCTGCGAGCGGACGTACGCCTTATGTCATTGGTGCTTTGCGCTATGCCACAGAAATGGGCTGCGCCACAGTAGCGAT
Source organism: Rahnella sp. RcJ3 (assembly GCF_009498575.1). NCBI lineage: Bacteria > Pseudomonadati > Pseudomonadota > Gammaproteobacteria > Enterobacterales > Yersiniaceae > Rahnella > Rahnella sp. RcJ3. The sequence goes on from NZ_QSNX01000001.1 coordinate 22,126, forward strand.
TTCCTGTAACCCGGATTCTCCGATTGCGCGCGAAGCCAGCATCGCGATTTCTCCGGTTGTAGGGCCGGAAGCGCTGACCGGTTCAACGCGTTTGAAATCCGGCACGGCGCAGAAGCTGGTGCTGAATATGATTTCAACCGGGGCGATGGTCAAAAGTGGCAAGGTTTATCAGAACCTGATGGTCGACGTGAAAGCGACCAACGTCAAACTGGTCGATCGTGCCTGCCGGATCGTTGTCGAGGCCACGGGCGCGGCACGCCATGATGCTGAGCTGGCGCTGTCTCAGACTGATTTTGACGTTAAACCGGCTATTCTCATGCTACTGGCTGGTATTGATGCATCACAGGCGAAAGCACGACTGGTGCAACATAACGGATTCCTGCGCGCCGCACTGGCTGATTAACCTCAAGGAGTTGAGCATGGCGATGGCAATGGATAAAACGCAGCGGCTGGCTTCCCAGATTCTGCAGGGTGTCGGCGGCGAACGGAATATCAGCAAACTGGAAAACTGCATGACTCGCGTGCGTGTGGAAGTGCACGACGATAATCGGCTGGATCTGACCAGCCTGAAAACGCTTGAAGGTATCAAAGGTTACCTGAAGCAGGGTGACCAGCATCAGTTCATTGTCGGCCCTGGCGCGGCGGCAAAAGTGGTGGATGCGATGCGTCTGTTGCTTAATCCTGCCGGGACGGTGAGTTCGCCAGGTGATGAAAGCGAGATTGCCCGCAATAAAGCCAGCGCCAAAACAAAATACTCTGCGCCGATGAGTGGGGCGCTGCGCAAACTGGCTGATGTATTTATCCCGCTGATCCCGGCATTTATCGCCTCGGGGTTGATTATGGGCATTATCAATCTGCTCAAGCGGCCGGATATCGCCGGTTCCATTGCCCTTGATTATCCTAATGTGCTTGGCTTGCTGGCGATTTTTGGTGGCGCTGTGTTTGCCATCATGAATATTTTAGTTGGCGTGAATGCGGCGCGCGTTTTCGGCGGTTCTCAGGCCATGGGCGGCGTAATGGCGGGGATTCTCTCCAGCCCTGCACTGGCGCAAATTACCCTGTTTGGTGAAGCTTTACAGCCCGGTCGCGGCGGTGTGATCGCAGTATTGCTGGTCGTTGCGCTGATGTGCTGGCTGGAGAAAAGGTTGCGTCAGTGGCTGCCGGAGTCGGTCGAACTGATCCTCAATCCACTGATTACTACACTTATCACTGCGACACTGGCGATTGTCATCCTTCAGCCGATCGGTGGCTATATCTCTGACGGCATCGCACATGGCGTTAATATCGCTATTGATAAAGGCGGATTACTGGTGGGCGCGGTGCTGGCAGGGACATTTCTGCCGCTGGTGTTATCCGGTCTGCATCAGGGGCTGGTGCCGATCCACGTTGAGCTGATCCAGGCACATGGTTCTAATCCGCTGCTGCCGATTTTAGCCATGGCCGGTGTGGGGCAGGTGGGAGCGGCAATCGCAGTTTATATTAAAACCCGAAACCCGCGGCTGAAAAAAGTGATTAAAGGGGCGCTACCGGTGGGCATTCTCGGCATCGGTGAACCGCTGATATTCGGTGTTACGCTGCCGCTCGGCCGCCCTTTTATTGGTGCGTGTCTGGGCGGAGCCGTCGGTGGTGCGCTAATCTGTTACTGGAAAGTCGCGACAGTTATCACGTTTGGTATTTCCGGGCTGCCACTGGCGCTGACCATTATTTCCGGCAAAGTGATGTTGTATCTGACGGGTTTAGTCATTACGGTATTGGCTGGTTTTATTTTTACCTGGTTGATGGGGTTCAACGATCCCGAGGAGTAGCGGATTGAGTACGAAGCCTGATCGGCGGGTGGTCTTTTTTGATCTTGATGGCACCCTGCACCAGCAGGATATGTTCGGTAGCTTTCTGCGGTTTTTGCTCAGGCGGATGCCGCAGAATCTGATTTTAGTCGTGCCGGTTCTGCCGCTGGTGGGAATCGGACTGTTTATTCACGGGCGCGCCGCGCGCTGGCCCATGAGCCTGTTGCTGTGGTCGATTACTTTCGGCCACGGTGAAGCGCGTCTGAAAGCACTGGAGCTGCAATTTGTCGCTGCGTTTCGCGAGAAAGTGGTGGAGTTTCCGGTGGTGCAGCGCAGGCTGCGTGAATATCTCGACAGCGAGGATACCGAAGTCTGGCTGATCACCGGGTCGCCGGAAAATCTGGTGCAGCAGGTCTATAATACGTCCCTGTTTTTGCCGCAGGTTCGTCTGGTCGGCAGCCGGATCGCCCGTGGCAAAGGCGGATGGGTGCTGCCCTTGCGTTGTCTGGGTGAAGAGAAAGTCGTGCAACTCGAAAGCCGCATTGGCTCACCGCTTAAACTTTACAGCGGATACAGCGACAGCAAACAGGACAATCCGTTGTTGTTCTTTTGTGAGCATCGTTTTCGCGTCAGTAAACAGGGCGAGTTACAGCAACTGGAATAACCGCCAGCGCAAAATTCAGATAAAATGTCTGCCGGTAAAAAATGATTGAGGTTGAAGTGGCAGACGCAGAGTTGGCAATAATGAATGATGATGAACACTGGATGCGACAGGCTATGAATCTGGCGCTGAAAGCGCAGGATGAGGGTGAAGTGCCTGTGGGGGCGGTACTGGTTTTAGACAATCAGGTGATTGGTGAAGGCTGGAACCGGTCTATCGGCCATCATGATCCGACAGCGCATGCCGAAATCATGGCATTACGTCAGGGCGGCAACGCCGTGCAAAATTATCGTCTGCTCAATGCCACATTGTACGTTACGCTGGAACCTTGTGTTATGTGCGCGGGGGCGATGATCCACAGCCGGATCCGTCGCGTGGTGTATGGTGCCGCTGATGCCAAAACCGGCGCAGCGGGCTCTTTGCTCGATGTATTGCGCCATCCGGGCATGAATCATCAGGTGGAGATTACGGCGGGTGTGCTGGCAGAAGCGTGTTCGGAACAACTGAGTGCATTTTTTCGTTTTCGCCGCAGCCAGAAAAAAGCGCTGCGACTGGCAGAGCGTGCCGCGCAGGCCGGTGATGCGGCAGATGATCAGGCCTGAGAAACAGGCCTGCCAGTCTTACGGTGCCAGCGCTTCCTGCGCATTCACCACCGGATATCCCTGACCTAACTGAGCCTGCAAGGCCGCTTTCTGTGCCTGCTGTTTTTCCTTTTCCATCAGATATCCCACCAGACTCAGCTGATAACGACGGATATTCTCCACATAGTTATATGCCTGTGTACCGCGTGCATAACCGTAAGTCGTCCGGCTAAAGAAGCGTTTCTGATTCAGCATCGGCAGACGCTGTTTCACATCTGCCCAGCTGTCCGGATTGGCTTTCTGTTGCGCCGTCAGTTTGCGGGCATCCAGCATATGGCCGTAACCCATGTTATAGGCTGCCAGCGCAAACCAGATCCGTTCATCCTGCGGAACAGATTCCGGCATTTTATCCATCAGATGCGACAGATACTGGGCACCGCCACGAATGCTTTGTTCGGCATCAGTCCGGTCGTCGACATTCAACCCGCCAGCGGTAGCGCGGGTCAGCATCATCACACCCCGTACACCGGTCGGGGATTTTGCCTGCGGATCCCAGTGGGACTCCTGATAGGCGATAGCCGCCAGTAAACGCCAGTCAATATTCCCGGCATACTTTTCGAACAGCGGCTGTAAATCCGGCAGCGTACTGTCGATGGCATTGAGGAAAGTCCGGGTATCAACGTAATCAAAATCGCCCACGTGCCCGAGATATTTCTCTTCCAGCTTTTCCAGGGTGCCGTCTTCTGAAATCTGGCTGAAAAAGTCCAGCATGGCGGCAGAAAGGCTGTCGTCATCAGGTTGTTTGCGGTAGTACCAGGTCACAGGTTCGTCGTCAGTCGCATCAAAAGCCACCGCAAGACGCGGATAAACACGCTGCATCAGGGCGATGGTCACCGAATCGCCCAGCGTATAATCAAGTTTACCGTTCTCGACTTGCTGCAACAGATCGCGTGGTGACATCTTATCGGTCGTGGTCCATGCGAGGTCGGGATACTTTTTGCTGGCGGCTTCCAGTGTGGCGATATGCGCGCTGCCAGCAGACACCACCAGCGAGCCTTTGATGTCTGCGAAGCTTTTCGGGCGCACTGATCCCTGCCGGTAAACCAGTTGCTGGGAAACGGAATAGTATTCCGGGCCAGCACGGTAGTTTTTCAGCCGCTCATTGTTGTACACCAGACCGGAAGCCAGCATGTCAGTATTATCATGATCCAGATCGTCGAACATGCTCTCAATGGTGGTGTGCTGTGTCACGACCAGCTGCACGCCCAGATAATCTGCAAAGCGTTTAGCCAGTTCGTAATCGAAACCGAGATTGCCTTCCGGGGAGTTCATAAAAGTCAGTGGAGAATTGAGCGTGCTTACGCGCAATTCTCCACGGGATTTTATTTGATCCAGTTGGTCGCCTTCACCTCTGTGCCACGGGACTGCCGGCCATAAAGCCAGCGCCAGTAACAGGGCGGCGATCCCCATCAGAACATAATTAATTTTTAGTCGCGTCAAATAGTTATCTCGCTGCGGCGCTCTTGTTTTTTTACGCTATGCTGTGCAGTTAGTATGGCTATATCCCCAGTGCTGACGCATTTTGCTCAACAAAACGGCAGTCTGCAACTTTATTCATGATATCCGTAAAATATGTGGGGCTATAAATGAATATCAAGTTTCCCTGCGCAAACGGTTTCGTCGGGCGTCAGCTTTCTTTATAATAGCCCGCGTTTTCCCCCTGTTGCGCCCAAAGAAGCACTGTGGTCAGTGTCTTCGAAGACGAGAGATCTGTGATTATGGAAATACTGCGTGGTTCGCCCGCTTTGTCGGCTTTTCGCATTAACAAATTGTTGTCCCGTTGTCAGGAAGCCCGTCTTCCGGTCAGCGATATCTACGCCGAATATGTACATTTTGCCGATGTCAGCGCGCCGCTGAGTTCGGACGAACAAACCAAGTTACAACGCCTCCTGAAATACGGTCCTTCTCTCGCTGAACACGCTCCTTCTGGTCGTTTACTGCTGGTTACCCCGCGCCCTGGCACCATTTCTCCGTGGTCTTCCAAAGCTACCGATATTGCACACAATTGCGGCTTGTCGCAGGTTGTACGTCTGGAACGCGGTCTGGCATTTTATGTGCAGGCGCCGCAACTGACCGAACCACAGTGGAATGAACTGGGCGCATTACTGCATGACCGCATGATGGAAACTGTCTTTGGTCATCTGGAAGACGCCAGCGCGCTGTTTGCGCAGCATCAGCCGGCCCCGGTGCAGCATGTGGATATCCTGGGCGTTGGCCGTGGCGCTCTGGAAGCCGCCAACACCAAATTAGGTCTGGCACTGGCTCAGGACGAAATTGATTATCTGATGGATGCCTTTACGTCGTTGGGGCGCAACCCGACGGACATCGAACTGTATATGTTCGCACAGGCAAACTCAGAACACTGCCGTCACAAAATCTTCAACGCAGACTGGATTATCGACGGCGAAACGCAGCCGAAATCCCTGTTTAAGATGATCAAGAACACGTTCGAACACACTCCCGATCACGTGCTGTCCGCGTATAAAGATAACGCCGCCGTGATGGAAGGTTCGCAGGTCGGTCGCTTCTACGCCGATGCGAAAGACGGTCTGTACGATTTCCATCAGGAGCAGGCGCATATCCTGATGAAGGTCGAAACCCATAACCACCCGACGGCGATCTCTCCGTGGCCGGGTGCGGCCACAGGTTCCGGCGGTGAAATCCGTGACGAAGGTGCAACCGGTCGCGGCGCGAAACCGAAAGCCGGTCTGGTCGGTTTCTCCGTGTCAAACCTGCGTATTCCTGGTTTCGAACAGCCGTGGGAAGAAGATTTCGGTAAGCCGGATCGTATCGTTACCGCGCTGGATATCATGACCGATGGCCCGCTGGGCGGCGCAGCATTTAACAACGAATTCGGTCGTCCGGCGTTGCTGGGCTACTTCCGTACTTACGAAGAAAACGTCAATAGTCACAACGGCCCTGAACTGCGCGGTTATCACAAACCGATCATGCTGGCGGGCGGTATCGGCAACATCCGTGCCGATCACGTGCAGAAAGGTGAAATCACGGTTGGCGCGAAACTGATTGTACTTGGCGGCCCGGCGATGAATATCGGTCTGGGGGGCGGCGCGGCGTCTTCTATGGCTTCCGGTCAGTCTGATGCCGATCTGGATTTTGCTTCCGTACAGCGCGACAACCCGGAAATGGAACGCCGTTGTCAGGAAGTGATCGACCGCTGCTGGCAACTGGGCGAAGCCAACCCGATTTTATTTATCCATGATGTCGGTGCCGGCGGTTTATCCAACGCCATGCCGGAACTGGTCAGCGATGGCAACCGTGGCGGTCGTTTCCAGCTTCGTGACATCCTGAACGACGAACCGGGCATGAGCCCGCTGGAGGTCTGGTGTAACGAATCACAGGAACGTTATGTGCTGGCGGTGTCTCCGGCGCAGCTTGAACAGTTCGATGCGATTTGCCAGCGTGAACGAGCACCTTACGCGGTCATCGGTGAAGCCACCGAAGAAATGCATCTTTCTCTGAAAGACAGCCATTTCGACAACCAGCCAATTGATATGCCGCTGGATGTCCTGCTGGGTAAAACGCCAAAAATGACCCGCGACGTCACCACATTGAAAGCGAAAGGTGACGATCTAAATGCGGAAAACATCCAGATTGCGGAAGCGGTAAATCGCGTCCTGCATTTGCCAGCCGTTGCTGAGAAAACCTTCCTGATCACCATCGGCGACCGCACCGTCACCGGCATGGTCGCGCGCGACCAGATGGTCGGCCCGTGGCAGATCCCGGTAGCCGACTGCGCAGTCACCACCGCCAGCCTCGACAGCTACCACGGCGAAGCGATGTCACTGGGCGAACGCGCTCCGGTTGCCTTGCTGGACTTCGCTGCCTCTGGTCGCATGGCCGTTGGTGAAGCGCTCACGAATATTGCTGCGGTGGAAATCGGCAGCCTGAAACGCGTTAAGCTTTCAGCTAACTGGATGTCTGCGGCCGGTCACCCGGGCGAAGATGCCGGTTTATACGCGGCTGTAAAAGCGGTGGGCGAAGAACTGTGTCCGGCGCTGGGTATTACTATTCCGGTGGGCAAAGACTCCATGTCGATGAAAACCCGCTGGCAGGAAGGTAACGAACAACGCGAGATGACGTCTCCGCTGTCGCTGGTAATCACCGCGTTTGCCCGTGTCGAAGACGTCCGCCATACCGTGACGCCGCAACTGCGCACCGACCAGGGTGACACCGCATTGCTGTTGGTGGATCTGGGGGCAGGTCATAACGCACTGGGCGCGACAGCGCTGGCACAGGTTTACCGCCAGCTCGGTAACACGCCTGCTGACGTTCGCAGCGCAGAGCAACTGGGTGGCTTCTTCAACGCCATGCAGGCGCTGGTATCTGAACAGAAATTGCTGGCCTACCATGACCGTTCCGACGGTGGTTTGCTGGTGACGCTGGCTGAAATGGCCTTTGCCGGACATTGCGGCCTGACTGCAGATATTGCTGCGCTGGGCAACGATGTGCTGGCTGCATTGTTCAACGAAGAACTGGGCGCCGTGATCCAGGTTCGTGCATCAGACCGTGAAGCGGTGGAAAAAACCCTGGCTGATTTTGGTCTGGCGGATTGCACACATTACCTCGGTACCGTGGAAACCGGCGATCGCTTCTTCATCACTTCCGGCAGTAAGCCGGTGTACAGCGAAAGCCGTACCACGCTGCGCACCTGGTGGGCAGAAACCACCTGGCAGATGCAGCGCCTGCGCGATAACCCTGAATGTGCCGATCAGGAACATCAGGCGAAAACCAACGATCTCGATCCGGGTCTGAACGTCAAACTGACTTTCGCTCCGGATGAAGACGTAGCCGCGCCATACATCGCCAAAGGTGCGCGTCCGAAAGTCGCTGTTCTGCGCGAGCAGGGTGTGAACTCACACGTTGAAATGGCTGCTGCTTTCCACCGTGCCGGTTTCGATGCGGTTGACGTGCACATGAGTGACCTGCTGGCCGGTCGCCGTGATTTACAGGATTTCCACACGCTGGTAGCGTGCGGTGGATTCTCTTACGGTGACGTGCTGGGTGCGGGTGAAGGCTGGGCGAAATCCGTCCTGTTCAACGACCGCGTGCGCGAAGAGTTTGAAGAATTCTTCCACCGTCCGCAGACGCTGGCCCTGGGCGTGTGTAACGGTTGTCAGATGATGTCTAACCTCAAAGAGCTGATCCCGGGCGCAGAGCATTGGCCACGCTTCGTGCGTAACCTGTCTGACCGCTTCGAAGCGCGTTTCAGCCTGGTGGAAGTGACGGCCAGCCCGTCGATGTTTATGCAGGGCATGGCCGGTTCACGTATGCCAATCGCGGTTTCCCACGGCGAAGGACACGTGGAAGTCCGTGACGCCGCGCATCTGGCGCAAATCGAGCACAGCAATCTGGTGGCGCTGCGCTTTGTGGATAATAACGGTCATGCGACCGAAAACTATCCGGCGAACCCTAACGGCTCCCCGAACGGGATCACCGCGGTCACTAACCTGTCAGGCCGCGTCACTGTAATGATGCCGCACCCGGAGCGTGTTTTCCGCACGGTCAGCAACTCCTGGCATCCGGAAGAGTGGGGCGAAGACAGCCCGTGGATGCGCATGTTCCGTAATGCGCGTAAACAGCTTGGTTGATGCTTAATAAGCCTCAGTAATAAAAATCCGCAGTGCGAAAGCCTGCGGATTTTTTGTATCCGGGTATCCGGCAAAGAAGTAAACTTCAGCCAAAGCGGCTCTGTGTAAAAGAAAATTTCAGTTTACACGCGACCATAAATTTCTAATGCATTGTTTTATAATGAAATAACTTTATTATATTCATGTGGTTTATCATTGCTTAATTAATGATTAACTATTTATATGTGTTTGTCGTTATATACTGCCCCGGTCAACTCAACAGGGCTTTAACGCCAATGAAAAATTTATATTCCGTGAATTATCGCGCAGCATTCGCTTTTGCATTTTTAACCTTTTCATTATTGCTTTCAATTAATGTTAAGGCGCAAGATAATGTTATTAATTCTCAGCAGCAGAATGTTTCCTCGCAAGAAAATGATAAAGGCTTATGGGATTCCTATAAAAATAATGTTGCTGAAACATGGATGGCACCTCAGCAGCAGGATCTCTTTCTGCCTGTATTAACGCGTCATAACCGACATACACACAGTCAAAAACAAATTGATGGGTATAATGAACATCCGTGGGGCGGCGGTTATGGTATTTCACGTTATGATGAAAAAGGAAACTGGCACGGGATTTATGCAATGGCCTTTAAAGACTCCTTTAATAAATGGGAGCCTGTGGCCGGTTACGCTTATGAAAAAATATGGCAGCCACTGGATGATAAAAAATTTCGTCTGGGGGCGGGGTATATAACCGCTGTCTCGGCGCGAGATAATTATGATTACGTCCCCTTCCCGTTAGTCCTGCCGCTGGTGTCTGTCGGGTACTCGAGACTGACTTTCCAGGCTACCTATATTCCCGGTACAAATTCTAAGGGGAATGTACTTTTTGGCTGGCTGCGTTTGCAAATTTAATAGGAATAGTCTTTAAAGTAATGTTTGTGAGTGTAAGAAATGTTGTATTGGTTTCAGGAAAAATCTGATAATTGGAAAACCATTTTCTTAAAATTCAGATGATTAACGATTTACAGTATTTTTGTTTTATCCGTGTTTATATTCTTCATTCATGATGGAGTTATGATAGAGCTTCAACATGGAGTTAAAACAATAAATGCACATCGTTAATATTAGAAACGTTATCAGGGAAATCATTTTTTTTGGCGCCATCAGTGTGAGTGCGTCAGCATCAGCTAATAATAGTGGTACTAACCCCGTCAGCGATCCCGATACCATTCAGTACAAATCGCTGGCTGCGAACGTGTGGTCAGACTTCACCGATAAAGTATCAACGACCTGGAATGATTCTGATGCACAGGATTTGTATCTGCCGGTAATCACCTGGCATAACCGTCTGACCTACGATAAAGAGAAAACCGATAAATACAACGAACGTCCGTGGGGGGGAGGTTATGGTATTTCCAGATATGATGAAAAGGGTAACTGGAATGGCATTTATTTTATGGCGTTTAAAGATTCCCACAATAAATGGGAACCCATCGGCGGTTACGGCTGGGAAAAAATATGGACGCCAGCAGAAGATAAAAACTTTCGCTTAGGGCTGGGGTATACCGCGGCGGTGACGGCGCGTGACGATTATGAATATATTCCTATCCCGATTGTTTTACCGCTGGCTTCTGTCGGCTATAACAAACTGACCTTCCAGGCGACGTATATTCCGGGAACCTACAATAACGGCAATGTGTTCTTTGCGTGGCTGCGTTATCAGTTCTGATGCGTTTTTTGTGACTGTACAAAGCCCGGACACAGGTTGTGAACCTGATCCCCCACTTCTGATGAATATTCCACTATGCTAAAAATTCACCGCAGGAATCAATCTGTTGGCTTCTGCGGTGTTTTTTGTTTTCAGGGAATCTACAAAACACTTCATCAAGAGGATCACTCGTGAAAAAAGCATCCCGTTATTTTGCATTGTCTGCACTTGCCTGCGTTTTACCTCTCACGTTGCCCGTCGCTCAGGCCGCCCAGTCCGATAATTTAGAACTGCAACAGGTTCTGGTGCTTAGCCGGCACGGTATCCGCGCCCCGTTGGTCAATTATGGCGATGTGCTGGCCGAATCGACAACACACACCTGGCCGGTATGGAAAACCGAAGGCGGTTTGCTGACACCGAAAGGCGGTCAGGTTTCCGAACATATGGGGCATTATTTCCGTGCCTGGCTGGCGAAAGACAAACTGCTGCCTGCCGCCGGGTGCCCTGAAAATGCGCAGGTCTTTACCTACGCCAACAGTTTGCCGCGCACCATTGATACCGCGAAACACTTCACCACCGGCGCTTTTCCCGGCTGCGATGTCGCGGTGCTTAACCGCGTAGAAATCGGCAAGATGGATCCGGTGTTTAACCCGATTATTACCGCAGAAGTGAACGATACCTTCAAAACCAGCACCCTGAATTCCATTAATCAGCACGCGGGTGAGGGCGGTCTGACGGGATTGAATCAGCGTCTCAAGCCGAACTATCAGTTGCTGGAAAGCATCCTCGATTATAAAAACAGTAAAATCTGTAAAGAGAAACAGCAGTGCGATCTGGCTTCGCAGCCGTCAGACGTGGTGCTGACACAGGGCAAAGAACCGGGCATTACCGGGCCGCTGCGTATGGCCACCGGGGCGACCGATGCGTTCATGTTGCAGTACTACGAAGGTTTCCCGATGAAAGATGTTGCCTGGGGTAAAATTGATACGCCAGACCAATGGACAAAGCTGGAAACCATCAAAAATCTGTATCACGAAACACTTTTCGGCTCGCCGGCGATTGCTGCCAACGCGGCTAAACCATTGCTGACCTTTATTGCCGGTGCGCTGGACCCGAAACTGGCGTCAACCGCCGATCAGAAAGCCGCGCAACAGGCAAAACTGGCGGTGCTGGTCGGGCACGATTCGAATATCGCTTCCTTGCTGGCCGCACTGAAAACGCAGGATTATCAGTTGCCGGGGCAGTACGAGCGGACGCCTATCAGCGGCACGGTGGTCTTCCAGCGCTGGCATGACAAGAAAGCGGATAAGGATCTGATGAAAATTGAATACGTTTATCCGACCGCCCGTCAGATCCGCAACAATGTGGCGCTGAGTCTGAAAAATCCGCCGGAACGTGTGACGCTGCACATTGAAGGATGTACCACCGACAAGCAGGGCTTCTGCCCGATGGAACAATTTACTCAGGCACTGCAAAAAGATATGAAGGGCTGAGTCTGTTAGCCGCTTGCTGGCAATAGATAGTGATTTAAGTTAGTTAGCGGCATCCATTCGTTACCCGATAATGTGTCAGGTTCCCTGACTCTGGCACATTATGGCGTCCTCTTCGTTTTACCTCAGCGCCCGTCAGCGGGCCAAAATCACCCTCCGTTCGTACCATTTCTGGTGGCGGCGGGAAATCCCCACCTGGCTACTGATTGTCTCGGTTTACAGCGGCTGGTTTGCGGCAGTGTATTTCTGGAATAATCTCGGGCCATGGCTCGCAACGCCTGTGCTTATCTGGTTCACGACCTGGTATATGTCGCTGCAACATGAACTCATCCACGGGCATCCGACCCGCAAACCCTGGCTGAATCAGCTGATTGGCACGCTGCCGCTGGCGGTCTGGTATCCCTATGGCCTGTATCGCGACACGCATCTGCAACATCACCGCAATGAACATCTGACGCTGCCCGGCGATGATCCTGAAGCCTATTATTTCAGCCGCGCCAGTTGGGAAACTCTGTCGCCCGCCATGAAGGCCGTTGTCCGTCTGCGCAATACCTTGCCGGGAAGAATGCTCATTGGCCCGTTACTGGATATCGTCAGTACGCTGACCGGCGCGCTGATAGCCGTGTTACGCGGTGAGTGGCGCACAGTGGGGATGTGGCTGATACATGGCGCATTGCTGGTGGTTGTGTTCAGCGGGATGGCGCAACGCGGGCTGTCGCCGCTGTATTTTATTTTCGCAGTAAGTTATCCGGCACTCAGTCTGACCAAAGTTCGTTCTTTCTTTGAGCATCGCGCAGAGCATGCGCCGCAGGCCAGATCAACGCTGAATGAAGCCGGTTTTTTGTGGCGTTTACTGTTTCTGAATCTGAATTATCATCTGGTGCATCACGATTTACCCGGCGTGCCATGGTATGCGCTGCGCCAGATCTATGTCTCTGACCGCGAAGCCTATATTCAGCGCAGCGGGGGTTTTGTGGTGCACGGCTATCGCCAGTGGTTCCGTGACCACACGCAGACACCCGTTGACGTCGAAGCTCATCCTTTTGCCGCCGGGAAATCTCCGGCGCAATCCGTGCCAGGCGACTATGATTATCAGCAGGATACCCCCTGACGGAGTGGCCAGATGATGCTGATGTCTTTGCCGATGTACGCGGTTTCTCGCGCTGATGTGGAAGCGTTCGCCGGAGTGTTACGCCAAAAACTCAGGCAACTTGGCCTCGCCTCCACGCCGGACAGGCTTAACTGGCCGCAGGATTTATTCTCACACTGGCAGGCATCGGATTTACTGCTCAGCCAGACCTGCGGTTTCCCGCTGATGGAAAGCTTGCCGCAGGTTCAGCTGGTAGGCACATTCAGTTATCACGCCCCCGGTTGCGACGGTTTCCGTTACCGTAGTTTTTTGCTGGCGCGTGAGGAGGATGCCGGATTGCATCTGGCCGGTTTCCGTCACCGGCGGCTGGCGTTTAACAGCACCGACTCCCAGTCAGGTTATAACAGCCTGCGTGCACTGGTCGCACCGCTGGCCAAAGACGGGACATTCTTCTCGCGGGCGACGGCGACCGGCAGCCACCGTGAATCGCTTCATTACGTTCAGCAGAATCTCGCCGACCTCGCGGCAATTGACTGCGTGACGCTGGAACTCCTGCGCCGTAGCGAACCCCGCTCCCTCAGCGGGCTGGCGGTGATCGGACAAACGGCTGCTGTACCGGGTTTACCGTTGATTACTTCTCCGGAGACCTCTGCGGAGGATCTGGCAATTTTGCGGCAGGCGTTACATGACATCGTGGATGAACCGATCAGTCATCCCTTACTTATTGAAGGATTTACCGAAGTGCCGCGGCAGGCTTACCGCGTCATCAGCCAGATGAAAGCATTAGCTCAGGCGTTTGGCGTCAGTGAGCTGATGCCTGCATTGCAAAAAACGACATAAAAAAACCGGGCACGGTGCCCGGTTGTCGTTTTTCTGCATCATGGGATCAGTGCGTTTCGATCGGAAAATCTTCGTTAATATCGCCCCATTCAGCCCACGAACCGTCATACAGCAGCACGTCTTTAACACCCAGAGAATCCAGCCCAAATGCCAGTGCGGCGGCCGTCACGCCGGATCCGCAACTGGTGATCACCGGTTTATTCAGATCCACACCCAGACGCTCAAACGTTGCCTTCAGATCCTGCGGCGATTTCAGGTGCCCGTCCTGCGTCAATTCGGTAAAGGGAACACTCAGGCTGCCGGGAATATGACCGCCGTGCAGCCCGGGACGTGGTTCCGGTGCCTCGGCTTTGAAACGCGCCAGTGAACGGGCGTCGATAATCTGCACGTTACCGATGGCGTCTTTGACCTGTTCTGCGCTCACGACCACCGGACGCACCAGTCTGGCGTTGAACGTCGTGGGCACGCGGGTGTGCTCGCCACTTTGCGTCGGCTTACCTTCGGCAATCCATGCGTTCAGACCGCCATCCAGCACGCGTACGCTTTTGGCTCCGAAACTGGTCAGCATCCACCACACGCGTGGCGCGGAGAATAAATCGCCTTCGTCATAAAGGACGATGGTTTGCGTATCGGCCACGCCTAAACGGCTCATCGACGCAGCGAATTCTTCCGCTGTCGGCATCATGTGTGGCAGGCCGGTCGTGCAATCAGAGATGCTGTCGACTTCCACATAAATCGCATTGGGAATATGCGTTTCGAGATATTTTGCGTGGAAATCTATGGGCGGTGTAATGCCCGGTTTGGATTTACGACAATCGATAATGACCACGTCCGGTGAGTTCAGATTCTTCGCCAGCCAGTCGGTAGATACGGTATGGGTAGAAAAAGTCATGTTCTGTTGCCTTATCTTTTTTGTGAAACCAGTCTCAGAGATCGCCCGGGATCAGGGAATACATCCAGGCGTCACGCGGCTGGCCGTGATAATAAAGCCGGTTGCGGTGCAGACCTTCTGATATCGCGCCCGTTTTTTCCGCCACCCGTCGGCTGTGGTCATTGCCCTCCATTACCACGATTTCCAGACGGGTCAGCTCCAGCTCGGTAAACGCAAAGCGCGCCGCCGTTCTGGCTGCCAGCGTCGCCAGTCCGCGGCCGGTATAACCGGTGCGGATCCAGTAACCGAGATTGGCGAATTTATACTCCGGCGTGATGCGGTTGATGCCCACACTGCCAATCAGATTACCGCCTGAACGCTCAAATACACAGAAATTGAATTCTGCGCCGCGATGGCGTTTCTGCTCGCTGTCGGCCAGATATTTCCGGCTGTCTTCAAGCGAATATTTATCCGTACACCAGGATTCCCATGCGCCAATTTCCTTCACGGAGGCTTTAACCGCCGCTAAATGCGTGACGGCCTCAAGTTCGGTCGCTACACGAATTTCGAATTCTTCATCCTGATAGATCTGGCGAGTCATCATGGGCATTATCCTGTCATGGAGGAAACCAATTATTTAGGAAACCAAAAAAATCAGCCTCACATATCCGGCATCTGTATGTCAATTGGTGAAAACGCCAGTTAAACGAGAAAAAACAGCAAGCTGGCCACCTAATGCCGGTCACTTAAGGAAATGAGGCCCGTGAATTTGGGCCTTCGATGAAGAAAAATAGCGCTATAAGCCTGATTCCTTCATTATCCTTTGAAGCACAAAAATGAATTTGTATTCATAAAAATGCTTAAGTGACCGGCATTAAGCTGGCCACCCTCGTTTTTTACGCTTCCGGCACCAGAATCACCAGCTTACATTCTGCATATCCGGCAGGGAAAAATGTCTGTTGCCGGTAACAGATTTCGCCCTGAAGCGGATGATGAAAACGGCGTTCACCGCCTTCACGCGCCAGCACTTCCTGCTGCGACCACCACTGATTGAACTCGTGACTGCGATCGCGCAGGCTGATTACCGACTGACGGACTGTTTCAGAATGGGCGTAATGGCTGGTCTCGGCACGAAACTCCGCCACTACACGTTTGGCGCGTTCCGGCCAGTTTGTGACCAACTGGCGTGCCAGCGGATGCAGGAACATAAAATCCAGCAAATTAGGATGTTCATCAACCCCCAGCCAGCCACTGAACAACGCCTCCGCTTGCGGATTCCACGCCAGTACATTCCAGCTACTGTCGAGCAGATAACCGGGGCAGGCGAACTGACTAACACACTCTTTCAGGCTGGCGTCCGGTGCGCCGGAAGAGGGTAATACCTGCGGATCTTTCACCGACGCCAGACTGAATAAATACTCTCGTGCCGCAGGTTCCATGCGCAGCGCTTTGGCCAGGCTGTCAAGGGTCGCAGCGGAAATGGACACATCGCGCCCCTGTTCAATCCACGTATACCACGTTGCGCTGATCCCGCTGATTTGTGCCAGTTCTTCGCGGCGCAAACCGCTGGTTCTGCGGCGCGGTGAACCGGGAAGCCCGACCATTTCCGGCGTCACGCGTTCGCGGTGAGTCCGTAAAAACATGCCCAGCGCTTTCGGTCCGCTGAGCGACTCTGCGTTATCAATCATAATATTCACTTAAACAGGGTGTAATTGATACCAGTATAAACGCTCATATTGTACCCGTATAGAACAATGCCTATAGTGATTTTGAGGTCATTTGAAACCCGCATTCTTATTACAAAAACAAGACAGACAGGAGCAATGATGAACACAAAAAATACTCACAGTCAGGCCGTAGATAAGCAGTTTGGTTCACAGGCTCAGGATTATCTGACCAGTGCGGTTCACTCGCAGGGCGCTGATTTACACCGTCTGGCGGGGTTGCTGGCACCCTATAACGAGGCGCGGGTCATTGATCTGGGTTGTGGGGCAGGACACGCCAGCTTTGTCGCAGCAGGTGTGGTTAAAAATGTGATTGCTTACGATTTGTCGTCACAGATGCTGGACGTGGTTGCACAGGCTGCGCGGGATAAGCAACTGACGAATATCACCGTGCAACAGGGCGTGGCGGAATCGCTGCCGTTCGACGACCGCAGCGCGGATGTGATTATCAGCCGCTATTCCGCGCACCACTGGCATGATGTCGGGCAGGCGCTGCGTGAAGTGGCGCGTGTGCTGAAGCCGGGCGGGAAATTTATCATGATGGATGTGGTGTCGCCGGGGCATCCGTTGCTGAATATTTATCTGCAAACCGTGGAAGTGCTGCGCGACACCTCGCATGTTTGCAATTATTCACCAGGCGAATGGCTGAACATGGTGGCTGAAGCCGGGCTGGTTGCGCGTGAAGTGACGACAGATCGTTTGCCGCTGGAGTTCACCAGTTGGATCGCCCGCATGCGCACGCCTGAACATTTCGCCGTCGCTATCCGCGAGCTGCAAAAAAAGATGTCTGACGACGTGGTAAAACATTTTGAGATCCAGCCTGACGGCACATTCACCAGCGATATCATGATGCTGGTGGCATCGAAGAACTGAAGGGAATAGCGGTGAATTGCGCCCTCCGGCATAAGGAAGGGCGCAATGTTTCTGCATTATGATTTTTTACCGAACACCTTCTGTCCAGTCATCACCAGCGCCAGCACGGCGGCACCGACAATCAGACCCACCACTAAATCAGTGGCACCGGTAATCAGTGTATTCACCCAGCTTTCGTGCCCGTGCGTCAGAGGCTCAATCAGGCTGTGCATAAATGGCAGACCGTGGCTGATGATACTGCCGCCGACCAGGAACATGGCGATGGTGCCGACGACAGAAAGCATTTTCATCAGCCAGGGGGCGAGATTCACGATGCCGCGGCCAAAGGCGCGTACACCTTTCATGATGCTGCTTTCACCGGCAAGCTTGCTCAGGTACAAACCTGCGTCGTCAATTTTGACTATCGCACCGACCAGCCCGTAAACCCCGATAGTCATTGCCACCGCAATCAGCACCATCACGGTAACCTGATTAAGGAACGGCGCCGATGAAACAATACCCAGCGAGATTACGATGATTTCAGCCGAAAGAATAAAGTCGGTGCGCACCGCGCCTTTGACCTTATCTTTTTCGTGCGTTTTAGCCTCTGTTTCATTTTTTATTTCGGCGGCTGCCGGTTTTTCTTCTTCATGATGCCCGCCCGGCATCAGTTTATGGGCGATTTTTTCGAAACCCTCGTAGCACAGATAGGCACCGCCAATCATCAGTAACGGGGTGATGGCCCAGGGAATAAACGCACTGATCAGTAAGGCCAGCGGAACCAGAATGGCTTTGTTGATCATCGAGCCTTTGGCAACGGCCCACACGATCGGCAATTCGCGATCGGCTTTCACTCCCGTGACCTGTTGTGCATTCAGCGCCAGATCATCACCCAGCACGCTGGCTGTTTTTTTCGCAGCGACTTTACTCATTGCCGCCACATCATCAAGAATCGATGCGATATCATCGATTAAGGCCAGAAGACTACCACCCGCCATAAATACTCCCTTTCATCATTATGATTATGCAAAGGTTCTCCGCGCGCACGGGAAACCGAACTCTGTAGCCCTGACAGTGCAGGCGATCACAGCAACAGAAAATTCATACAAAATAATCATAACAGTGATTGCATGCCGGCGTCGATTTGTGCAAAAGTTGTGCGGGTTATAAATAACTTTGAAAACTCTCCATACTTTCTCCATTAAATATCTCTATTTCTCCGGCAGTTAGAGTGACTGAAAAGATTACTTTCGTTGTCTCCTTATTTTTACCACAATGGTTGAATTTCTTTACATTCGATTACGTCCGCTTTCATTGATTCGCCGATAATTAATTCAACGGATTGCTTCCGCCCCATTAATTAACGAAACTAACGAAAGAAAGGTGCGTAATATGAAACTGTTACCTGCAATTACAGCTGTTGCTATTACTGTTGCTTCATTCTCAGCCCTGGCTGCAACGCCTATTACAGAAATGCAGGCGCAAAGTGGTAATTACCAGTCATTGGGCACTGTGTCTGTGAGCGCGCCGAATACGGTTCCGGGCAGCTTGCATGACCAGCTGAACCAGATTGCCTCAGATAAAGGTGCAAATCACTACCGTGTGATCGGTGCAGACACACCGGGGGATTCAAGTCTGACCCGGGCAAGCGTTGAATTGTATAAATAAAAATCTGGTGTTTTAAACGAGTCGTTTAATTCGTCTGATTCTTATTAGTTTCAATGACGTTATATGAAGTTGAGAAGGCCAATGTCACCTGACATTGGCCTTTTCTATTCCCTGTATCACGCTTCTTATCACATTTATTTTGAGAATCATCCCATGTAATTTATTTTATATGAACCTTTCAGGCGATTTATTCCCTTATTAATCATTTCTTAAGAATTTAAAGATGATATAAGGGTCTATATCCCCAGGAGGACGTTTGAATGTTAAATGCCGCAAGAATGACGATTAAGAACACCGGGATTTCGATTCAGAATCAGTTTTTTTATTTGCAGAATTTTATTAGTTCACCACGCACGATGGGGACGCTGATGCCCTCGTCGCCGTGGTTGTGCCATGCGATGCTCAGCCAGATTGACTGGACAACATCGCTGGCTATCGCCGAACTGGGCGCGGCCGACGGTGTTCTGACCCGCCGCATCCTGAGCCGTATGCGGGCAGATGCCAGGCTTGAGGCTTTTGAAATACAGCCCGCGTTTGTGCGTAAGCTTAATCAGATGAAAGATAGTCGTTTGCAGGTGATGGCGCATTCTGCCGAGCACATGAGCACGCAGTATGACGCCGTGTTTTCCTGCCTGCCGCTGCTGTCGATGCCTTTGCGTACCAGCATCAGGATTCTGCAGACCACACGGCAACAGCTGAAAGATAAAGACGGCGTGCTGGTTTTATTCCAGTACAGCCAGCTGTCAGAGAAATTGTTATCACGTTACTTCACCTGGAAAAAAATCCGGGTAGTGAAGAATTTTCCGCCCGCACTCGTGTATATCTGTAAACCTCGCTGATACAGCCACTTAGGGGATAGAGCTCGCAAAGCTTATTGCAGGCCATTGCGCAGCAAGGATTTTTCAGTATGATGCCCTGAACGGCGTAAATAAAACGCTACAGAAGCTTCACCGGCAGGTGACAAAAATCTGCCAGTGAGGCTTTTTTGTTGTACTATCTGGCGAGTACATCGGCAGGGCAGTGCAATGACCCACTTCTGACACTCACACTTCATATTGATGATGGATTTTCATCAGGCGGGCTAACGGCTCCCGGGGAATAAAGGATAGCGGTAATGACACAAACCATTTTCATGGTCGGCGCACGCGGTGCAGGTAAAACGACGGTTGGCAGCGCTCTGGCGAAAGCACTGGGCTACAAATTTGTCGATACCGATCTGGCGTTACTGTGCGCTTCTGGTCTCAGCGTGGCAGATATTGTTGAGCGCGAAGGCTGGGAAGGTTTCCGCCGTCGTGAAACTGAGACACTAAAAGCCATTTCCTCGCCACTGACCGTGGTTGCCACAGGGGGAGGCGTGGTGCTGTCCCAGGAAAATCGCGATTTTATGGGTGAAAATGGTACGGTCATTTATCTGCGTTCCCCTGCATCTACCCTGGCAAACCGTCTGGAAGATGCACCACTGGAAGATCAGCGCCCGACGCTGACGGGCAAGCCGATCGCTGAAGAAATGACAGAAGTCCTGAATGAGCGCGAAGCGCTTTATCAGGAGTCCGCCCATCATGTGGTCGACGGAACTCAGGAGCCGCAGACTGTCGTGAATCTGATTTTGGATGCACTGGCGTTGCCGATGGCGCGCTGAATTCCGCTCATCTCCTGACAAAACGAGCCCGGGTGGCTCGTTTTTTTATGTCAGCACGTTGTGACTCAAGCTTGAATCAGGATCCGCTGTAAACAAAACGGGCCATGTCATGTGAGGGGGATCACGTATGCTTAAGTATTGTACTGATGTATATGTGGGCGTAACATAATAACTCAGGTGATTACTTTAACCTCTAACAATGGAACCCATGATGAAGTCCCTGATGTCGTTTTTTAATCAGCATGCCAAGGTGATGCCTGCCCTCCTGTCGATCACCATCATCCTCATTGAAGCCTCCATCGCCCTGTATATTTTGCGCAATATTTAATCACGATAATCTGCTGAGTTTTACGTCCGTCACCTCATTAATACTCGGCATTTAACTTGCCTGACTCTTAATTTCATCTATTTAAGAATTCCTTTAAGCATATTCATTTGCCTGACGTGTTGTGCGTGAAAAATAAACGACTTGACGCTGACACGTATCAGCTTTAGTTTTTATTTAACTTAACAGGAACCTTGTTCCATATACCGGAACTCACTCCTTTATGACCACATTAGAAAATGCGGCTGCGGTACTGAAATTATTTTCAAAACAGGGGATTAGTCAGGGGCATCCCGGTTTGTCATTCAGTGATGTGGTCGAAAATTTAAAATTACCGAAAAGTACGGTGTCCCGTCTGCTGATGACGATGGAAACGCAAGGGCTGCTGGAACGTGACCCGGACAGCCGTCTGTACCGCATCGGAAAATTATTACTGGCCGTCTCCAGCCATTATTTGTCGGCCCCGCTGGTGGATTTAGCGTCGCCGTATATGACGCAACTCAGTCAGCTGACGCAATGCACGGGTTATATCTCGATGCTGGAAGGGCGCGACATTATGGTGATGCGCATGTTTCCCGGCAGAACGTATCTGCAAGTGGTTACTCCGGCCGGAAGCCTTTTGCCCGCTCACGAAACGGCTATCGGGCGCGCGATCCTTTCGCGCTATACCGATGATCAGGTTCTGGCGCGGTTTAGCGGAAAATATCAGGCGAATTCTGCTAATTCGCCTGAGAGCAAGGAGGTTTTGTTAGCCAGGCTGGCCGATGTCCGCCTGACGGGGGTGTCATTTGCCAACAACGAAACGTTGCTGGGAATAAGTACCTTAGCCACCAGTATTTTTAATAAGCACCGTAATGAAACCGTTGGATTATGTTTATCTTTCCCTTCGCCGGCGCAGGGGAAAGAAATTCCGGAAGGAATAAAAGAAGGGCTGATTGCCGTAACCCGGCAAATTGCCGAAAAATTGGGTGATGAGTATTGGCATTTATCTAAAACGGCCATGTAGCAGCCGTCAGGATAATGACGAATAACGGACCCGGATTATTTGCTATGTGAAATACTTGCTCAACACCAGGGGCCTTATGTCAGATCAACCTGCAAAGAATAATAAGGAGAATCCGCTAAAGGATATTGGCACTCTCATCGTGATGATTCTGTTGTCTGTTTTAGGCGCAATCATCGGTGTCCAGCTGATTACTACTTTAGGCGTTACGCCGAATACCTCGATTATAGGCGCGCTGTTTGCCATGTTACTGGCACGCATTCCGATGCAGGCTTTTTACCGCTACCGTTCTGTTCATACGCAGAATCTGGCGCAAACCGTCATTTCATCTGCGACCTTTGGTGCGGCAAACAGTTTGCTGATGCCGATCGCTATTCCTTATGTCATGGGCCAGCCGCAACTGATCATGCCGATGTTTACCGGTGTGGCCGCAGCGATGTTGCTCGATGCCTACCTGCTTTATCGCCTGTTCGACACCAAAGTGTTCCCGGCCAGCAATGCCTGGCCACCCGGTGTTGCGGCGGCTGAAGCGATTAAAGCCGGTGATAACGGCGGGCGTCAGGCCTGGCTGCTGGTCGCGGGCGTGGTTGTTGGTGTGGCTGGAGCGATGCTGAAAATCCCGATGGCGGCTTTCGGCACGGCGTTTATCGGCAATATCTGGGCGCTCAGCATGTTTGGTATTGGCTTGCTGATCCGCGCTTATGCGCAGCCGGTCGCCGGGCTGGACCTCAACGCGCTGTATATTCCTCACGGCATGATGGTCGGCGCGGGGCTGGTGTCGCTGCTGCAGGTGATTCAGGTGGTGCGTGCTAAACATGCCGACGCCAAAACGACCTTTACCCAACCGGCGAAAGAGGTGCGTAAAGCACTCGGGCTGGGCGCATTCGGTTATATCGCCATCGCGGCACTGCTGGCGCTGGCGGGCGGCCTGTACAGTGAAATGTCAGTCAGTATGCTGATTGCGTTCGTGATTTACGCCGCCTTTGCCGCCTTCTTCCACGAGCTGATTGTCGGGATTGCCGCGATGCACTCCGGCTGGTTCCCTGCCTTTGCCGTGGCGCTGATTACCTTAATTATCGGTATTCTGATTGGTTTCCCACCGCTGGCGTTATGCGTCCTGACGGGCTTTACCGCCGCTACCGGTCCGGCATTTGCTGATATGGGTTTTGATCTGAAAGCCGGATTTATTTTGCGCGGTTACGGCAAAGATTTGCAGGCTGAACTTTACGGCCGCCGCATCCAGTTATTCGCCGCATTGCTGGCATTTGTCATCGCCATTCCGGTGGTGTGGTACGCCCATTACGGTTACTTCGCCCAGGATTTAGTGCCGCCGGTGGCGCGGGTTTATGCCAAAACCATTCAGGCCGGTGCTCAGCCGGGCATTGCACACAGCCTGCTGATCTGGGCGATTCCGGGCGCATTGATTCAGCTGATTGGCGGACCGAAACGCCAGCTTGGCGTACTGCTGGCGACCGGTTTGCTGATCAACAGCGTGATGGCCGGATGGGCCGTGGTCTGTGGCATCGTGCTGCGCATTATCATTATCCGGATCTGGGGTGAAAAAGGGCGTACGCCAATGGAAGTGCTGGCGGCAGGTTTTATTGCCGGTGACGCGCTTTACAGTTTCTTCACGTCGATCTTCAGTGCCAAAAAGTAGTGAGTACCGCACCAACACCAGGGCTGATGTTCAGCCAGCATTAAACACCTGACTGTTCCACGATGAACAGCACCCGCGACCGTTTTGGCTACTGCGTGAAATACGCCGGTCGCGATGTTTTAAGAGGACTGAGTGATGAGTTTGCAACAGACATTAACGGTATTCGAACTGATTGACAGCTCCCACGTCAGCGGTCAGGACATTGTGGACTTGTTCGCCCGTTATCCGGGGATTATCGCCAGCACACACCGCGCTGACGGCCCGAAAGGTGGCACTGATTTTGTGCGTATCACTGTGCCGGGCAGTCAGGGCAAAAGCAGTGGCGGCACGGCACCCACGCTTGGGATTATCGGTCGTCTGGGCGGGATTGGCGCGCGTCCGACGCGTATCGGTCTGGTCTCTGATGGCGATGGTGCGATTGCCGCTGTCACCAGCGCACTTAAACTGGCTGATATGCAGCGCAAGGGCGATGTGCTCGACGGTGATGTGATTATCACTACCCACATTTGCCCGAACGCACCGACCCGTCCGCATGATCCGGTCGATTTTATGGATTCGCCGATTGATGACGTGACCATGAACGACAACGAAGTGGTGGACGGCGTGGACGCGATCCTGTCTATCGACACCACCAAAGGCAACCGCATCATCAATCACAAGGGTTATGCCATTTCACCGACGGTGAAAGAGGGTTACATCCTGCGTGTTTCTGAAGATTTGCTGCGCATCATGGAAATGACCAGCGGCAAACCGGCGGTCACTTTTCCGATTACCACGCAGGACATCACGCCTTACGGCAACGGTGTGCATCATCTGAACAGTATTCTGCAACCGTCAACGGCGACGACCGTGCCGGTGGTCGGTGTGGCTATTACGGCGGAATCTGTTGTGCCGGGCTGTGGCACCGGGGCAAGTCATGAAGTGGATATCGCACTGGCGGCAAAATTTGCTGTTGAAGTGGCGAAAGAGTTTGGCCGCGGCACTTGTCAGTTCTTTGATGCCGATGAATATCAACTCCTGTTGTCGCTGTACGGAAGCTTGCGTCACCTGCAAAACCGGAAGTAACACGATGATGACATCCCTTGCGACGTTAACAATCGGACAGGCACCACGCAGCGACATTATGCCGCTGCTGATGGAACATCTGCCGGCCGGGTCAGTCACCCATGTGGGCTTACTCGACGGGTTAAGCAGGGAGCAAATAGAGCAGCGTTATGCGGCGGCTGAGGGCGACGCTGTACTGGTCACCCGCCTGCTGGATGGTTCGCAGGTTACGATGGCTGCGCACCGCGTGGAAAGCGGATTACAGGAAAAAATCGACGTACTGGAAGCCCTGGGTTGCCTGACCATTCTGCTGCTTTGCACCGGCGAATTTCATCATCTGCATGCTAACAATGCGCTGCTGCTGGAGCCTGACCGCATTATTCCACCGTTGATCGCTTCAATAGTCGGTCAGCATCGTGCGGGGATTGTGGTGCCGGTTGAATCCCAGGTGGTTGAGCAGGCGAACAAATGGCGAAAATTAGCCAAAGCGCCCTGTTTTGCTGTTGCCAGCCCGTATCTTTCTGACGATCAGGCGCTGACGGACGCGGCGATGCATCTGGCTGAACAGGGTGCGGAAGTCGTGGTGCTTGATTGCATCGGTTTTAACCGCCATCACCTCGATGTGCTGAAAAAATATCTGAATATTCCGGTGCTGTTACCGAATGTACTGATGGCAAAACTGGCGGCGGAACTGGTGGTTTGAGGTATGACTGAGGGGCGAACAGCTACCCACAATGGCACTGTGCGGCCGTAAAATCAAATCAGCGCTACCGCTTTGCGGGCGGTGTCGTCTCGTGCGGATAAAGCGGTAATAATCAGTGACAGAAGGCGCTTTCTGCCCCTAATATGAAGGCTCTGAAATTTATCGCAAAGGGCCAATCTATGTTGAAAAATAATGAGTATTTTGACGGGAAAGTAAAGTCGATTGGTTTTGACAGCGAAAGCACGGGTTCAGCCAGTGTTGGCGTGATGGCCGTCGGTGAATATACTTTCGGCACCGCAAAGCCGGAAGAAATGACGGTGATCAGCGGTTCACTGAAAGTGTTGATCCCGGGATCACCGGACTGGCAGGTATTTAAGCCAGGCGAGACGTTCTACATTCCGGGTAAAAGTGAATTCAACTTACAGGTCGGCGAAACCACCTCATACCTCTGTAAGTATCTGACTAAATAAGTTCTTCAGACACAGAAAAGGCGCTCATGAGCGCCTTTTTTACGTTTTGCATCCGGTCTTAGCGTTGCGCTTCGCCGCCTAATGCCTCGATCAGGTTCTGGATCAGCGCTGCCAGTTCACCGGTCATCAGCACGAAATCTGCATCGAAACGCCCAGCGAAGTCTTCGCGGTCGATATCTTCGTTTTGATCACGAATGACGTCGCTGAATTTCAGGCGCTTAATGCTGCCGTCGTCCGCCAGCACCACGGCGATACGTTCCTGCCAGTCAACCGCCAGCTTAGTCACCAGTTTGCCGTTCTCGATATGCGTGGCGATTTCATCGCTGACCAGCACCTGTTTCTTACAGCGGATCACGCCGCCTTCCTCCAGAATCGCTTTCAGCTCGGCTTCGTCCTGCAGCGTAAAACCGGCAGGGGTATCGCCGGAACGCACCCATTCGGTCAGCGTCAGTTCGATCGGGCTTTCCATGGTCAGTGGCACCACTGGCAGCGAACCGAGGCTTTTACGCAGCAGCGCCAGCATATCTTCGGCTTTCTTGGCGCTGGCGGCGTCAACCATGATCAGGCCGTTAACGGTATCAATCCACATGAATGTCTGGCTGAACCGGCTGAAGGCGCGCGGCATCAGGCTGTGCAACACTTCATCTTTCAGGGAATCTTTTTCAGTCTTTTTCAGCTTGCGGTGTTGTTCACCTTCGAGCTGCTCAATTTTGGCCTGTAACTCCTGTTTAATCACCGGAGAAGGCAGGATTTTTTCTTCTTTACGGGCGCAGATCAGGATCTGACCACCGTTGACATGCGTCAGCGCGTCGCCGCCGTGGGAACCCATCGGTGAGACCCAGCCGGTTTTCGACATGTCCTGGCTGCCGCACGGGGTAAAGGTGAAAGCACTGAGCTGTTTTTCCATTTCGTCAGCAGATAACGAAACTTCACGGCTCAAACGGTAAACTAACAAATTTTTAAACCATAACATGGCGTTATCCCTGTCCCGGCGCACTCGTGGTACGCTGAATAAATGAATGCAGGGCGGCATGATAACCAATTGAGCGTCAGCCGTCGTTAAGAAATCGCCGCACCCTGTAACATTGCATAACAGCTTATTCTGGTGACAGTCGCGTCTGGCTTCTAAACTGAATAAACTCAAAAAAACTGACCCTGCAAAGTGTAAAAGGAGAGCAACACGTGCGAATTGGCATTGATTTAGGCGGCACAAAAATAGAAGTCATTGCGTTATCTGATGAAGGTAAAGAGCTGTTTCGCAAACGGGTCGATACGCCGAGAAATGACTACGAACGTACGCTCAAAGCGATTGAAGGGCTGGTGCTGGACGCCGAAAAAGCCACAGGTCAACGTGGCAGCGTGGGGCTGGGGATCCCCGGCACCTTGTCGCCATTTACCGGTAAGGTGAAAAATTCCAACTCGGTCTGGCTGAACGGACAACAGCTGGATGAGGATCTGGCGCTGCTGTTAAAACGCGAAGTACATATTGCCAACGATGCCAATTGCCTGGCGGTGTCAGAAGCCACTGACGGCGCGGGCGCGGGCCGTCACACCGTATTTGCCGTGATAATCGGTACCGGTTGCGGTTCCGGTGTGGCGCTTCACGGTGCGGCGCATGCGGGCGGCAACGGCAATGCGGGGGAATGGGGGCATAACCCGCTGCCGTGGCAGGATGAAGAAGAAATGCAGTTTGCCCGTGAAGTCCCGTGTTACTGCGGGAAATCAGGCTGCGTCGAGACCTTTGTTTCCGGCACCGGTTTTGCAGAAGACTATTTTCGTTTGTCCGGTCAGCGGCTCAAAGGCGCAGAGATTATTGCGCTGGTGGAGCAGGGCGATGAAACTGCAGAACAGGCGCTCGGGCGTTATGAGCGTCGTCTGGCCAAGGCGCTGGCGAACGTGGTGAATATCCTCGACCCGGACGTGATTGTCTTTGGGGGCGGTATGAGTAACGTGGATCGTTTGTATCAGACGGTGCCGCTGCTGATTAAACAATGGGTGTTTGGCGGGGAATGTGAAACGCCGATCCTCAAAGCCGTACACGGTGATTCGAGCGGCGTACGCGGCGCTGCCTGGCTTTGGCCGCAATCACGTTTCGCGTTGTAAGCCATTATCCGTTTATCAACTTCAAGGGCGCAGATTTTGCGCCCTTTCCGTTTGTAACCCGCTTCAGTCAGAACATCTTGCTCAGAACGTTTTCCAGCGCATTGACCAGGATCTGGCTGTGTTCTGCGGTAAAGACCAGCGGCGGGCGGATCTTCAAAATGTTGGCATGCGGGCCGGAGGCGCCAATCAGCACGCCTTCTTCGCGCAGTGCGTTGACCACCGCCAGCGCGGTAACGGAATCCGGCCCGCCGTTTTCGTTGACGAAATCGACGCTGACGAACAGCCCTGCGCCACGCACGCTGCCAATCGCCGGGAAGCGTTGAGAGAGTGCGTTGATGCCGTCAAGAATGGCTTTACCCGCCAGCCCGACACTGGCAATCAGGTTTTCCTGCTCGATGACTTCCAGCACCGCCAGCCCGACCGCAGAAGACACGGTATTGCCGCCGAAGGTATTGAAATAACTCGATTCACTGCCGAAGCGTTCCAGGATGTGCGGCTGAATAGTGATGCCCGCCATCGGGTGTCCGTTACCCATCGGTTTGCCGAGCGTCACGATATCTGGCAACACGCCGTGGCGCTGGAAGCCCCACATATGTTCGCCGGAACGGCCATAGCCCGGCTGGACTTCGTCGGCGATATACAACGCCCCGGCTTCGTGAATAACGTCGATGGCTTCTTTCAGAAAACCGGCCGGATCGAAGAAACCGCCGTCGCTGGTGAAGAAGGTGTCGATCATCAGGGCAGCCGGTTTGATGCCATGGCGATCCATATCCGCCAGTGCGGCACGGATGTCGTTGGCAAAGCGCTTGCCAACTTCAGCCGGGTTAGCCGGGTGGTGAACCGGTGCCGGAATCACCCGCGCATCACCGTTCACTTTAACGTATGGCCCCATCGAGGCCGATAGCCCGGCAATCGCTTTGGTCATGCCGTGATAGCTGAATTCGGTGACGATAACGCCGGTGCCGCCGGTAAAATCTTCGGCGATACGCAGCGCCAGATCGTTAGATTCGCTGCCCGTGCAGGTGAACATTACCTGGCTCAGCTCAGCGGGCATGGTGCCCACCAGTTTTTCGGCGAAGTTCAGGACATTTTCATGCAGATAACGGGTGTGCGTGTTCAGCGTGGATGCCTGACGCACCAGCGCTTCCAGCACATGAGGATGGCAATGGCCAACGGAAGGCACGTTGTTGTAGACGTCGAGATAACGGCGGCCATCAGCGTCATACACCCACACGCCTTCGCCGCGCACCAGATGCACTGGATTCTTGTAGAACAACTGGTAAGCCGGGCCCAGCAAACGACGGCGGCGTTCTATCATCGCCAGATTGTCGGCTGAAATATTGCCGCTGCTGGCGGCATCAAACGCATTGGTTTTCAACATGAGAGTCATCTCCTGACAGGCGGTTTCAACGTCACTGCCGGTGTGCAAAAAAATGCCATGACGGCGGAAGGTGATTTGATAATGCGCCGGGGAAAGCGGTAAAACTTGACCTCAGCGCGCTGACTGCTGTGCGTTGCAGTCAACTTTTCGCCGTCAGCGCGTCACGCGTGTTTTGCGGTCAACATTTGCTGTTCCTGAGTCAAGCGACGAAAACGCGCCCCTTCCATTCTGGCTATCCGCAATATCGATTTGATTTAACCGGTACGGAGTGGAACCTGATGACTGCAAAACAATCTGACATGCTCGATGACACCAGCCTGAATCTGCTGGCAACAGAAGCATTGCGCCGCTATTCCCCTGATCTGCAAGGGCATCTTTCGCTGATCTGCCGGTCGGAAAATGCCACTTTTTTACTGCGCTGCCCCGACGGCGAACGTTATGCACTGCGTGTTCACCGCGGGGGCTATCACCAGCGGGATGAAATAGAGAGTGAACTGGCGTGGCTGGATGCGCTGCGTGAAAGCGAGATTCAGGTGCCTGAGGCAGTAAAAGGGCGGGATGGTACCGCTGTGCAAACTGTCGCGGTGAGCGAAACTGAAAACCGCAATGTGGTGATTTTTCGCTGGATTGAGGGCGAAATGCCAACCACGGATGTGGATCCGCGGGCGTTTGCTCAGTTGGGGGAAGTGACTGCGCGCCTGCATCAGCACAGCCGTCAGTGGCCGCATCCGGCCGGGTTTCGCCGTATTATCTGGGACAGCGATACCATGGTCGGCCCGCACGGTCACTGGGGCCGCTGGCAGGATGCGCCGGGCATGACGGCGGCCGGGATCCCGCTGATTGAAGAGACGCTGGCGCACACCGGCAGCGTGCTGAAAAGTTACGGCAAGAGTGCACAGCGCTACGGGCTGATCCACGCCGATCTGCGCCTGACGAATTTACTGTTGCACAAAGGTGAAACCCGGGTGATCGATTTTGATGACTGCGGTATGGGCTGGTATCTGCATGATGCGGCGGCGGCGATCAGTTTTGTTGAACATCATCCGCGGGCGCAGGCGTGGGTCCGCCACTGGCTGGAAGGTTACGCACGTATTTGTCACGTGAGCGATGCCGATCTGGCGGTGATCCCGACACTGATTATTCAGCGGCGGATTCAGTTGCTGGCCTGGCGCGGATCGCATGCCACCACGGAAATGGCGCAAAGCCTTGGCAATGAATGGGAACAAGAGAGCCTGCGCCTGTGCCGTGAGTATCTGGCGAAGGCGCATCATCCCTTTGTGATCGGATGAAGCTGCACGAAAAGCGGGCGCCGTAGCAGGGCGCAGGCGCGGCTGGCAAAACTGCCGAAAATTTATCTCATTGTATTGCATTGGTTTATCACCCGGAGATGTGAAGCAAGGTGCTGGTACGGAACTTGCAATTCTCTTTTATCACCGACACTTTTTATTGCCGACATAAAGGGAGTAAAAGACGATGCAGACAGGCCTTTCTTCAACGGCTTCCGGAGCCGGTTTCAGCAATGCGCTGAACGCGCTGACGCGCAGCAATGACAGCCACCGGGGGGTGCTGGCCGCAGCCGCCAGCGGCCTGAGCGATTTTATTCAGGCCAAAGGGGCAGATGTCGATCGTGTGCTAGGCATCTGCCACATCAATCCTGAATTGCTGCAACAACCTACGCTGAGTCTCGGGCTGACTAATTACTGTCAGGTTCTGGAAGAAGCGGCGGCGCAGTCAGGTTGTGATAACTTCGGTTTGCATTACGGGAAACAGTTCAAACCGCAGTCATTAGGGCTGATTGGCTACATCGGTTTATGTTCTTCTTCGGCAGAAACCGCGCTGCAAAACGTAGTGAATGCCTTTCCCTTTCATCAGCACAATACGCTGACGCGGCTGGTGGATAAGGGGGATCATTACCGGTTCGATTATCAGGTGCGGCACGGCAGCATTCTGTGCAGACGGCAGGATGCGGAACTGACGCTGGGGATGATCCTCAATTTATTGCGTCACGGGCTGGGGAAAAACTGGGCGCCGCGTGAGGTGCATTTTGAGCATCCGCGTCCGCAGCAATGGCATGAACACTGCAAAGTATTTGATGCGCCGGTGTATTTCGATCAGCCGTACAATTCCCTGCTGATCGTCAAACGCGATTTACAGCGGGCGATGCCGGAACGGGATCAGACGCTGTTGCTGGTCATGCAGGATGCGATCCGCCGTCTGAATGCGGATGCGCCGTCGCAGCAGTCGCTCACCGACAGCGTGCGATCGCGGGTACGTCAGGCGTTATTACGCGGCGAGCCGGTGCTTGATGAAGTGGCCGAAAAAATGGGTATGTCGCCGAGTTCGCTGCAACGCCGCCTGCGCGAACAGAACCTGACGTTTACCCAACTGGTGGATAACGTCCGTTGCGAACTGGCGACGCATTATCTGCAACAGCAACAACTGCCGATTTCCGAAATGGCGTTGCTGCTAGGGTATTCCGAAGTCAGTGCCTTTTCGCGGGCTTTCCGCCGCTGGTTTGGCGTCAGCCCGCGTCAGTGGCGGCAGACTGCCGCCAGCTAAAGCGCCATCTCCCGTTTAAAGACTTCCAGCGTGTGCGCCTTCACGCGGATAAATTCCGGGTGGCTCATGATTTCCGACCCTCGCGGGCGCGGCAGGTCGAACGGCACGATTTCCGCAATCTGCGTCGGCCGCCGCGTCAGCAGTAAAATCTCATCCGCCAGAAATACCGCATCTTCCAGGTCATGCGAAACAATCAGCATAGTGACGCCGGTCGCCAGTTGCACTTCCTGTAATTTATCGCGGATAAACAGCGTCATCTCGAAATCCAGCGCCGAGAAAGGCTCATCGAGGAACATCACTTCCGGACGCGTCGCCAGCGCCCGCATGATGCACACAGTTTGCTGTTGTCCGCCGGAAAGCTCATACGGATAGCGTTTCAGGTCGAAACGGATATCAAACATCTGCGTCAGTTCTTCGACCCGCGCATTCACATCCGCTTTGCTCATGCCGTGGCGTATCAGCGGATAGGCGATGTTGGCGCGGGCGCTCATCCATGGAAACAGCGCGTCGCGGTAGTTCTGAAACACATAGCCGATGGTGGTTTGCGCCAGCGTTTTGCCGTCGAACAGAATGTCGCCTTTATCTACCGGGATCAGACCGGCGATCATGTTCATTAAGGTCGATTTACCACAGCCGTTCGGCCCGAAGATCGACACGATTTTTCCACGCGGTAAGTCGAGATTCAGGTCGGTATACAGCGGCTGTCCGGCAAACGCCTTGCTCAGTCCGCGGATCGTCACATGGGTGTCCGGTCGCGTGGCATATTGCGGCAACTGCGGGCCTTTATAATCAGGGTTCAGCGAGAGAGGGTGCGTCATGCTTTGCTACTCCAGTGGACGGTTTTTTTCTCGATCAGCAAAAAAGCCAGATTGAGCAGATAACCCAGCGCGCCGGTGATCAGGATCGAGGCGTACATATCTTTGATGTTAAACACCTGCTGGGCATCGATGATCCGGTGGCCGAGTCCGGTTTCTGATCCGATAAACATTTCGGCGACGATCACGATCACCAGCGCGATCGACACGCCGGTGCGCAGGCCGACAAAGGTTTGTGCCAGGCTTTCCATCAGCATGATGTCTTTGAAAATATGCCAGCGGGAAATTCCCATTACTTTGGCGGCCATCAGGCGCGTTTTTTTGGCATTCATCACGCCGTATGCGCTGTTGAACAGGATGACCAGCACAGCGGCAAAGGCAGCAATGGCGATTTTGTTGGCGTCAGTAATCCCGAAAATCAGCATAAACAGCGGGATCAGCGCTGACGACGGTGTGGAGCGGAAGAAGTCGATCAAAAATTCCAGGCTGCGGTAAACCTTTTCATTGCTGCCCAAAATTACGCCCAGCGGCACGCCAATTACGGCGGCAAAGGCAAAAGACACCAGCGTGCGGTAAAGGGTTGCGCCGATGTCGGTGCGCATGGACGCGTCGGAAAATGACTGGAACATGTAGCCGATTGTCTCGACCGGCGAGGGCAGAAGCACGGGATTCAGCCATTTTGCGCTGACGGCCAGTTGCCAGAATAAAAACAGCAGTACCGGGCCGACCAGCGGCAGTAACCTTGAAGACCAGCGTGAAGTCATCCTGTTTCTCCTTATCCCTGATAGATCAGCGAAGCGACATCCACCGGCTTGCTGAAGATTTTTCTTTCCGTAAAGACGTCATAAAACTTCTGGAACCATTGCAGGTTGTCGCCTTTCAAATCGGGATACATCACGAAGCCCGGCAGCGGCACTTCTTTGACCAGCGCCGGTTCAATGCTGGTGTAACCGGCGACGTTTTCGCGCGCTTTATCAGGGTGAGCCGCAATGAATTCCACCGCTTTCTGATAAGCGGCAATAAACTTTTTGGTTTCTTCCGGCTTGCTGGCGATAAAACTGGCGTTCAGTGCCGCTGCGCCGCCGAACCACGGGGCGTCGGCGTTGCCAAGCACGTATTTAGAAATAACGCCGGTTTCGAGTGTGCGCGAAAGGTTTTTCATGCGTCCGACAGTGCCGGTCGGTTCGAGCGTATATACGCCGTCAATTTGCCCGGCGGCCAGAGCAGGCGCGTGTTGTCCGACCGGCAGTTCAATGACTGACGGATTAGTGAAGCCATTTTTCTCCAGAATAATTTTCGCCATCGTGACGTTCTGGATCCCCGGACCGCAGGCGATTTTCTTGCCTTTCAGGTCACTGATAGCTTTTGCCGGGCTGTTGAGCGGCACCAGAAATTCATCTAACACCAGCGTATGGTTTGACGGGTTAGAACAGATAATTTTGAACAGACCCGGTGAGGTGATCGCCCCGAGTCCCAGCGCGCCGGTTGCCGTGCCGTTGGCGCAGCCGTGGATCCTGCCGGTGATCATCCCTTCGACAATTTGCTGGGCACTGGCGAATTTAACGCCTTTCACATTCAGCCCGGCTTGTTTAAAAAAGCCCTGTTCCAGTGCCACATACAGCGGCAAACCACCGACAATCGGCCAGTAACCAATACGAATTTCATCGTCGTCGGCTGCAAAAACTGACGTCGGGATCATTCCGCCAAGGGTGGACACTCCGCCGGTAATGGCGAGCCATTTCATCAGCTGGCGACGTTTTTTATCAACTTCAGGTTTGATGTTTTTCATTGGCGGTTCCCTAAGCGGTTATGAGGACGTTGCAACTTGTACTGCAACTTGTATACATAACGTTAAGCACAGGGCGTGCCAGTTCGTTCCGGCAGCGGGAATAAACGTAAATTCAGCAGGTTGAGGAAAAAGCGCGCACTGAACTGGTGCGATTTTTGTGCACGCTTTCACAAAAAGGATCCACCGCAGGGCATGCAGCTAGCAATTTATCTAGCAACCTGCCCGGCAGTGGCGAGGGATCAGACTTTAAATTCACTGCTCAGGCGGCTGATGCCCAGACCATTCACTTTGGTGACTTTGATTTGTACCGGAATGCGGTCTTTCATTGCTTCGACATGGCTGATCACGCCGATGGTTTTACCCGAGGCATTCAGGCTGTCGAGCGCATCCAGCGCGGTATCCAGCGTGTCGGCATCGAGCGTACCGAAACCTTCGTCGAGGAACAGCGAGTCGATACGGGTTTTATCGCTGACCAGATCGGACAGCGCCAGGGCCAGTGCCAGGCTGACCAGGAAGCTTTCGCCGCCGGATAGCGTGCGGGTATCGCGCACGGCATCGGCCTGCCAGGTATCGACCACTTGCAGTTCCAGCGCATCGCTGGTTTTGCGCTGCAACAGATAACGTCCGTGCAATTTTTCCAGCTGGCGGTTGGCCAGATACACCAGATGATCGAGCGTCAGACCCTGCGCGAATTTACGGAATTTCGCGCCGTCGCTGGAGCCAATCATCTGGTTGAGATAACCCCAGTCATCACAGGTTCGCTGCGCCTGCGCAATCTGTGCAATCAGCGTCTGCTGACCATGGTGGCGTTGCTTGTCGCTTTCCAGCTGATTTTTCACTTCGCCCAGACGTTGTTGCAGGACTTTCAGTTGTTGTGCCAGCTCCGCCTGTTGCACCGTCAGGGCGTTAAGATCACTGTCGGTTTCACTGAGATGTGCAGGACGGGCAAGCTGATGTTTTTCGAGCTGCTGACGGGCATCCGCCAGTAATGCCTGCGCCTGTGCCAGTTGTTGTTGCAGATGTTCTTTGCGTTGCTGAAGCTGCTGGCGCAACGCGTCGTCGAGCAGCGCCAGTTTCACTGCGGCTTCATCCGAAAATCCACTGGCGCTCAATGCCTGCTGCCACGCCTGTTCCACCTGCGTCAGTTGTGCGGCGGTCTGTAACTGTTGCTGCTGAGTACTGGCCAACTGACCGGCCAACTGGTCGCGCTGTTCCTGCGCCTTATGCAGCGCGGTCTGGACATCACTCAGTGCTTGTTCTGTCGCCTGTTGTTGCTGATGTAAGTGCTCGCGAACCTGAGCAACCTGACGCTCTCCGAACAGTTCGAGGCGTCGGGCATTCAGCTCAGAAAGGGATTTTTCACCTTCCGCCAGTTGCTTTTGCAACCGCACGAGGTCTTGCTGAGATTTTGCCTGCATCTCTTCCAGCCGGGTAACGCGCTCTGTCAGCAAGGCACTTTGCTGCTGCACTTTCTGCTGTGCATTCAGTGCGTCGTTCAGGGCATCTTTGGCCTGTTGCAGGGCCCGCGCCAGCTGTTCGTGCTGGCTCAGCCGCGCCTGCGACTGCTGCTCTTCCTCATCGCGGGCGGTCAGCCATTGCGTGATGTCGGCGGTATCATGCAGCGTAAACGTCAGATTCAGCGGCGCACTGAGTTGTTGCCAGTTCAGGGTATGTGCATTCAGTTGTTGCTGATCCTGCTCAAGCTGAGTTTGCAGCCGTGTTTGTTGCTCTTTCAGGCCTTTAATTTTCGCCGCCAGTTCGATACCGCTGGCTTTTGCTGCATCGAATTCCAGTTGCATTTTCTCGACGCGCTGCGCGGTTTCAGAAGGTTTAACCTCCTGATAATGTTCAATCGCCGGATGTGATGTTGAGCCGCACAGCGGACAGGCTTTGCCGCTTTGCAAATTCGCGCGTTCGGCTTCAAGGCTGACGATCAGCATTTCCTGTTTATGCAGCGCCTTGACGTCGTTCAGATGTTCCAGTTGTTTCTGACATTGCAGACGGATCGCGCCCAGACGCAGTTCTTCTTCGGCCAGCACCGTCTGGTACTGCGCAAAATCTTTATGCTGTTGCTGCACGCGCTGGTTCAGTTGCGGGAAGATTTGCGAGAGTGAAAACAGCTGCTGCCGCACCGGCCGGAGCTGCATGAGTTCGGTTTGACGTTTCTGTAACACTACCTGCGGGTACTGTTTTTCCAGTTCAGCCTGACGTTGTTGTGCAACGTTAAGGGCTTCAGTCAGCGCGGCCTGACGGGTGTGATGCTGGCGGCTTTCCTCATCCAGTTTCTGACGTTCCGCCGTGATTTGCTGCAGCGTCGCGCTATGTTCACCAGCCTGTTTCTGCGACTCGCTGACCGCCTGCTGTGTTTCCACCAGCGATTTGCGCCATTGCGCGATTTCGCTATCCAGTGGCAGGATTTTTTCTTCGATCAGCGTCTGCATCTGACGCTGTTCTTCCGCCTGTTTCTGCCGTGCAGTGTGCGCCTGTTCCACCGCCAGACTCAGCGGCGTCATCTGTGCAATCTGCTGCTCCTGCTGCTGCGTCAGTTGTATCAGTAATTGCTGAAGGCGCTGCGCGTCATCCTGACAGCGCTGGCGATCATTGAGTAACGGACGCAGTTTTTCTGCCGGTTCGCTGCGCGCCAGTTGCTGTAACTGCGGCGCGGCGGCCAGATTTTCCTGCTCTGCGGCGGTCAGTTGTTGCTGAGACTGCTGCTGTTTTTGCTGCACCTGCTGCCACTGTTGCAGCCAGTTCAGATCCTGCTGGCGCTGCTGCGCCTGCTGACTGAGGCTGATTTCCTGCGCGTTCAGTTCAGCACGTTGTGATTCGAGCGTCTGGCGCTGTTCTTCGCTGAGCAGTTCGATTCCGGCCATACGCTGATGCAGACCGTCCAGCGCAATGCGCGCTTCTTTATGTTGCTCAAACACGCGTTGAGAAAGCAGACCGTAAATCTCGGTGCCGGTCAGTTCTTCCAGCAATTCGGCGCGGTCGTTGGCATCGGCATTCAGAAACGCGGCGAACTGCCCCTGTGAAAGCATCATGGATTTGGTGAAACGACCGAAATCCAGCCCGGTCAGTGTGGCGATGGCATCGAGTTTATCGCGCACTTTATCCGCCAGAATTTTGCCGTCGGCCAGTAACGCCAGCTCGACTTTCGGTGCCTGCAGATTGCCGTCAGGGGAATTTTTGGCGCGGCGCTGGCTCCAGAAAGCGCGGTAACCCACACCTTTGACTTCAAACTCCACCTCGGCCAGCGATTCTGCGGTGTGGCGGGTCATCAGTTCATTCTGGCTTGGTGTAATGTTCAGCCGTGGCGTCTGATGATAAAGCGCCAGACAAATGGCATCGAGCAGGGTGGTTTTCCCCGCACCGGTCGGACCGGTGATGGCGAATAATCCGTTGCTGGCAAACGGCTCGGCGGTGAAATCAATTTTCCATTCGCCTTCCAGCGAGTTCAGGTTTTTTAAACGCAGGCTGAGAATTTTCATTGTGCGCTGTCCTCCGCGTTCTGACCGTTGGTAACCTGTTCAACCACCTGCGCAAACAACGTGCGCATCCGAGCCTGACGCGGCTCGTCAGGGGCCGGTTCCAGCGCCAGTCGTCGTTCAAACACGTCGCTGACGCTCAGTTCGCTGAGGGTTTCTTTTTCCTGCTGCTCAATACTGTTGATGCGCTGTTCTTTGCTGCGGCGTAACAGCACGACTTCTACCGGCAGATCTTCCGTCAGCGCCTGAATGCGTCGCTGGATGTCGCTGAGATAATCCTGGGTGGAGACTTCAATATCGAGCCACACCGGTTTGGCCGGATCACCGCCTTCGAACTGTGCCAGTTGTTGTTCAATCTCCACCAGCGAGCCTTTGATTATCTGCATCGGCTGGAAAACCGGGATTTCCAGTGTGTCGATGGCGTTGAGCGTCGCACCATCAAAATCAAGTAAGTACACACTTTTAGCTTTGCTCAGTTCGTCAAAACTCAGGGCAATCGGCGAGCCGCTGTAACGGATATGTTCGGTTTTGGCGACGCATTGTGCACGGTGAATATGACCCAGTGCCACATAATCGACCGGCGGAAAGGCCTGCGCCGGAAACGCATCGAGCGTACCTATATAGATGTCGCGCACGGAATCAGAGGTACTGACGCCGACAGTCGTCAGATGGCCGGTCGCAATAATAGGCAGCGGCATGCCCAGTTCGTCACGTCTGGCCTGCGCAGCCTGCCAGAGCGCGTCATAATGCGCGGCGATGGCTTCCTGCAATGCCAGTTGCTTGTCGCTGCCGGACTGTCCCGCCTGGCTGGCGAGCAGATCACGCGGGCGTAAAAACGGGATAGCGCACAGTATCGCACCGGGTTTCCCGTCACGCTGACTGAGCACTAAAATCTGTTCAGAAAGGTTTTCACCGACGGTGGCAATCACCCGCGTATTCAGGCAGGAAAGGAGCTCGCGCGATTCATTGAGCGTGGCGACAGAATCGTGGTTACCAGCCAGCACCACCAGCTGGCAGCCGGTTTGCTGTAATTCCACCACGAAGCGGTTATACAATTCGCGGGCATAACTGGGTGGGGATCCCGTGTCGAAAATATCGCCCGCGACAATCACGGCGTCGACCTGATGTTGCTGCACCTGACCGGTCAGCCAGCGCAAAAATGCCTGATGTTCGGCTGCACGGCTTTTAGTGAAAAAGTACTGGCCGAGGTGCCAGTCTGACGTGTGGATCAGGCGCATGAGACTCCCGTATGAACCCTGGATGACGACAATGAGGTAAAGTATAAACGTCGGCAGGGGAAGCTGTCCCCGATAAATCAGACCAATTTCAGCAAGATGGCCGAAAATTATCTGTCATAGTTGACTGTAATGAACCATTCTTTTCATTCATAAATCTGTCACAAAACTGACGCATAATGGCGCCCGCAATCAAATAAAAGATCGCTAACCTATTGGCAGGACCTACGATGGCTAGACGTATATTGGTGGTTGAAGACGAAGCTCCAATCCGTGAAATGGTGTGTTTTGTACTGGAACAAAATGGCTATCAGGCCGTAGAAGCTGAGGATTTTGATTCAGCGATTGGGCAGCTTGTTGAACCTTACCCTGAACTGATCCTGCTTGACTGGATGTTACCTGGCGGTTCCGGTATTCAGTTTATTAAGCATCTTAAACGTGAGGCACTGACCCGCGAAATTCCGGTGATGATGCTGACCGCACGCGGTGAAGAAGAAGATCGGGTGCGCGGCCTTGAAGTGGGTGCCGATGATTACATCACTAAACCGTTTTCTCCGAAAGAACTGGTTGCCCGCATTAAAGCCGTGATGCGTCGCATCTCGCCAATGGCGGTGGA
The DNA here is from genome assembly GCF_009498575.1 of Rahnella sp. RcJ3. Lineage (NCBI taxonomy): Bacteria > Pseudomonadati > Pseudomonadota > Gammaproteobacteria > Enterobacterales > Yersiniaceae > Rahnella > Rahnella sp. RcJ3. Next base: position 61,875 of record NZ_QSNX01000001.1, read on the forward strand.
AGAAGTGATCGACATGCAGGGGTTAAGCCTGGATCCGTCGTCTCACCGGGTAATGGCCAACGAGCAGGCGCTCGATATGGGGCCGACCGAATTTAAGTTATTACACTTCTTTATGACCCATTCCGAACGTGTATACAGCCGCGAACAGTTGCTCAATAACGTCTGGGGCACTAACGTTTATGTGGAAGATCGCACGGTTGACGTGCATATTCGTCGTTTACGTAAGGCGCTGGAAACCAGTGGACATGACAGAATGATCCAGACTGTTCGTGGTACCGGATACCGTTTTTCAACGCGTTATTGAGCCCTCACAGCGGAGAATCTGTGTGCTAGAACGTTTGTCATGGAAACGACTGGCGGGTGAATTGTTTCTCTTTTGCCTGCCAGCGTTAATTCTCGGTATCTTCGTCGGCCATTTCGGCTGGCTCCTCCTGGTGTCGCTGATGGCGGCACTGGGCTGGAATTATTACAACCAGCTTAAACTCTCTCACTGGCTGTGGCTCGACCGCAGCATTACGCCACCGAATGGGCGCTGGAGCTGGGAGCCGCTGTTTTACGGGCTGAACCAGATGCAGATACGCAACCGGCGTCGCCGTCGGGAATTAGGTCAGCTCATCAAACGTTTTCGCAGCGGTGCCGAATCGCTGCCGGATGCCGTGGTGCTGACCACTGAAGATGGCAATATTTTCTGGTGTAACGGACTGGCGCAGGATTTGCTCGGTTTCCGCTGGCCGGAAGATAACGGGCAACATATCTTCAACCTGCTGCGTTATCCGGAATTCCGGCTGTGGATCCAGACCCGCGATTTCAGCCGGGCGCTGAATTTACAACTCAATAATGAGCATTATGTCGAGTTTCGCGTCATGCCTTATTCCGAAGGACAACTGCTGATGGTGGCACGCGACGTGACCCAGATGCGTCAGCTTGAAGGCGCACGGCGTAACTTCTTCGCTAACGTCAGTCATGAACTGAGAACCCCATTGACGGTATTGCAGGGGTATCTGGAAATGATGGAAGACGCCAAGCTGGAAGAGCCTTTCCGCACTAAAGCGCTGGATACCATGCAGGAACAGACGCGGCGCATGGACGGGCTGGTGAAGCAGCTGCTGACGCTGTCGAAAATCGAAGCCTCAGCGAATATTGATTTGCACGAGAAAGTCGATATTCCGGTGATGCTCGGCATGCTCGAACGTGAAGTGCAAACGTTAAGCAACGGCAGGCATGAAGTGGTGTTTCGCGTAAACGACAAGCTGAAGGTCTTTGGTAATGAAGATCAACTGCGCAGCGCGGTGTCGAACCTGGTGTATAACGCGGTTAACCACACGCCAGCGGGGACACGGATTGAAGTCAGCTGGCAACAAACGCCGCATGGCGCACAGTTCCAGATCAGCGACAACGGACCGGGCATTGCGCCGCAGCACCTGCCGCGCCTGACCGAACGTTTCTACCGCGTCGATAAAGCCCGTTCACGTCAGACCGGCGGCAGCGGACTGGGACTGGCAATCGTCAAACATGCGCTCAGCCATCACCACACGAAACTTGAAGTCATGAGTGAAGTCGGCGTCGGCACCCGGTTTATGTTTACGCTGGCGCCGAAGTTGATTGTTCCTCAGGAACAGGCCAGCCAAAGCGGCGTAAAGGGATAAAAATCAAGCCACAGCAACAAGCTGTGGCTTCTTTTAGCAGATGATCTGTAAACCTTTTTCTTCAATTAGCATCAGTAAGATCAGCGCCGCTCCGGTGGGTTTGGTTTCATCCCGCTCCCATTTTTGAATGCTGTTGGCGGACATATTGATGAGTCTTGCCAGTACGCCCTGACTGATTTTTTCTTTCTCACGCAAAGCGCGAATGCGTTCAGCAGAGCTTTCTGCGAAGGCTTTCAGTCTTTCCTCCTGAACGGCTTCATCAACTATTTTGTTAATTTCACGCATCGTGGTTTGTGTTACCACGCCAGATGAATCATGGAAGCGTTGAGCCATCCGCTGCATTTTTAGCAAACGTTCATCAACCATTAGAAATCACCTCTTTAATTAATCCATTTCGAAGTTCTGTTTCGAGTTGAAGCTCTGTGAAGTTGAGCAAATCTTTAGCAATTGCTTTATATAAAGACAGAAGTTTGTCGGGAATTTCATTGCCTTTCTTGCGGACACTATTTTTCAGCCACCCGTCGATATAAAAGATCTTATCTTCAAAACGAAAAGCGATGACTGCCCGGCCAAACCCTGACTTCGATCTCCCTGACGGTGCAATTCTCTTCTTGTAAACGTTGCCGGACAAATCCGCATCAAAAAGTCCGTTTGCCAGTTCATGTGCTGACTTGAGGATATCCTTTTCCGACAGTTTGCTGGCGGTCATGAAGTCGTGAAAATCCTCTGTAACAAAAATACGTAAACAGTTCATGTCATCGTCCCTGGTAAAATAAACTATAGTATTTATTACTACAGATCGCAATGGGGCGAATATTGTCCAGCATCATGAAAAATGATGAAGCGATCATGAACTTTATTCATGTCCCATGAAAATTCCTCTGTTGCCCGTTAACACCCTGCATGACAGTATCTTCTTAAAGACGTTTAGACATCCAGATGTCTAAATATAACGCAGTGTAATTATTTACTTTGTGAATCATTCGCATTTCGCCACCGGCGGGATGTTATTAAGGAGTTCTTCATGCAACGTACAACCCCTCCATTCCGTGCAGACGTCGTTGGCAGTTTCCTGCGTCCGGCGGCGATTAAAGAAGCCCGTAAGCAGTTTCAGGCCGGTGAGATTGATGCCGCGCAGCTGCGTGCCGTGGAAGACACCGAAATTCGCCGCGTGGTGGAATTGCAGCGCGAAGCGGGTCTGCAAGTGGTCACTGACGGTGAATTCCGCCGCGCATGGTGGCACTTCGATTTCTTCGAAGGTCTGGAAGGTGTGGAAGGTTACGATGCGGTGCAGGGGATCCAGTTCAACGGCGTACAGACTAAAGCGCGCAGCATTAAAGTGGTCAGCAAGCTCGGTTTCGGCTCGCACCCGATGCTGGAAGATTTCCGTTTCCTGAAAAGCATCAGCGGAAGTGCTGTGCCGAAAATGACCATTCCAAGCCCGAGTGTGATGCATTTCCGCGGTGGCCGTAACGCCATCAGCAAAGAAGTGTATCCGGATCTGAAAGCGTATTTTGACGATCTGGCGCAGGTTTACCGGGATGCGATTAAAGCGTTTTACGATGCCGGTTGCCGTTATCTGCAACTCGATGACACCGTCTGGGCTTATCTGTGTTCTGAAGATCAGAAGAAGCAGATCCGCGAACGTGGCGATTCTCCGGAAGAGTTAGCACGTACTTACGCTGACGTGCTGAATAAAGCGATTGCCGGTAAACCTGATGATCTGGTGATTGGTCTGCATGTTTGTCGCGGGAACTTCCGTTCCACCTGGATTTCTGAAGGCGGCTATGAACCTGTCGCGGAGATCCTGTTTGGTGGCGTGAACATCGATGCCTTCTTCCTGGAATATGACAACGAGCGCTCCGGTGGCTTCGAACCGCTGCGTTTCATTAAGAAAGGCCATCAGCAGGCGGTTCTGGGATTGATCACCACCAAGTCCGGTGAGCTTGAACTGGCAAAAACCGTGGAATCACGTCTGGCCGAGGCGGCGGAATATCTGGATATCAACCAGATTTGCCTCAGCCCGCAATGTGGCTTTGCGTCAACGGAAGAGGGCAACAGCCTGACCGAAGCGCAGCAGTGGGAAAAACTAAAACTGGTGGTCGATATTGCTGCCCGCGTCTGGTAACCCCTGAAAGAGGTCAAATGATGACCTTGTAAATATGCTGTAAACTGTGCGTGAAATAACCTGAAAGTGGTGATTTCACGCATTTTTAATCTTATCGGAGCATATCTTGTGCTTCATTAGTTCAAAAATCATACATATCATATGGTGTGTTTATCGCAGTATTTAGTGAATATACCTGCCTTGTAACATTAATTTGGTTAAACACTCTGCTTTTTGGATCCCGGCTTGCCTTTATACGCTATAAAAGATTACCTTAGCCCCCGCTGTCGCTCGATACTCCCTGCATAACAACGTAATCATCTGCATATCATCAGGCGTTTTTGCTCACTTCGCTCCTCACATGGGTGCTCTCTGGCTGTTATATGCCATTCATCTTTCTGACGACGTGGCACGACGGCAGCATCGGACACTTTATTCATTTGAACAGGCAACACGACACCCATCATGAGTACTCGTTTAACAAATAAAGATATTCTGGCGCTGGGTTTCATGACCTTCGCCTTATTCGTCGGGGCGGGGAATATTATTTTCCCGCCAATGGTTGGTTTGCAGGCAGGTCATGACGTCTGGTGGGCTGCTGCCGGCTTTATGATCACCGCAGTCGGACTTCCGGTGATGACGGTAATTGCACTCGCACGCGTTGGCGGCGGTGTGGATGCCCTGAGTACGCCAATTGGTCGTGGTGCCGGTATTCTTCTGGCCACTGTGTGTTATCTGGCTGTTGGCCCGCTGTTTGCCACGCCACGCACGGCAACCGTTTCTTTTGAGGTGGGTATCGCACCGATGACCGGTGACGGCCCGCTGCCTCTGCTGATTTATAGCGTGATCTATTTCTCCCTGGTCATCGGCATTTCCCTGTATCCGGGACGTTTGCTTGATACTGTCGGCCATTTCCTCGCGCCGCTGAAAATGGTGGCGCTGGCTGCACTGGGTATTGCTGCCGTACTTTGGCCAGCCGGTTCTCCGATGCCAGCGGTGGATGCTTACCAGACAGTGCCGTTCTCCAGCGGTTTCGTTAACGGCTATCTGACCATGGATACGCTGGGCGCGCTGGTGTTCGGTATTGTTATCGTCAATGCCGCGCGTTCCCGTGGTGTATCTGATGCCAAACTGCTGACCCGTTATACCGTGCTGGCAGGGCTGATTGCCGGTCTGGGTCTGATGCTGGTTTACCTGAGCCTGTTCAAGCTCGGCGAAAACAGCGCTTCACTGGTGCCTGATGCGACCAATGGTGCGATTATTCTGCATGCCTATGTGGCACATACCTTCGGCGGTGTGGGCAGCTTCTTCCTCGGTGCGCTGATTTTCATCGCCTGCATGGTGACGGCGGTTGGCCTGACCTGTGCCTGTGCGGAATTCTTTGCTCAGTATCTGCCACTGTCTTACAAAACACTGGTCTTCATTCTGGGTCTGTTCTCCATGCTGGTGTCCAACCTGGGCCTGAGCCATCTGATTGCGATTTCAGTACCGGTACTGACGGCGATTTATCCGCCATGTATCGCGCTGGTTGTGCTGAGTTTCACCCTGCGCTGGTGGAACAGCACCACGCGTATCGTGGCGCCGGTCATGCTGGTAAGCCTGGTGTTCGGTATTGTTGATGGTATCAAGGCGTCTGCTTTTGTTGACCTGATGCCAGCCTGGACCGCAAACCTGCCCCTGGCTGCACAAGGTCTTGCCTGGTTACCCCCGTCATTATTAATGCTGGTACTGGTCGGGATTTATGACAAAATCAGCGGCCCGCGCAGCGTTACCGCGCACCAATGATCATCGGGTGAATGTTCGAAGACATAAAAGCATGATCGTCTGACGAATGTTTCGCCAATCAGGCCACGGAAACCCCTTCCGTGGCTTTTTCATTGGCAGGCTAAAAGTCATTTTTTAGAATACGATTTTTGATATTTAAAAAAACAACACGGGTTAATGCACATGCAGCAAGAAGCTGAACAACCAATAGCGCAGAACGAAGCGCCGGGCACGAAGTTAAAACGTGGCCTGACAACGCGCCATATCCGCTTTATGGCACTGGGCTCAGCCATCGGAACTGGTCTGTTTTATGGCTCGGCAGATGCGATTAAAATGGCCGGACCGAGCGTATTGCTGGCGTATCTGGTCGGTGGGATTATCGCGTTTATCATCATGCGTGCTCTCGGTGAGATGTCGGTTAACAACCCGCAGAGCGGTTCATTTTCGCGTTATGCGCAAGATTATCTCGGGCCGATGGCGGGTTACATCACCGGCTGGACGTACTGTTTCGAAATCCTGATCGTCGCCATCGCTGATGTAACCGCGTTCGGCATTTATATGGGCGTCTGGTTCCCGGATGTGCCGCAATGGACCTGGGTGCTCAGCGTGGTATTGATCATCGGCGCGATCAATCTGGTCAGCGTGAAAGTCTTCGGCGAGCTGGAGTTCTGGTTCTCCTTCTTTAAAGTGCTGACCATCATCATCATGATCGTGGCAGGTTTTGGGATTATCTTCTGGGGTATCGGCAATGGCGGGCAGGCGACCGGTATCCACAATCTGTGGAGTCATGGTGGCTTCTTCAGTCAGGGCATCATGGGGACGATTTTGTCCTTACAACTGGTGATGTTTGCTTACGGCGGCATCGAGATCATCGGGATCACGGCCGGTGAAGCGGAAGACCCAAAGAAATCTATTCCGAAAGCCATCAACTCAGTACCGCTGCGTATTCTGGTATTTTATGTGGGTACGCTGTTTGTGATCATGTCTATTTTCCCGTGGAATCAGGTGGGGACGCAGGGCAGTCCGTTCGTGCTGACTTTCCAGCACATGGGCATTACTGCTGCGGCGACGATCCTGAATTTTGTGGTGATTACCGCGTCGCTTTCTGCCATTAACAGTGATGTGTTCGGCGTGGGCCGTATGCTGCACGGAATGGCAGAGCAGGGGCAGGCACCGAAAATGTTCAGCAAGGTATCGCGTCTGGGCACGCCGTGGGTCACCGTTCTGGTGATGATGGCGGCACTGCTGGTGGCGGTTTATCTGAACTACGTCATGCCATCGGCTGTGTTTCTGGTGATTGCGTCTCTGGCGACCTTCGCAACGGTCTGGGTGTGGATTATGATCCTGTTCTCGCAGATTGGTTTCCGTCGCAAACTGAGCAAACAACAGGTGAAAGAGCTGGAGTTTCCGCTGCGTGGCGGCGTTTATACCTCGGTGTTCGGTATTATTTTCCTGGTGTTCATCATCGGCCTGATTGGTTACTTCCCGGATACCCGTATTTCGTTGTATGTGGGGATGGTTTGGGTGGTGGCTCTACTGGTCGGTTATGCCTTTAAACGCCGCAACGACCGTAAGAAAGAAGCACTGGCGCTGAGCAATAAAGCGTAAGCATGCACTTACCTTTCGGTAAATTTTAACGCCCCCGATATCAGATGATATCGGGGGCTTTTTACTACAGGTAAGTGATCGGGGTGAATGAAGGCAGCCAATGCAGAGATAGCTTGAAGGATGCCAGTTAATAACCGATGGCGGCTCCTGCGGGACGTCGCACATCATTCGCGCCATACAGATAACCTTCGCGAACCTTGCCTGACACCGCCGAGTCATTACCTGAGTTCGCCGATGTCACACCGGCCGCACCCGGTAACCCCACCATAATCAGCTCCGTCGCACCCCATGGCGTCTGTTCCACCATTTTGTAACCCATCTTCTGCAGGATATTCAGGCTGTCCTGAGAAACGCCGCGCTGCTCGTAATACACTTCATCCGGCAACCACTGATGATGAATACGTGGCGCATCCACGGCTTCCTGTGGTGCCATGCCGTAATCGATGACATTCAGCGCAGCCTGCAGGGTAATGGTGATGATGCGCGAACCGCCAGGCGATCCCAGAACCATGAAGATTTTACCGTCTTTGGTCACCAGACTCGGGCTCATAGAGGATAGTGGGCGCTTACCGGGGGCGATGGCATTTTTGGTTCCCTGCACCAGACCGTACAGGTTTTTCTCGCCGACTTTGGTGGTGAAGTCATCCATTTCATCATTCAGGAAGAAACCGGTGCCCGGTGCAATCACGACAGAACCAAAGCGGCCATTCACTGTGTAGGTGGTGGACACCGCGTTACCCATTTTATCGACGATGGAATAATGCGTGGTTTCCGGTTTCTCGTGCGGTTCCATACCCGGCTGAACGGCAGTGGACGGCGTGGCTTTGTCCGCTTCTATTTTCTTACGGATTTCTTCGGCATAGCTTTTACTGACCAGCCGGTCGATCGGGTTTTTCACGAATTCCGGATCGCCGAGATAGGTATTGCGGTCCATATACGCATGGCGCATGGCTTCGGTGAGGACGTGAATCGATGCCGCTGAATTGAAGCCCATGCTCTTCAGGTCATAGCCTTCAACGATGTTAAGGATTTCACACATCGTGACACCGCCGGAGCTTGGCGGTGGCGCTGAGACAAATTTATAACCGCGATAGCTGCAGGTGATCGGGGCGTCTTCGGTGACTTTATAATTCGCGAAATCCGCTGCGGTCAGGATGCCGCCACCTTTTTTAGAGGCCGCTTCGACCGCTGCCGGGATTTTGCCTTTGTAGAACGCATCTGGGCCATGTTTCGATATGGACTCCAGCGTGTTGGCTAAATCGGTTTGTACCAGTTTGTCGCCGGGTTGCAGCGGGCTGCCGTCTTTGCGCAGGAAAATGCGCGCGGCTTCGGGATCTTCTTTGAAGCGTTTGACGGTGGTATCAAGAATATCGGTATCAGCACGGGTCAGTACAAATCCCTGACGGGCGAGTTTAATCGCCGGCGCCATTACCTGCTGGCGCGTCAGTTTGCCGTATTCTTTCTGCACGGTATCCATGCCCAATACCGTACCTGGCACGCCTGCGGCGAGATAGCCATACAGACTGGCCCCTTTCTTCACGTTGCCGTCGGCATCCAGATACATATTGGCACTGGCGGCGGCCGGGGCGGTTTCGCGGAAGTTGATGAAGGTGTCTTTACCGTCGGCAAGATGCACCGTCATGAAGCCTCCGCCACCGATATTGCCACAGCATGGGTTGACGACGGCCTGCGCGTAGCCGACAGCCACGGCAGCATCGATGGCGTTGCCGCCCATTTTCAGAATATCGACGCCGACCTGAGACGCCAGATATTGCGAGGTGACGACCATGCCATTTTTGGCTTCCACCGCGGGATTCGATGCGGCGTACAACGGCAGGCTGGTCAGCATGGCCAGCGCGATGAGTGATTTCCGTAACATAGGGGCTCCTGTCTATTACCCTGTCTTTTGAGTCATAACCTTCAGGTTATTGTGTGATAACGCTTTTTTGTTTTTTCAGTCTGACACTCTTTATGCAAACGGCACGCCATAATGAGACGGTCAGACTATTTTTCAGCGTAGACGTAAATGACCGGGAGCGGGAAGGGAAGGCGGGAAAATGTGATCGTGCCGGATAGCAGGCAAAAAAAAACGGCCAGCGAGGCTGACCGTTATTGACCGTGAAATCCGCTGAAGGATTACAGGTTTGATGCGTTTTCAGACAAATATTTAGCCACGCCATCCGGGGATGCGCCCATGCCTTTTTTGCCTTTTTCCCACTGAGCCGGGCACACTTCGCCGTGCTCTTCGTGGAATTGCAGTGCGTCAACCATACGCAGCATTTCGTCGATGTTACGACCCAGTGGCAGATCGTTAACGACCTGGTGACGAACAACGCCTTCTTTGTCGATCAGGAAAGAGCCGCGCAGTGCAACGCCAGCGTCCGGATGTTCGATACCGTAGGCTTTCTGGATTTCGCGTTTGATGTCAGCAACCATCGCGTACTTAACAGGACCGATGCCGCCTTTCTCTACAGGGGTGTTACGCCATGCGTTGTGAACGAACTCGGAGTCGAAGGAGACGCCTACCACTTCTACGCCACGATTCTGGAATTCTTCGTAACGGTGATCGAAAGCGATCAGTTCAGAAGGACAGACGAAAGTGAAGTCCATTGGCCAGAAGAAGATAACAGTAGGTTTGCCTGCAGTGTGTTTTTTGAAGTTGAAGTTTTCAACTACTTCGCCGCTGCCCAGTACTGCTGCTGCGGTGAAGTCAGGGGCTGGACGAGTTACCAGAACCATATTATTACTCCTTATGAAACCCTTCCGGGCGTCGTAGGTGAGAAGGAAAGGGTGAACAAAACGACTGCCAGTATAGGGGCAACCTTCGGGTGAATAAACCCCATCGCACCAATCAATCAGATAGCATCCGGCTATCAGTCTTTGAAGTAAGTCTCAAACTTTTTAACAACTACTTCTTGTCTTGCAGAGAATTGCGGGGTAATCCACAAAATGAAGGGTATTTGTCAGATTTGCCGGTCTCTCGCCTGTTGCATCATCACCGGATAAAACTGCCAGAACAGTTGCTCGAGGGCGTCGTAATTGAGTTCGATATCATGGAAAGAGCCGGTCAGGGCGGCAAGTTTTGGCCGCCGGTTAGCCATACCGCGCAATACGTCGCCAATAAAAGGCAGCACCGCGTAACGTTCCATCCAGCGTTCAGGCCAGAGATAAGCGTTCAGATTTTGGAAACGTTCCGGCATTTCAGGTAACTGAGGTTCAATTTCCTGCTGACAGCCGTCAAGAAAATCTTCCAGTGATTGCTGCGGATGAATGCTGGCCCAGTGACGGGAAAGGAAGTGATCCCAGACGACATCGAGCGTTATCGGTGCGACGCGGCGAAAATCTTCACGGAAATAACTGCGGGCAATTTTCACTTCCGGCAGTGAATCGGTCATGACATCCACGCGGCGGTGCATGCGGATGCCGCTGACGATCTCATCAGAGAACTGACCGTCAGGATTGCCGCGAACGAAGTCTGCCAGCAGATTTCCGGTCAGTGAACTTTTGGCCAGTGAGGCCAGATGGAGGTGGGCTAAAAAATTCATTCGCGAAGTATAACGCAGGAAAGTTGATCTCCGACAGGGCAGCGGATGCCTTTATTCGCGCAGAAGCTTGCAGGGGATGCCCCGTCCCACTAGACTAAGCCGCCTGTTTTTGTCGTTAAGTGAAGTGAAAAACCATGCGTGTTGCCGATTTTTCTTTTGAACTCTCTGAATCCCTGATTGCCCGCTATCCGCAGACCCAGCGCAGCGGCTGTCGTTTGTTGTCTCTGGACGGGCCAAGCGGTGAGTTAACGCACGGCGTGTTCACTGATATTCTCGATAAAATTCATCCCGGCGATTTGCTGGTATTTAACAATACCCGCGTGATCCCGGCTCGTGTGTTTGGCCGCAAGGTCAGCGGCGGTAAAATTGAAGTGCTGGTTGAGCGCGTGCTGGATACACACCGCGTTCTGGCCCATGTGCGTGCGTCCAAATCGCCAAAACCGGGCGCAGAACTGCTGCTCGGTGATAAAGAAGATATTAAAGCAACGATGGTGGCTCGCCACGATACGTTGTTTGAGCTGGAATTTAATGAAGATCGTGATGTCTTTACTCTGCTCAACGAAATCGGCCATATGCCGCTGCCGCCGTATATTGACCGTCCTGATGAAGATGCCGACCGTGAACTGTATCAGACCGTCTACAGCGAACGCCCGGGTGCGGTAGCTGCGCCCACCGCTGGCTTGCATTTCGATGAGCCGCTGATGGATGCGCTGAAAGCCAAAGGCGTGGAGTTCGCTTTTGTGACGCTGCATGTGGGGGCAGGCACCTTCCAGCCGGTTCGTGTGGACACCATTGAAGACCACATCATGCATGCTGAGTATGCCGAAGTGCCTCAGGACGTTGTGGATGCGGTGCTGGCCTGCAAAGCGCGTGGCAATAACGTGGTGGCCGTGGGGACAACATCTGTGCGTTCGCTGGAAAGTGCAGCGAAGGCCAGTGAAGATGCACTGATTGCGCCGTTCTTCGGCGATACCAAGATTTTCATTTATCCGGGCTATCACTATCAGGTAATTGATTCCCTGATCACGAATTTCCATCTGCCGGAATCGACGCTGATCATGCTGGTGTCGGCGTTTGCCGGGTATAAAAATACCATGAATGCTTACCATCAGGCGGTGGCTGAGCAGTACCGTTTCTTCAGTTATGGTGATGCGATGTTCATCAACCGTAACCCGCTGGCGCCGCAGGAAGTGGTCGGCCAGTAACCTTGAGTTAATAATTACCGGCCTGGTCGCACCCGGTGCATCCGGGCTTTCTCTTCCGGGCGTCATGCCACGGATTTAACCTCATCAGACTGTTTCTCTGATGCTGGAGGCAATGTGAAGTACGAATTAAGCACGACCGATGGCCGCGCACGTCGCGGGCGTCTGATCTTTGAACGTGGCGTGGTCGAAACCCCGGCATTTATGCCAGTGGGCACTTACGGCACCGTAAAAGGCATGACCCCGGAAGAAGTCAAAGACACCGGTGCACAGATTTTGCTGGGCAACACTTTCCACCTGTGGCTGCGTCCGGGGCAGGAAATCATGAAACTGCATGGCGATCTGCATGATTTCATGAACTGGCATGGCCCGATCCTCACCGATTCAGGTGGCTTCCAGGTGTTCAGCCTGGGCGCGATGCGTAAAATCAAAGAAGAGGGTGTGCATTTCCGTAACCCGATCAACGGTGACCCGGTGTTCCTTAGTCCGGAAAAATCCATGGAAATCCAAAACGATCTGGGTTCCGACATCGTAATGATCTTCGATGAATGTACGCCATATCCTGCTGACTGGGATTATGCAAAACGCTCGATGGAGATGTCTTTGCGTTGGGCAAAACGCAGTCGCGATCGCTTCAACGAGTTGAATAATAAGAATGCTTTGTTCGGGATTATTCAGGGCAGCGTTTACGAAGATTTACGAGATGTATCATTAAAAGGGCTGGTAGATATCGGCTTTGATGGTTACGCTGTGGGCGGCCTGGCAGTGGGCGAGCCGAAGGAAGACATGCACCGTATTCTGGAGCACGTTTGTCCGCAAATTCCGGAAGACAAACCTCGCTATCTGATGGGTGTCGGTAAACCGGAAGATCTGGTTGAAGGCGTGCGTCGCGGTATCGATATGTTTGACTGCGTGATGCCAACGCGTAACGCGCGTAACGGTCACCTGTTTGTCACTGACGGCATCGTAAAAATCCGTAATGCCAAGCATAAAGATGATACGTCGACGCTGGATGAACATTGTGATTGTTACACATGTCGCAATTATAGCCGTGCCTACTTGCATCATCTTGACCGTTGCAACGAAATTCTCGGTGCGCGGCTAAACACGATCCATAATCTGCGCTATTACCAGCGTCTGATGGCCGGTTTACGCCAGGCTATCGAAGAGGGTAAATTAGAAGCGTTTGTGACAGACTTCTACGAGCGTAAAGGCAAGCCTGTTCCGCCTTTAAACTTCTGATTTCTTTCTCGTGTCGGCATCTTCGAAAGAGGGTGCCGATTTTATAATTTCTTGGACCGGCATTATGGGGTATTGTGCGAGACGTTTCATCGCAGACTCCGGGTCGGATTCTCGGTTTGTTTTACATCAATTTGCTTCACAACAACAATGAGGGAATTTAAATGAGTCTTTTCATTTCCGATGCAGTCGCAGCGACCGGCGCACCGTCACAGGGAAGTCCTTACTCTCTGGTTATCATGCTGGTGGTTTTTGGTCTGATTTTCTATTTCATGATCCTGCGCCCGCAGCAGAAACGTTCTAAAGAACACAAAAAACTGATGGACTCTATCGGTAAAGGTGACGAAGTCATGACCACGGGTGGCCTGATTGGTCGCGTAACCAAAGTAGCCGAAACCGGTTATGTGGTTATCGCACTGAACGACACTAACGAAGTGATGATCAAACGTGACTTCGTGGCAGCAGTTCTGCCAAAAGGCACGATGAAGTCTATCTAATTTTCGATTTTCCCGAAGGGAACTGCCGTGTTAAACCGTTATCCTGCGTGGAAGTATCTGATGCTGATCGTTGTGGTCATCGTCGGGCTGCTTTATGCACTTCCCAACCTTTATGGTGAGGATCCGGCTGTTCAAATCACTGGTGCTCGGGGTTCCGACGCCAGTGAAGCAACGCTGGACCAAGTCCGTAACGTATTAGATCAAAGCAAAATCCAGATCAAATCAGTTGCTCTGGAGAATGGCGCTATTCTTGCCCGTTTTAACGACACGGATGTACAGCTTCGTGCACGTGAAGCGCTGACTGAAGCGTTGGGCGACAAGTTTGTTATTGCACTGAACCTCGCGCCGGCAACGCCGCGCTGGTTGAGCATGCTGGGCGCTGAGCCGATGAAGCTGGGCCTCGACTTGCGTGGGGGTGTTCACTTCCTGATGGAAGTGGATATGGATACCGCGCTGAGTAAGCTGCAAGAGCAGACGATGGACAATATGCGCAGCGACCTGCGCGACAAGAATATTCCTTATGCCACGGTGCGTAAGCTCGACAACTATGGCGTTGAAGTGCGTTTCCGCGATGCTGCTACCCGTGATTCTGCGGTCAGCTACCTGAGCCCACGTCACCGCGATTTAGTGATCACTAACAGTGGCGACAATGCTATCCGTGTAGTGATGACTGATGCTCGCCTGAGTGAAGCCCGCGAGTATGCCGTTCAGCAAAACATCACCATCCTGCGTAACCGTGTAAACCAACTGGGTGTGGCCGAGCCGCTGGTACAGCGTCAGGGTGCTGACCGTATCGTGGTTGAGTTACCGGGTATTCAGGATACTGCGCGCGCTAAAGAAATTTTGGGCGCGACCGCGACACTGGAATTCCGTCTGGTTAACACCAATGTAGATGCTTCTGCTGCTTCAACCGGTCGTGTGCCGGGCGACAGCGAAGTGAAAAACATGCGTGATGGCCGTCCGGTTGTTCTGTACAAACGCGTGATCCTGACCGGTGACCACATCACTGATTCCACATCCAGCATGGATGAGTACAATCAGCCGCAGGTTAACATCTCTCTCGACAGCGCTGGTGGTAACGCCATGTCTAACTTCACTAAGGATAACATCGGTAAACCGATGGCAACCTTGTTCGTGGAGTACAAAGACAGCGGTAAGAAAGATGCCAATGGCCGTGCGATTCTGGCGAAGCAGGAAGAAGTTATCAACGTGGCGACCATTCAGTCACGCCTGGGTAACAGCTTCCGTATCACCGGGGTGAACGATCCGAATGAAGCCCGCCAGTTGTCCCTTCTGTTGCGCGCCGGTGCGTTGATCGCGCCAATTCAGATAGTTGAAGAGCGTACTATCGGCCCGACCTTAGGGATGCAAAACATCACTCAGGGTCTGGAAGCGTGCTTGTGGGGTCTGGTGGCATCCATTCTGTTCATGGTGGTTTGGTACCGTAAGTTCGGCATTATCGCCACGACAGCGCTGGTCGCTAACCTGATCCTGATTGTCGGGATCATGTCTCTGCTGCCTGGTGCGACGCTGACCATGCCGGGTATTGCCGGTATCGTCCTGACGCTGGCGGTGGCCGTCGACGCCAACGTACTGATAAACGAACGTATCAAAGAAGAGCTGAAGAACGGACGTTCCGTTCAGCAGGCGATTCATGAAGGCTATAAAGGCGCGTTCTCAAGTATCGTTGATGCCAACATTACGACCCTGATCACGGCAATTATTCTTTATGCAGTGGGTACCGGTTCGATTAAAGGCTTTGCTATCACCACCGCTATCGGTGTGGCAACCTCGATGTTTACGTCGATCGTGGGGACCCGTGCCATCGTGAACCTGGTTTACGGCGGCAAACGCATTAAAAAGCTGTCTATCTGAGGAGTGCGTTGTGGCACAGCAACAACCATATACTGTTGAACAACTGAACTACGGCCGTAAAGTCATCGACTTTATGCGCTGGGACAACGTGGCCTTCTGTATTTCAGGCCTGTTGTTTATCGCATCCGTTGCGATTATGGGTGTTCGCGGGTTCAACTGGGGTCTGGATTTCACCGGCGGTACCGTCATTGAAATCAGCCTTAGCCAGCCCGCTAACCTGGACGTAATGCGTGCCGATCTGGAAAAAGCAGGATTCAAGGATCCTGTGGTTCAGAACTTCGGTAGCAGCCGTGATGTGATGGTTCGTCTTCCACCTGTATCGGGTAATGCCGGTCAGGAACTGGGAAATAAAGTCCTTAGCCTGGTGAACGCGGATATCGATAAAGACGCGACCGTGAAACGTGTCGAGTTTGTCGGCCCGAGCGTGGGGAGTGATCTGGCGCAGGCTGGTGGCATGGCCCTGCTGATGGCGTTGATCTGTATCCTGATTTACGTCGGTTTCCGTTTTGAATGGCGGCTGGCGCTGGGGGCGGTAATCGCACTGGCGCACGACGTGATCATCACCATGGGCGTATTGTCACTGTTCAGGATCGAAATTGATCTGACCATCATCGCGTCCCTGATGTCAGTTATCGGCTACTCGCTGAATGACTCCATCGTGGTATCGGACCGTATTCGTGAAAACTTCCGCAAAATTCGTCGCGGGAACTCTTACGAAATCATGAACGTGTCCCTGACCCAGACGTTAAGCCGTACCATTATGACTTCAGCGACCACGCTGATGGTGGTACTGATGCTCTATATCTTTGGCGGTGCGTTGCTGGAAGGCTTCTCACTGACCATGCTGATTGGTGTGTCGATTGGTACGGTTTCGTCCATCTACGTGGCGTCCGCGCTGGCTCTGAAACTGGGCATGAAGCGTGAACACATGCTGCAGCAGAAAGTGGAAAAAGAGGGCGCTGATCAGCCTTCCATTCTTCCGTAAGTTGCCGATGGTTGTCCCGTTCGGAAAAGAAAACAAAAACCCCGCAATGCGGGGTTTTTTTTCATCTGCAACTCGTTGTCTTTACCTGGTAACGACGGGCTGTGCCTGCGGTGTCGCCACAATATTATGCAGGTGAACAAATCCCAGAGTTTCGACAGTGACCTGATTAAATTTCACATCGACCGTTTTCACCGGGCCTGGCAAGAGATCTGGCTCGACGCTAATGGTCTGGGTTTGCATATCAACAGTCAGCGGTTTGCCCGTGACCGGGTCGAGCTGCCCCCAGCTCAGGGAAGCCGTAAACGGCGGCAATGGCTGGCCCGCAGTGTTTTTGATTTCCAGCACGGCCTGTACGCCGCTGGCATCCGGGGCGACGCGGATCAACTGCACACTTAATTCACCAATATTACTTTTCAGCAAGGCGGCACTTTTGGCTGCAGGTAACAAATAGACACCATTATTTGACTGGCGGTTGAGCGTGGTTTGCTGCTCCAGCGCGATGGCCAGATCCGTCAGGTGTTGCAGTTTTTGATTGAGCTGACCGACTTCTGTTTTCAGCTCCGGGATTTGTGAATTTTGCGTCGCGCAACCCGTCAGGCTGAACAATGCGGCGCAGACCAGCAAAAGGCGTGGGTGTTTTGTCATATCAGAGACTTCCTTTCATCTGCCCGTTGAAACATTCCGTCCGGGCACCAATATTGATAGTTAAGTTTAACCCGATGTCGATGAAAGTAGCGACAGCCTTTGTTGTCGGCAAACTTCGGGTTAAACTAATGTCCAATTGAGTTCGCGATCAGGAAGTGCTATGCATTGCCCATTTTGTGCCGCTGTTGATACTAAAGTCATCGATTCCCGTCTGGTAGGCGATGGATCGCAGGTTCGCCGTCGCCGTCAGTGTCTGGTGTGCCATGAACGTTTCACCACGTTTGAAGTGGCGGAACTGGTGATGCCTCGCGTCATTAAAAGCAATGAAGTTCGTGAACCGTTCAACGAAGACAAACTTCGCAGTGGCTTTCTGAAAGCACTGGAAAAACGCCCGGTCAGTTCCGATGACGTCGAAACGGCCATCAGCCACATTAAGTCGCAATTGCGCGCGACCGGTGAGCGTGAAATTCCGGCCAAAATGATCGGCAATCTGGTAATGGACGCCCTGAAAGGGCTGGATAAAGTCGCCTATATCCGCTTTGCATCGGTGTATCGCAGTTTCGAAGATATTCGTGAGTTTGGTGAAGAAATCGCCCGTCTTCAGGATTAAGGAAAGCTGATGTCGCCTGACCAACAAGTTGCCGAAAACCCTACCGATGAACACTACATGGCGCGGGCTTTCGAGCTGGCGCGTCGCGGGCGTTTCACCACGACACCTAATCCCAACGTCGGTTGTGTCATTGTATTAAATGGCGAAATCGTCGGTGAGGGCTATCATTTGCGTGCCGGTGAACCGCATGCTGAAGTCCACGCATTACGCATGGCAGGTGAGAAAGCGAAAGGGGCGACAGCCTACGTGACGCTGGAGCCGTGCAGTCATCATGGTCGCACGCCGCCGTGTGCCGATGCATTACTGGCAGCAGGTGTTGCCCGTGTTGTCGCCGCGATGCAGGATCCTAACCCGGAAGTCGCGGGGCGTGGTTTATACCGCCTCAAACAAAACGGCGTGGATGTCAGTCACGGGCTGATGCATCCGCAGGCTGAAGCCGTGAATCTGGGGTTCCTGAAACGAATGCGGACCGGTTTCCCGTATGTTCAGCTCAAAATGGGCGCGTCTTTAGATGGCAGAACTGCGATGGCCTCGGGCGAAAGCCAGTGGATCACCTCGGCTGCCGCCCGTGCTGATGTTCAGCGTTTTCGCGCTGAAAGCTCGGCGATTCTGAGCACCAGTGCCACTGTTCTCGCGGACAATCCCTCGCTGAATGTACGCTGGAGCGAACTGGGCAGTGAGGTGCAGGCGATTTATCCCGAGGAAAATCTGCGTCAACCGCTGCGGGTTATTCTCGACAGTCAGAATCGCGTGACGCCACAGCATCAGGTGGTGAATTTACCCGGTGAAGTCTGGCTGGCGCGGCTGGAAGCTGACACGCAAGTCTGGCCGGGATCCGTCGAGCAATGGCGTGTGGCCGGGCGCGACAACCGTATTGATCTGGTTCTGCTGATGATGCAACTGGCGAAACGGCAGATAAATTCCATCTGGGTGGAAGCCGGTGCACAACTGGCCGGTGCCTTATTACAAGCCGGTCTGGTTGATGAATTAATCGTTTATATGGCGCCTAAGTTATTGGGCGATAATGGCCGCGCACTGTGTGAACTGCCAGGATTGCAGCATTTGGCGGATGCCCCTGAATTTGTTTTCAATGATATCCGTCAGGTCGGCTCTGACTTACGTTTGCGCCTGAAACCGGTGTATTGAGAATTTTACTCCTCCCTGCGGAATGACTTTAAAAGCGCATGTCCAGACAGGGTAATTTTATGATAGAATCCGCCCCCCTGCGGCTGGGGTTGAGAAACTCCTGAACCCACTTTAAGGAAAACTATGAACGTTATCGAAGGTGTTGTAGCCACGCCTAACGCGCGCGTAGCGATCGCGATTGCTCGTTTTAACAATTTTATCAACGACAGCCTGCTTTCTGGCGCTGTTGATGCGTTGAAACGTATTGGTCAGGTCAGCGATGACAACATCACCGTAGTCTGGGTCCCGGGCGCATACGAATTGCCTCTGGCAACCCGCGCACTGGCTGAAAGCGGTAAGTATGATGCGGTTGTTGCACTTGGCACCGTGATCCGCGGGGGCACTGCCCACTTTGAATTTGTAGCGGGCGAATGCAGCTCTGGCCTGTCCAGCGTTGCCATGAATAGCGAAATCCCGGTGGCCTTCGGTGTGCTGACGACAGAAAGCATTGAACAAGCCATCGAACGCGCAGGGACAAAAGCCGGTAACAAGGGTGCAGAAGCTGCACTGACCGCGCTTGAAATGATTAATGTTATCAAGGCTATTAAGGCCTGAATCTAGTTAAGGGGAAATCCGTGAAACCTGCTGCTCGTCGCCGCGCCCGTGAATGTGCCGTTCAGGCGCTTTACTCCTGGCAGTTGTCGAAAAATGACATCGCCGATGTTGAATTAGAATTCCTGACCGAGCAGGATGTCAAAGACGTAGACATTGCCTATTTCCGCGAACTGCTGGCTGGTGTAGCAAACAGTGCTGAGAAACTCGATGCACTGATGGCGCCATACCTGTCCCGCCAGTTGGATGAACTGGGCCAGGTGGAAAGAGCTATTTTGCGTCTGGCTCTGTTTGAGCTGAGCAAACGCCAGGACGTTCCTTATAAAGTGGCGATCAACGAAGCTATCGAACTGGCCAAAACTTTTGGGGCTGAAGACAGTCATAAGTTCGTCAATGGTGTGCTGGATAAAGCAGGCCCACATATTCGTAAAAAGTGATCGTCAAAAAGGGTCAGCCTCGTTCACAAATGGCGACAGTCATTTTCGGTTGATTTCTGGCTCTGTTGATAATCTGGTGATGTCACTGCGTTTATCCTTTGTGTGACACCCTTCTTAAGGCCGGATTTCCGGCCTTAAGTCATTCTAACGATTTGGAAATGTACTATGGCATGCGGCGAATTTGATGTCATCACTCGCTACTTTAACCGGTTCAGAACTGCCCGGCAGGATGTGCATTTAGGCATTGGTGATGATTGTGCCTTACTGACGGTTGGCGAGAAGCAGCTATTAGCAGTCAGTACCGATACGCTGGTCGAAGGTATCCATTTTCTAAAAACTATTTCACCTTCCGACCTGGGCTATAAAGCGCTGGCGGTTAACCTGAGCGATCTGGCCGCGATGGGCGCCGATCCTGCCTGGGTTTCGCTGGCCCTGACGCTGCCGGAAGTGAACACCGACTGGTTGCAGGCATTCAGCGACAGTCTGTTTGAACAACTCAATTATTACGGCATGCAGTTGATTGGCGGCGACACTACGCGTGGCCCGCTGAGCATGACGTTAACCATTCAGGGGCTGGTGCCTGTGGGGCGTGCATTAACCCGTTCCGGTGCAGGCATTGGTGACTGGATCTTCGTCACCGGTACCCTCGGTGACAGTGCTGCGGGGCTCGCTATTCTGCTGGAACAGCTGAATGTGACTGATACCGATAACCGCGAATTTCTGCTCAAACGCCATCTGCGGCCTTCGCCACGCGTTCTGCAAGGGCAGGCGCTGCGCGATTTAGCAACATCTGCTATCGATCTTTCTGACGGGTTGATGTCGGATCTTAAACATATACTGACTGCCAGTGAATGTGGCGCGCGGCTCGATCTTGATGCGATCCCATTATCGGTTGCATTGAATAAAGTTGCCGATCCTGAGCAGGCGCTGAAATGGGCGCTGACCGGAGGCGAAGATTATGAACTTTGCTTCACTGTGCCGGAAATTAACCGCGGTGCGCTGGATGTGGCACTGAGCCATCTGGGTGTCAACTTTACCTGTGTTGGCCAGATTGCGCCGCTTTCAGAAGGTATTAAGTTTATGCGTTCTGGCGTACCGGTAGAACTTGAATGGCAAGGTTTTGACCACTTTGCCGGAGAGGAATTGTTGTGAATATTGGCCGTAAAAAACGCCCGGCGGGGTACAAGGGAAAAACCGGTGATCCGGTTCAGGACATGGCTGCGGCTAAAAAGCGTCTTGATTTGCGTAATCCGTGGCATTTACTGGCGACCGGTTTTGGCAGCGGTTTATTCCCTGTTGGTCCGGGCACTGCGGGCTCCATCGCTGCGATCCCGTTTTGGATTGTCATGACCTACCTGCCGTGGCAGGTGTATTCCATGATCGTCATGTTCAGTATTTGTATCGGGGTTTATCTTTGCCGACAGACCGCGCGCGACATGCGGGTTCATGACCACGGCAGTATTGTATGGGATGAATTTGTTGGCATGTGGATCACCCTGATGGCGATCCCGGTCAACGACTGGCGCTGGGTATTGATTGGCTTTATCGTTTTCCGCGTGCTGGATATCTGGAAGCCGTGGCCGATCCGCTGGTTTGACCGCAACGTGCAGGGCGGAATGGGTATCATGATCGATGATGTGGTCGCCGGTGTGCTTGGCGCGGCCATTATCTATTTGGTCGGACATCACTGGCCGCTGGGCCTGTTTTGATCCGTTTCAGATAGTAATAAAAAAGCGTTGCCGGGTTTTCCCTGACAACGCTTTTTTTACGCGTTTATATTACTGAAAGCCGGTCGCCTGATGCGGCACATAAGCCATTTCCAGCTCGGCGATCTCTTCAATCGAAAGTTTCACCTCCAGCGCGGCAATGGCATCTTCCAGATGAGCGGGGCGCGAAGCGCCGATAATTGGCGCGGTCACGACGTGTTTACTCAGGATCCACGCCAGTGCGATCTGTGCGCGTGGCACGCCATGATCTTCCGCTATTTTCCCGACACGTTCAGCAATTTTACCATCAGCTTCATCGGTGGCGTCATACAGCGTTTTAGCAAAATTATCGGAAACCGAACGTGCAGTGGTTTCTCCCCACGGACGGGTCAGTTTGCCGCGCGCCAGCGGACTCCACGGCAATACTGCAATGTTCTTTTCCAGACACAGCGGGTACATCTCGTTTTCTTCTTCACGCTGGATCAGATTGTACTGATCCTGCATCGACACAAAACTTGCCCAGTCGTTTTGCGCAGAGACATCCAGCGCGTGTTTGAATTGATGCGCATGCATCGATGACGCGCCGATAAATCGCGCCTTACCGGCTTTGACGACGTCATTCAGCGCTTCAAGTGTTTCTTCAATGGGTGTTTCGTAATCCCAGCGATGGATTTGCAGCAGGTCGACATACTCCATGCCGAGACGGCGCAGGCTGTCATCGATGGATTGCATAATCGAAGCCCGTGAAAGCCCCGGTTTTAAGCCGGTGACGGCGTTGTACACTTTGGTCGCCACGACAATCTCATCGCGTCTGGCGAAATCCTTCAGGGCGCGGCCAACGATTTCCTCGCTGCTACCGTCGGAATAGCTGTTGGCGGTGTCAAAGAAGTTAATGCCGGCATCCAGGGCCTGCTGGATGATCGGGCGACTGCTCTCTTCCGGTAACGTCCACGCATGAGTGCCGCGATCTGGTTCGCCAAAAGTCATACAACCGAGACACAGTTTCGATACTTTTAGTCCGGTTTTTCCTAATGTGGTGTATTGCATGACATCTCCTGGTAATCATGAAGTGATAACAGAAAATCATTGAAAATGATTAGCACGCTATAACTGTAGCTTAAAGCAGGGGGAGCTCGTGTGACTGAAGGGGAAAATGGAGAGGAAAATCCCCTCTTTCAGGTAGAAAGAGGGGAGGGGAATCAGGCCAGCCAGTCGGTTATCTGACGGTCAATGCCTTCGGCATCCAGTCCTAAATCGTGACGAATTTCGTCCTGCGTGCCTTGTGGCACAAAACTGTCCGCCAGACCGATATTCAGCACCGGCACCAGAATACGTCTGGACATCAGCAGTTCATTCACGCCACTGCCCGCCCCCCCCATGATGGCGTTTTCTTCCAGTGTGACCAGCACTTCATGGCTTGACGCCAGTTCCTGAATCAGTGCTTCATCGAGTGGTTTCACAAAGCGCATATCCACGACGGTCGCGTTGCGTTTTTCCGCTGCGGCCAGCGCTTCAGGCAACAATGTACCGAAGTTAAGAATCGCAACTTTCTCGCCTTCACGACGCACGACGCCTTTACCGATTGGCAGTGAAGCCAGCGGTTCACTGGTGGCGCCGGTACCATTACCACGTGGATAACGCACGGCAACCGGCCCGCTGTTATGGTGATAACCGGTGTGCAGCATCTGACGACATTCGTTTTCGTCGCTCGGCGTCATGATGGTCATGTTTGGGATGCAGCGCAGGAAGGAGAGATCGAACGCGCCCTGATGTGTCTGACCATCCGCTCCGACAATACCACCGCGGTCGATAGCAAACAGTACCGGAAGATTCTGGATCGCCACATCGTGGATCACCTGATCATAGGCGCGTTGCAGAAACGTCGAGTAGATCGCCACAATCGGCTTGTATCCGCCAATCGCAAGGCCTGCCGCAAAGGTGACCGCATGCTGTTCGGCAATGGCCACGTCGAAATACTGCTGCGGGTATTCACGCGAGAAACGCACCATACCGGATCCTTCACGCATCGCTGGCGTGACAGCCATCAGCTTGCTGTCTTTGGCCGCGGTTTCGCACAACCAGTCGCCGAAAATCTTCGAATAGGTTGGCAGACCTTCTTTGCTTTTCGGCAACGTGCCGGAAGCCGGATCGAATTTAGGCACGGCATGGAAGCTGATCGGATCTTTTTCGGCTGGGGCGTAGCCTTTGCCTTTTTTCGTCATGATATGCAGTAGCTGCGGGCCTTTCAGGTCACGCATGTTTTTCAGCGTTTGCGCCAGCGCCACCACGTCGTGACCATCGACCGGCCCGATATAGTTAAAGCCCAGCTCTTCAAACAGCGTGCCCGGCACCATCATGCCTTTCAGATGTTCTTCGGTACGGCGCACCAGTTCTTTAATCGGTGGCAGGCCAGACAGGACTTTCTTGCCGCCTTCACGCAGACGCGAATACAGCTTGCCGGAGAGCAACTGTGCCAGATGATTATTCAGCGCGCCGACGTTTTCGGAAATCGACATCTCATTGTCGTTGAGGATAACCAGCATGTCAGGTTTGATGTCGCCTGCGTGGTTCATCGCTTCAAACGCCATACCTGCGGTGATCGCGCCATCGCCAATTACACAAACGGTACGACGACCTTTACCTTCACGTTCAGCAGCCACCGCCATGCCGAGGCCTGCGCTGATGGAGGTCGATGAGTGACCAACGGATAAGGTGTCGTATTCGCTTTCACCACGCCAGGGGAATGGGTGCAGACCGCCTTTCTGACGAATGGTGGAAATACGATCACGACGACCGGTCAGAATTTTGTGCGGATAGGCCTGATGGCCGACATCCCAGACAACGTGGTCGAACGGCGTGTTATAGACATAATGCATCGCCACGGTCAGTTCAACCGTCCCCAGACCGGACGCAAAGTGTCCGCTGGACTGACTGACGCTGGCCAATAAATATTGGCGCAGCTCATCGCAGAGCTTAGGCAAGCTCTCTTTAGGAAGTGAACGGAGATCTTCAGGATTCTCCGCCAGCGCCAGTGTCGGGTATTTGGCTAATTCAAGGCTCATCAGTTGCTCATAGTAAGTTTAATTATCGCGTTCAATGATAAAGCTGGCTAACGCGAGAAGTGGCGCTGTGTTGTAAGAAAGTGCCGCCAACTGATCCAGTGCGGAAACGGCTTCCTGATACAGGTCCATGGCCTTAGCCTTTGCGCCGTCCAGCCCCAACAGGGCAGGATAGGTACTTTTTCCGAGTTGCTGGTCAGCGCCCTGGCGTTTGCCGAGCGTAGCGGTATCGCCAACCACGTCCAGGATATCGTCCTGAACCTGAAATGCTAAACCAATAGCCTGCGCGTAGTTATCCAGTATCGGTAAAACAGCACGTCCGGTTTCACCGGCAGCCAGCGCGCCCATGCGTACGGCGGCGCGGATCAGCGCACCGGTTTTATGGCGATGAATTTGTTCCAGTGCGTCGAGGCCAACCTGCTGACCTTCAGCGGCTAAATCCAGGGCCTGACCGCCACACATCCCGCTGGATCCGCTGGCGAGGGCCAGTTCGGAAATCATCGCCAGACGATCTTTTACCGCAACATCCGGCATTTCACTGTCAGCCAGAATCGAGAATGCCAGTGTTTGCAGAGCATCGCCCGCCAGAATCGCATTGGCTTCGCCAAATTTAATGTGGCAGGTCGGCTGACCACGGCGCAAATCGTCGTCGTCCATGGCCGGTAAATCATCGTGTATCAGCGAATATGCATGGATGCATTCCACGGCAGCCGCAGGCGCATCGAGATTTTTCAGATCCAGACTGAACAACTGGCCGCTGGCGTAAACCAGATACGGACGCAGACGTTTACCGCCCAGCAACGCACCGTAACGCATGGCTTCAACCAGCGGTAAGTCGGCCAGCGGCAGTGCGCTGATATAGGCTGTTAATACCTCATCGACTCGCTGTTGCATTGCGCGCAGTTCATGCGTAAATCCGTCAGCGCTGGAAAGGGAGATCGCTTCAGACATGACAGTTACTCGGCTTCCGGGGTGAACGGGGTCAGCGGAGCGTCGTTGTCGCTGTCGAGCAGGATTTGAACGCGCTGTTCTGCCTGTTGCAGCTTTTGCTGCCCCTGACGCGCCAGCTGGACGCCTTGCTCAAATTCGTTGAGTGCGTCTTCTAAAGGCAACTCGCCTGATTCGAGGCGGGAAACGATCTGTTCCAGTTCGGCCAGAGCCGTTTCAAAATTGGCAGGTGGTGCAGATTTTTTTGGCATAATTCTCTTTTAATATCGTTGATCAGAATGGATGATCGAAGTACTGAGGCGGCAGAGTCAGCGCTCAGCCTCAAGAGACATTCCTGTCCAGCATGACATCTGCTGCAGGGTTTTGTGCACAGAGTACCCATTTTAAGTGATATACTCTGCGCCGCAGATATTATTGCTAAGCCCAATGTGACACAAAATGAACATTTGGCTTAGCAATAATAGGATCCTAGATCCTTATTCAGCGACTTACTACCCCGTTTTTTCACCTGCTAACAAAAGACTGCCATGAAGTTTATCATTAAATTGTTCCCTGAAATCACCATCAAGAGCCAATCTGTGCGTTTGCGCTTCATTAAGATCCTCTCTAGCAGCATTCGCAATATCGTGCGACCGCATGATGAGACGCTGGCGGTGGTCCGCCACTGGGATCATATCGAAGTTCGCAGCAAAGACGAAAGCAAACACGACCTGATTCAGGAATTGCTCTGCCGCATTCCAGGTATCCGTTATGTTGAAGAAGTTGAAGACCGTCCTTACACCGATGTCCACAACATCTTCGAGCAAGCGCTGGAAGCTTACCGTGATGAAGTGGCAGGCAAAACTTTCTGTGTGCGTGTTAAACGTCGTGGTAAACATGATTTTACGTCTACCGAGGTTGAACGCTATGTCGGCGGTGGCCTGAATCAGCACATTGAATCAGCGAAGGTCAGCCTGAAAGATCCGCAGGTCACGGTGAAACTGGAAATTAACGACGATAAGCTGGTGCTGGTGAAAAGCCGCCTCGAGGGTCAGGGCGGTTACCCGATTGGCACGCAGGAAGATGTGCTGTCACTGATTTCTGGTGGTTTCGACTCCGGTGTATCCAGTTATATGCTGATGCGTCGCGGCTGTCGTGTGCATTATTGCTTCTTTAATCTCGGCGGCGCAGCGCATGAAATCGGTGTGAAACAGGTGGCGCATTATCTGTGGAACCGTTTCGGCAGCTCGCACCGGGTGCGTTTTATCGCGGTTGATTTCGAACCGGTCGTCGGTGAAATCCTCGAAAAAGTTGAAGACGGTCAGATGGGCGTTGTCCTGAAACGTATGATGGTGCGTGCGGCGTCTTCCATTGCTGAGCGCTATGGCGTGCAGGCACTGGTCACCGGTGAAGCGCTGGGGCAGGTTTCCAGCCAGACGCTGACCAATTTGCGTTTAATCGACAATGTTTCTGACACGCTTATTTTGCGTCCGCTGATTTCTCACGATAAAGAGCACATCATCAAGATTGCCCGTGAAATCGGTACGGAAGATTTTGCGAAAACCATGCCGGAATACTGCGGTGTGATTTCGAAAAGCCCGACGGTGAAAGCGGTGAAAGCAAAAATCGAAGCCGAAGAAGCGATGTTCGATTTTGACGTGCTGGATAAAGTGGTCAGCGAAGCGCGCAATGTCGATATTCGCGAAATTGCTACACAGGCGGCGGAAGTGGTACCGGAAGTGGAAACTGTGGCTGAGTTCGTGTCAACAGACGTCGTTCTGGATGTCCGGGCACCGGATGAAGTGGAAGCCCAGCCGCTGGCACTGGAAAACGTTGAAGTGAAGCCGCTGGCGTTCTACAAACTGGCCACTCAGTTTGGCGATCTGGATCAGAACAAAACCTATCTGTTGTATTGCGACCGTGGCGTGATGAGTCGTTTACAGGCGTTGTATCTGAAAGAACAGGGCTTTAACAACGTGAAAGTCTATCGTCCGTAAACGATATTCCGGATGTAAAAAAGGGGTTCAGCATCGCTGAGCCCCTTTTTACTGGCGGTAATCGGATCACGACTCCCGGGCACCTTCATCAGTATAGTTATAAATCCCCGGAGCCAGAACCAGTTGCGCGGCAATTTCCGCTGCTTTGGCTTTGCCCAGCAACAGATCGATAATTTTCAGGGCAAATTCCATTGACGTGCCCGGCCCCTGACTGGTCAGAAGATTAACGCGCGGATCGAAAATCACCCGACGATCGGACCATTTATTCGGGTCAATCTTATCCTTTAAGCCCGGAAAACCGGTCATATTCCCGACCGGGAATAAATCGTGATACTCCAGCACCAGCGCCGGTGCGGCGCAGATAGCCGCAACAATTTTACCGCTGACATGCATCTGGCGCACTTTCTCTACCAGCAGCGGGCTTTCGCTGAAACAGGTTGCGCCACCGAGGCCACCGGGCAGAACGATCACGTCATGCTCATCATCTGCAACATCTACCAGTGCGACATCGGCCAGAATACGCACGCCGCGCGAGCAGCGGATTTCCAGGTTGCCATCGCCTGCGACACTGGCTGTGGTGACGTTAATGCCCGCCCGCACCAGCAAGTCAATTGCGGTAACGGCTTCTATTTCTTCGCTACCAGGTGCCAGGCAGACCAGAACCGATGCGCTCATAATCGTTTTCCTTTCTCTTAATCTGTTCAAATAAGCGGTTATTAACCGGCAGGGTCAGGCCGAACTTACGCCCGCGGCGCAGGACATAGCCGGTGATATAATCAATTTCGGTATGACGTTGATTGCGGATATCCTGCAGCATCGACGAATGGTTAGCGGAGGTGGATTCAATCACCTGATAGACGAAGCTGAGCAAAGATTCTCTGTGAATTTCGACGCCTTCAATCGCCATCACCTGCGCGACCTCCTGACTGATTTGCTCAATCTGATCGGCGTACGCCAGCAGGTCGCCGTTGGTGCAATCATACAAAGCTGTCAGCGGATTAATCACGCAGTTCACCGCCAGCTTATTCCACAGCGACGGCTTGATGTTGTCATGCCAGGCCACGTCCGGTAAGGCATTATGCAGCGTATCCGCCAGTGAACTCAGCGCCGCACCGCGCGGAGTCACCGGACCGATGTGCGTCGCTCCGGCAGCCACATGGACAATTGCGTTGCCTTCATGACGCGCCGCATGGGTCGTTGCGCCCTGCAAAATCGCCAGACGGTTAGGGGGTAATTCATCAACAGTGCCCATGCCATTATGCAGCAGTAATATCGCGCAATTATCATTAAGCATCGGCATCAGCGTGCTTATTGCGCCGGAAACCTGCCACGCTTTCAACGTGACCAGCAGTAATTCGCTTTGTGCCAGATGTTCCGGGTCGTTAGTAGGCATATTGCGATTAAAAGCAATGCCTTCCGGCGAAATAACGTTAACGGCACAAAATGGCTGCGCAATGCGGATCCAGCCCTGAACGTCGTGGCCTTGCTGATAGAGGGCCGAAAGCCAAAGTTGTCCCAGCGCACCGCAACCCAATACTGTTATTTTCATTGTGCCTCCCGGGAATTGTGGCGAAACAGGGCCATGAAATAGTTTGTTGAAAGAATATTCTGCTGTCCGGTTATCTTATTAGTATAGACATTTGTGCTGTAGATCACATTTTCACCTGCACTTTTTGACCCTCTGAGCATTTTATGTCCGGTACTTTGCTGTCGTTTGGCATCGGGGGTTGAAGGCGGTATTATGCACGCCATATAACGTGCAACACAAAAACTACAGGGAGAAGCGATTATGCCGTCTTTTGACATTGTTTCCGAAATCGACATGCAGGAAGTGCGCAATGCCGTGGAAAATGCCAGCCGTGAACTGCAAACCCGCTGGGATTTCCGCAACATTCCTGCCAGCTTCGATCTCAATGAAAAAAACGAGAGTATCAAAGTGGCCAGCGAATCAGATTTTCAGGTAAATCAGCTGGTCGATATTCTGCGTGAGAAGTTAGCCAAACGTGGCATTGAAGGCGGGGCGCTGGAAATTCCTGAGCAGATGGAGCACAGCGGTAAAACCTACAGCGTTGATGCCAAACTGCATTCCGGCATTGAATCCGCGCTGGCGAAGAAAATCGTCAAGCTGATCAAAGACAGCAAAATTAAAGTGCAGGCACAGGTTCAGGGCGACGAAGTCCGTGTTACCGGCAAAGCGCGTGATGATTTGCAGGCCGTAATGGCATTGATCCGCAACGGTGATCTGGGGCAGCCGTTCCAGTTTAAGAATTTCCGCGACTGATAGCCTTCGTACTACGGTTATTTTAAAGGGACGCATTGCGTCCCTTTTTTATGGCGATTACTTCCGCTGGCGCAGCCTTTTCACCAGTTCGAAGTCTTTAAAGTAAATCGGTTTGTCGTACTGCATCGAGAGATTTCCGGCAATTCCTGTCAGGATCGACATCGCGCCGGCGCGGTGATCGGCGGCGCGTTTTAACGGGTCGTCTTTGCGCTCGCCGAACAGGTCTTCCAGCATGGCATTATCACCGCCGCCATGACCGCCTTCTCCCATCTGGAACTCCGCCTTCCAGGGTTCGGCAAATAACGGATAAACAGTAATTTCTGCTTTCTCAATGCTGCCTTCGTTCTCGCGTTTTCCGCCTGCGTTGACGTACGACATCTCGACGATTTTCATTTCAATGCGGCCTTTGGTGCCGTTGAACACCACGTTCAAACCCTCCCACGGCAGATACGCATTGAGCGAATAGGTTAGCTGTACTTTGTTTTGATATTTCACCAGCACCGACAACGTATCTTCAATGCTGATGCCGTCACTGAAGACACTCTGGTCACGGAAATAGTTATCTTCATGTTCCGCATCCAGATACAGCGCTTTGAGCTGGGCGTTATCGCCCATATGCAGTGCAAACGGATCATTCTGTGCCTGCGGATAGCCATGTGTACGCGGATAAAACTCTGTCACGCCACGCTTTTCTGCATTCTCTTTACCGTAAAAACGCAGGTCGCCCTGCGCATAAACTTTCTCCGGCGTGCTGTTGAGCCAGAAGTTCATCAGGTCAAAATGGTGGGTCGATTTGTGCACCAGCAGGCCGCCGGAATTGCGTTTTTCACGGTGCCAGCGACGAAAATAATCAGCCCCGTGTTCGGTATTCAGCAGCCATTCAAAGTGCACCGAAAGTACTTCACCGATGGTTTCCTGCATCAGCAGTTCACGCATTTTGCTGTGATGCGGCGCGTAGCGGTAATTGAACGCCACACGCACCTGATAGCCAGTTGCATCGACGGCATCCAGAATGCGCAGCGCGCGTTGTTCATCAATGGTCATCGGCTTTTCAGTAATGACGTCACAACCGGCATGCAGGGCGCGGACGATATAATCGTCATGTGTGCGATCCATGCTGGTGACAATCACGATATCCGGTTTGGTTTCGTCGAGCATCGTATTGAAATCAGCAGATTTCCAGGTAGATACCCGTGCGATGCCGCTCTGCTCAAGCTGGCGGTTCGCATAATCCATTCGCGTCTGATTTGTATCACAGAAGGCCACAAATTTTGCGTTGTGGCGGTATTTACCGGTGATCGCTTCAATGTATAAACCTGAGCGTCCGCCGGTGCCAACGAGAGCATATGTTTTCATGAGATCCTCAAAAGGCCCGAGAGCCGTCATCACTGACAAAATTTTGTTAAGGAATTCTTGAGGATAACGATTGAGGGAATTTTTTAAGTGAAGGGTGTCACGCAGTGGGGATAAAAATGAAACGCTGTGCCAGTTTCCAGACACAGCTGATTACTTATGTCAGAAGGCGTCAGGCAGCGCTGACCAGTTGTTCGAGCGCTTTACGGTTGGTCTGTTTGGTGTCGACTTTTACGTAGGCGCTGAATTCTTCCGGAACGACAACGGCTTCGGCCACGCCCGGTTGTGCGAGGATCCGTGCCTGCAGGGCGGAATCTTTCACCGCCAGTTCAGACAGCGTAATACGCAGGCTGCTGACATACGGGGGGTCGGTCATGGTAGAACTGACCAGCAACCAGACGACGGCAATGGCCGCACAAACCAGGAATACGGCACCGGCCCCGACGTGTCCGTAAACATAACCGCCTAAGCTGCCGCCAATCGCCACGCCGATGAACTGGCTGGTGGAATAAAGCCCCATCGCCGTGCCTTTGTAGCCCGCGGGTGATTCTTTACTGATAAGCGAAGGCAGAATCGCTTCCATCACGTTGAAAGCCAGGAAGAACAGTTGGATACCGGCGATGACCGCCCATAAATGTAGCCCCGCGGCCCACAGTACGATTTCAGCCAGCAGCAACACAACCACGCAACCCATGAACACCTGTTTCATGTGGCGCTTTTTCTCAGCGTAGACAATCACCGGAATGACAGCGACGAAAGACGTCAGCATGGTGATCAGATACACCCGCCAGTGTTCACTCGGCGGGAAGCCCGCATGTTCCATCACTTGCGGTAACACCACGAAGCTCGACATCAGTAACACGTGAAGACACAGAATGCCGAAGTTCAGTTTCAGCAGTTTGGCGTTGCCCATCACTTTGCCGAAGCTGCCTTTTACCATGCTCGATTCGCGATTAAGAATGTGCGTAGCAGGGGAGGGCACCACGGCCACGGTAATGATGATGCCGAGAACGGTCAGTACTGCGATCGCCCAGAACAGGGCGTGTAAACCCCAGGCGTGGGTGATGATCGGGCCGAGCACCATCGCAATCGCAAAGGTAATACCGAAACTGATGCCGATAAACGCCATCGCTTTGGTGCGGTTTTGCTCACGGGTCAGGTCAGACAGCAGGGCCATCACGGCGGCAGCAATCGCGCCAGAGCCTTGCAGGGCACGACCAATGATCACGCCCCAGATAGATTCGGTGGAAGCAGCCACAATGCTGCCGATGCAGAAGATGACCAGACCAAAGACGATCAGTGGCTTGCGGCCAACGCGGTCAGAAAGCAGTCCGAATGGGATCTGGAAAACAGCCTGTGCCAGGCCGTAAATGCCGATGGCGATGCCGATCAGTGTTTCGCTGGCGCCGGATAATTTCATGCCGTAGGTGGTCAGCACCGGCAGAACCATGAACATGCCGAGCATGCGCAAAGAAAATACTGTCCCTAGTCCCCATGTAGCCCGACTTTCCTGCGGGGTCATCTGGTTATCGTTCACATTACTACCTCAAAATAACAATCCGACATTTTAATGATTAAGCCGGCCTGGGTAAAACGATGGATCTTTAGCAGATATTACGGTGTTTGCCTGTCAGACTGAGAAAAAGAAAAGGCCAGTATTGCTACTGGCCTTTAGCTGTGATTTCAGCGGGTTACACTGAAGGTGCGTGTTACCAAACGTAGGTCAGCAAGGATGTCGGTGCAGAATTAAAATCCACGGACATCATGAAGCTCAGCGACATGATGGTGATGATGGAGAAACCAAACAGTTTTCTCGCCCACACCACGTCATTTTCCGTTTTATACCCCTTCAGTGCCATGCCCAGCCACCAGATACTGACAGCGGCGGCGACAATCAGGTATTTATAACCTGCATAACCGCTCAGGGTCAGCATCAGCGTCGCAATCATAAACGCCAGAATGTAGACGATAATATGATGCTTGGCGACGGAGATGCCTTTCACTACTGGCAGAACCGGGATACCTGCTGCCTGATAATCTTTGAAGCGGAAGATGGCAATCGCGTACGAATGCGGCATCTGCCACAGGCTGAAAATCAGAAGCAGGATCAGGGCACCGGTATCAAACTGGCCAGAAACGGCACAGTAACCGATAACCGGTGGCGCTGCGCCAGACAAGCTGCCGATCAACGTGCCGTATACCGAGTTGCGTTTCATGTACAGGCTGTAAACGCCGACATAAACCACAAAGCCCATCACTGCCAGCCACATGGCCAGCGGATTTGCTCCGATATACAACAACGCAAAGCCCGCAATACCCAGAATGGTCGCGTAAACCAGGCTTGTTTTCGGCGGAATAAGCCCTTTCACCAGGACCCGGTTCTTCGTTCTTTCCATGATCCGGTCGATGTCGCGGTCGATAAAGTTGTTAAAGACACAACCCGATGCGACAACCAGCGAAACACCCACCAGTGTGGCGAGAAAGAGTGGGAAGTCGATGCTGCCTTTGGCAGCAAGGAGAAATCCCCCGATGACAGAAATTAAGTTGCCGAAAATAATTCCTGGTTTCGTTACTTGCAGGTATTGCTTAATCATCACGTGCAGCTCGGCTCTTTAACTGACCATCATATTGAGGTTGAGGTTATACATAATCCACAATGAGCCCACAACGACGATAAAGATAATCACAGCGGTGAACAGAAGTGCCACCAGGTTCCAGCGCTCTTCCGACGACGTATTCATGTGCAGGAAGAACACCAGATGGACAACGATCTGGATGATCGCGGAAGCAACCACAGTACCCAGAATCAGTGAATGTGACGCCGTGTCGGTCATGACCATGGCAAACGGGATCACCGTCAGGATAACCGACAAGATGAAGCCAATAGCGTATGACTTCAGGCTGCCGTGGCTTGCGCCACCATGGGAAGTAGCAGAATGACTCATTACATTGCTCCCATCAGATAAACAACGGTAAACACGCAGATCCACACCACGTCCAGGAAGTGCCAGAACAGGCTCAGACACATCAGACGGGTTTTGTTGACTTCAGTCAGACCGCGACGTGAAACCTGAACCATCATGGTCAGGATCCAAATCAGACCACAGGTCACGTGCAGACCGTGGGTGGCGACCAGCGCAAAGAAGCCAGACAGGAAACCACTGCGCTGCGGACCATAGCCTTCAGCAATCAGGTGATGGAATTCATAGAGTTCCATCCCGATGAAGCCTAAACCGAACAGGAAAGTCAGGAACAACCAGCCGTTAACCGCTGCTTTGTTACCTTTGTTCATGCCCAGCATCGCAAAGCCGTAAGTGATACTACTGAACAACAGGCAGAAGGTTTCTACCAGTACGAACGGCAGTTCAAAAATGTCTTTACCAGAGGGACCGCCAGCGGTCCCGTTTACCAGTACTGCATAAGTTGCGAACAGGCTCGCAAACAATATGCAGTCACTCATCAGGTAGATCCAGAAGCCGAAGACTTTGGTTGCACCTGCATCGTGGTGCCCATGCTCAGCATGGGCCTCATCGTGGTGAGTCAGAGTATCAGTTGCCATGTTTCACACCTGCTTTACGGATTTGTTCATAATGTTGGTTTTCAATACGTTCCACTTCTTCAACTGGCACGTAGTAATCAACATCTTCGTCGAAGCTTTTCGCAATCCAGGTCGCAGCCAGTGCAATGAAGCTCACCGCGGCCAGCCACCAGATATCCCAGATTAACGCGAAACCACAAACCAGACTCAGCATAGCGATGATGAAACCGGCGCCGCTGTTACGTGGCATATGAATCGGTTCATATTTAGCAGGCTGCTTGTAAGCGGTGCCTTTCTCTTTCATGTCCCAGAACTCATCACGGTCGTGAATTTGCGGCACGATAGCGAAGTTGTAGAACGGAGGAGGAGAAGAGGTTGACCACTCCAGAGTACGTGCGCCCCATGGGTCACCGGTCAGATCACGGTTCTGGTCGCGGTCGCGAACGGAAACAAAGATCATGATCAGCTGGCAGAGGATACCGCAGGCAATCAGTGCAGCACCGCATGCCGCAACAACCAGCAGCGGGTGGAACTCAGGATCGATGTTCTGGCTGACACGACGGGTCATGCCCATGAAGCCGAGGACGTACAGTGGCATGAACGCAACGAAGAAGCCGATGATCCAGAACCAGAATGAACGCACACCCCATTTTTCGTTCAGCGTGAAGCCGAAGGATTTAGGGAACCAGTAAGTCAGACCTGCGAAGCAACCGAAGACCACACCACCGATAATAACGTTATGGAAGTGGGCAATCAGGAACAGGCTGTTGTGCAGCACGAAGTCAGCACCCGGAACCGCCAGCAGAACACCGGTCATACCACCCACAGAGAAGGTGATGATGAAGCCAACAGTCCACAGCATCGCTGCGTTGAGCGTGATACGGCCCTGATACATGGTGAACAGCCAGTTGAAGATTTTTACCCCGGTCGGGATAGAAATGATCATCGTCATGATGCCGAAGAAGGCATTGACGTTGGCGCCAGAACCCATGGTGAAGAAGTGGTGCAACCAAACGATGAACGACAACACCGTGATGGCGATGGTTGCCCATACCAGCGAGGTGTAACCGAACAGACGTTTTTTGGAGAAGGTTGCGGTAACTTCTGAGAACACACCGAATACTGGCAGAACCAAAATGTACACTTCCGGATGGCCCCAGGCCCAAATCAGGTTGATGTACATCATCATGTTGCCGCCCATATCATTCGTGAAGAAATGGGTGCCCAGATAACGGTCTAAAGTCAGCAGTGCAACAGTCACGGTCAGAATCGGGAAGGACACGATAATCAACACGTTGGTGCACAGTGCGGCCCAGGTAAATACCGGCATTTTCATCAGCGGCATACCGGGTGCGCGCATCTTCAGGATGGTCGCAAAGAAGTTAACACCGGTCAGCAAGGTCCCGACACCGGATATCTGGAGACTCCAGATCCAGTAATCTACCCCGACCCCCGGACTGTATTCCTTACCTGACAGTGGCGGATAAGCTAACCAGCCGGTCTGTGCGAACTCACCCACACCCAAAGAGATGTTGATCAGCACAACAGCCGCGGCGGTAAACCAGAAGCTCACGTTGTTCAGGAACGGGAACGCAACGTCGCGCGCACCGATTTGCAAAGGAACAACCACGTTCATCAGACCGATTACGAAAGGCATCGCCATGAAGAAGATCATGATCACGCCGTGCGCGGTAAAGATTTGGTCGTAGTGATGAGGAGGAAGGAAGCCCGGCTCGCCCGCAGAGGCAAGCACCTGCTGGCTACGCATCATGATGGCATCGGCAAAGCCACGCAGAAGCATGACGAAGGCCAGAATGATATACATGATACCTAATTTTTTGTGGTCGACGGAGGTCAGCCACTCGGTCCACAGATATTTCCACTTACCGAAATAGGTGATGCCGGCAACTACTGCCAGGCCACCGATAATAATCGCGGCAACTGTGACCATGATAATCGGTTCATGATACGGAACCGAATCAAGCGTTAATTTTCCGAACATCGTTTATTCCTCGGCTCCGGCTGCGTGAGACTGTCCACCCATATCCATGCCTTTCATGTCAGCGCCTGCCGGCATTGGCATGGTGTGACCTTCTGGCGCTGCCTTCATGTCATGCATGGAGTATTTGCCAATGATTTCTTTAAACAAACCAGGTTTTGCAACAGAGAAGTATTCGACCGGGTTGTCGATGCTCTGTGCAGCCAGTTTGTTGAAGTCATCAGTGGTAGCCAGCTGGTTCGGTGCACTTTTCACTTTTGCTACCCAGGTGTCGAAATCGGCACGGGTTGGAGTCGCAATTGTGTTGAACTTCATACCTGAGAAGCCGCGGCCGCTGAAGCTTGCTGAAATGCCTTTATACGTACCCGCTTCATTTGCAATCAAATGCAGCTGAGTTTGCATACCGGCCATCGCATAAATCTGCCCGCCTAACTGAGGAATGAAGAACGAGTTCATCACAGAGTCTGAAGTGACTTTGAACTGAACAGGCACATCTTTAGGAATAACCAGTTCGTTAACGGTCGCGATGCCTTGTTCTGGATAAATGAACAACCATTTCCAGTCCAGAGAAACGACTTCAACCGTCATCGGTTTTTGGTCAGTCACGATTGGCTTGAACGGATCAAGCGAGTGGGTGGTTTTCCAGGTAATCGTTGCCAGGATGGCAATGATAATAATTGGAACTGTCCAGACGACGGCTTCAATTTTGTTGGAGTGGGACCAATCAGGACTGTATTTTGCTTTTGTATTGGAAGCGCGATACTTCCAGGCAAAGGCAAACGCCATGATAATAACTGGTATAACAACGATCAGCATTAAACCGATAGCGGTTAAAATCAGCGTTCTCTGCTCAAGTCCAATTGCTCCCTTGGGATCCATCAATGCCGTATTGCAACCGCTCAACATTACCGCGGAGGCAAATAAGGACAACATCCCAATACTTTTATTGTATTTCTTAAGTCTCATCTAACGACCTCAATAACTAGGGCTCTATTGTCGCTTCAGGTGTGCGGGCATTTTACGGGAAGGTTGCAGGACTGTAAACACGCTTAAACAAGTGTCAAAGCGCTGTTGACACTTTATGTTAACGCAGTCACACATGTCACGGATCGTGACAATTTACAGTGGGCAACAATATGTTGCGTATGGATTTTTTTCTATAGTGATGAAAAACAAGGGGTGACAGATTTTGACATTATAATTGTCGTGCGATATCTCATCGATACGTTTAATTAATGTTAAATTAATGTATAAAGCAGGTGAAATAAAATGCATGAAAAGCCCGAAAGAAAAACTATCCCGGAAAATATTATTTTTTCTGAATTTAATTTATTGCGTCCTATTTATAGATCATTTGTTAAATGAAACGCGCCATTCATTTCGAATGAATGGCGGTAAATCAGGAACGTGCAGTACGGCGCAGAGATAAAAAATCGAGCAGACTGCCTAAAATAACGCCAGTCAGGCAAATAACTGCTCCCGTTTCTAACAAGGTTGTCGCCAGCCTTTGCCAGGATGCCCAGCCCATACTGTCGACAATCAGCGTGATCAGCCAGAGTATCAATAACAAGCTTCCCGTCAGCATGCAACGTAATGCCCAGCGATACGGGGCGGCAAAGTGAATGCGCGGCAGGAAACTGTCTGTATTTTGGGTGTATTCGAGGGTCTGCCGGCAAACTGCCAGCAGCAGTAAACCGGGCAGCGCTGCTACAATCGAGAAAAGATAAAACCACGGCCAGCCATAAGCTTCAACGAACCATCCGGCAATCGGCCCGACATACACGCGGCCCACGGCAGACAATGCTGAAAGCAGCGCAAACTGGGTGGCAGAGAATGAGCGATTACACAGCGTCATCAGGAGTGCCACGAACGCTGCCGTCCCCATACCGCCACACAGGTTTTCAAAGAAAATCGCCGCGCCCATAGTGGTTAAATCTTTATCGGTGATGGCGAGGATCCAGTAACCGGCATTAGAAACAGCCTGCAAAATCCCGAATAACATCAGGGCGCGGAACAAGCTCAGACGCTGCATTAACATTCCGCCAAACAATGCACCGATGATGGTTGCCATTAGCCCGAGCGTTTTATTTACCAGCCCGACCTCCCCCGCATCAAAACCGACGCCACGGATCAAAAATGTTGTACTCAGGCTTCCTGCAAACGCATCGCCCATCTTGTACATCACGATGAGCAGCAAAATCAGCCAGGCATTGTTGCGGCCAAAAAAGTCTTTCAGCGGTGCGACGACGGCCATCTCCATGGTACGCGGAGCTGGTTGGGTGTTTTCAGGCTCCGGCGACAACAGGGTGGCGAGAACGCCGATGAGCATCATACCTGCCATCAGCCAGTACATATGCTGCCAGCCGAGATACCGATCAGCCAGCCATAATGCCAGTCCGCCGGAGACCAGCATTGCCAGGCGGTAACCCAGAACTGACACGGCGGCACCATTTCCGCGTTCTTCCGGTGGCAGTAAATCGGTTTTATACGCGTCAAAAACGATGTCCTGCGACGCCGAGGCGAATGCAATCAGTACGGCCAGCGCGGCGAGCCAGAATAAATCTTTTGAAGGGTCCATAAAACCCATCGCGAAAATCGCCAGGACCAGCAACAACTGCGTCAGGATCAGCCATCCGCGTCTGCGCCCGAGAAAAGAAGGCGTGTAACGGTCCATCATCGGTGACCATAAGAACTTGAACACGTAGGCCTGACCTACCAGCGAAAAAATACCGATGGTTTTCAGGTCAACATTTTCGACCGTCATCCACGCCTGCAACGTGCCGGACGTCAGCGCCAGGGGTAAACCGGAAGCGAAGCCCAGAAGCAGTAAAATGACCGTATTGCGTTGCGTGAAAATTTTAAAGTACTGACTGATCATGAAAATTGTGTTCCTGCGAACCGTTGAGAGAGTGGCGCATACGCATAATAAAGGAAGGGATGCATTTCAGGAAAGATAATCACTGGCCTTAAAAAGCATTCTGCCCGGACGAGCCGGGCAGAATTCATCACGCAAACTTCAGCTGAACTTAACGGGCATTCGCTTTGATGAAGTCACTGATGCTGGTGTCTGACGCCATGTCACTGATGACATCGCCCAGTGTGGTGTTAACTGCGTTGGTAATTTTTGCGTTAGTCGCAGACAGTGCGCCCTGAACGTTATATGTCGAGCGGTAGTTTTTCACCTGCTTGCTGCCGTTCTTCGCCGTCGCGATGATGGAGATGTCGGCTTTAGTGGTGATGTTATAACGCAGATTACCTTCCTGAACATCTGCATACAGGTTGTTCACCACAATTTGCAAATCAACCGCGCCGTCAGCCCCCACCATGTAACCTCTGGCGGTCATTTGTTTCTCCAGTGATTCCTGCAACAGGAAACGCAGATCGCGTGACGGTGTCAGGGAAATCAACTGCCCATCGCGGTTCACTTTTGCCAGTGCCTGATCCTGACGCTGGTCAGCACCGTTGATGCTGATAGTGATGCCCTGAAGCGTTGGATCTTGTGAAGGCAGAACAATTTTCGGTGAAACGTCCAGGGTGTTAGTGCTGGTGGCGCAACCGGCCAGCATGAACAGTGCCAGAACAGGGAAAATAATTTTCTTTAGCATGTGTATTTTCTCAATATTAAGAAGGGAATAGTGCTCAAAAATTTGCCGACATCATAACATTGCCATTTGCCGGGGGAAGTCCCAACAATCCGGAAAAGCGTGTTTTTCGCGTTTTTTTTCAGCAAAGTCGCAGTAAAACCGCGGGCTGCTGACGCCATCCGTAGCGAAGCGGCAGTTTCTTTGACAGACTGAGCGCCATTTTTATCAATCTGCAGCAGAAATTTATTGTTCTGGCGTGCGTAGAATCTGGAAAGCCGCCTATCATTATAAAGAGATAGGTGTACCAGACAGGCGCAGTTCTCTGCTGATGCGGTGTAAGGAGATTGCTATGATTCGTGAGCAAATAGAAGCAAAATTAGTTGAAGCATTTGAACCTGCGTTTCTGGAAGTGACTGACGAAAGCTATCGTCATAATGTCCCGGCAGGCTCCGAGAGCCATTTTAAAGTGGTCATGGTGTCGGATAAGTTTATCGGGGAGCGTTTCCTGGCGCGTCATCGTGCCATCTATGGGAGATTAACGGAGGAGCTGGCAGGCAGCGTGCATGCGCTGGCTTTGCACACGTATACCCTGAAAGAATGGGAAGGCTTACAGGATACGGTGCCAGCTTCACCGCCGTGTCGCGGCGCGGGCACCATGGCCTGACAGTCGCGATCTGATTCACAAAAGGCATAAATATCGGCATTTGACGCGGTAACACTGGAACTTTCCTTGCCAGATGCGGTATTAGTAGATGCGAATTTCAAGAAACGGCCTGCGGGCCGTTTTTGTTTTTCTTCTGACGGACTGACGGCACGAGGTTTATGCCTCTGAATGACCGCATTTTTCGAAGGATCGAGTCCCGTGTGAGTTTCCCTCCCGCGCAACAGAGACCGTCCTCGACTCAATGCGTATGCGCCGCTATAATGTCGCGTCTAATTTTTCCGGAATGGTTTCGGACGCTCTCGAATACAGGGCTACGTTCTGATACAGAACTGTCCCGGTTCTTAGAAGTCGTTTTCAAGGTAAGTTTGCGCTCATCTTGAGAACGACTTCTGGAGTTGACCGAGCACTGTGATTTTTTTTTGAGGTAACAAGATGCAAGTTTCTGTTGAAACCACTCAAGGCCTTGGGCGCCGCGTAACGATTACTGTTCCTGCTGAAAGCATTGAAAAAGCAGTGAGCAGTGAACTGATCAACGTCTCTAAAAAAGTACGTATTGACGGCTTCCGTAAAGGCAAAGTACCAAGCCACATCATTGAACAGCGTTACGGCGCGTCAGTACGTCAGGACGTACTGGGTGATCTGATGCAACGCAATTTCGTTGATGCGATCATCAAAGAAAAAATCAATCCAGCTGGCGCACCTAACTACATCCCGGGTGAGTACAAGCAGGGTGAAGACTTTAACTTCTCCGTAGAATTTGAAGTGTACCCGGAAGTTGAGCTGAAAGATCTGGAAAACATCGAGGTTGAAAAACCGGTTGTTGAAGTTAACGACGCTGATGTTGATACCATGCTGGAAACTCTGCGTAAGCAACAAGCGGACTGGAAGGAAACTGATGCTGCGGCCACTGCTGAAGACCGCGTGACTGTAGATTTCTCCGGTTCCATCGACGGTGAAGAATTCGAAGGCGGCAAAGCTTCTGATTTCGTACTGGCTATGGGCCAGGGCCGCATGATCCCAGGCTTCGAAGACGGTCTGGTGGGTCACAAAGCCGGTGAAGAATTCACCATCGACGTGAACTTCCCGGAAGATTACCATGCTGAAAACCTGAAAGGTAAAGCGGCTAAGTTCGCGATTACTTTGAAGAAAGTAGAAGAGCGTGAGTTGCCAGAACTGACCCCTGAATTCATCAAACGTTTCGGCGTGGCTGATGGTTCTGTTGAAGGTCTGCGTGCTGAAGTGCGTAAAAACATGGAACGCGAGCTGAAAGGTGCTGTTCGTAACCGCATCAAAACTCAGGCAATCGACGGTCTGGTCAGCGCTAACGAAATCGACGTGCCATCTGCACTGATCGACGGCGAAGTGGATGTTCTGCGTCGTCAGGCTGCACAACGTTTTGGCGGCAACGAAAAACAAGCGCTGGAACTGCCACGCGAATTGTTTGAAGAGCAAGCTAAACGTCGCGTCGTTGTTGGTTTGTTGCTGGGCGAGGTCATCAGCCAGCACGAACTGAAAGCTGATGAAGATCGCGTTAAAGCACTGATCGAAGAAATGGCTTCTGCGTACGAAGATCCACAGGAAGTTGTTGAGTTCTACAGCAAAAACAAAGAGCTGATGAACAACATGCGTAACGTCGCACTGGAAGAACAAGCGGTCGAAACTCTGTTGTCTAAAGCGAAAGTGACTGAAAAAGCCACTACCTTTACTGAACTGATGAACCAGACTCAACCTGCATAATTGTAATGCACGTTGCTGAACCTGTTTACAGGTTTGCTTCCAAAGCCCGCGGTTTTTACTGCGGGCTTTTTATTTCCTGAAAATCAGGTATTTTTGTTTTGGCTGTTGTTTTTGCACTATATTTATCAATATAAAGCACAGCCCACGTAGAAACTGTTGACTGACACCCTCAGGATGGCTTTTTACTGGCTCAGGGGGCACGCCAAAAAAGAAATATCACTGCAGGCTTGAAAAAGGGGGCAATTCCCCCAATTGATAAGAGCTAACCCAGGTAAATTTGTAGTTAAAATCTGACTGATAAACACCGTCAGGCGTGTAAATGGCGACTTGGCCGCTTGAGCATAGTCATGTGTGCCTATCTCAAGTAGAATCGATTTTAAATAGCGCCAAACAGAATCTATTAGGAGACGGTTATGTCATACAGTGGTGAAAGAGAGCAATTTGCACCAAACATGGCGTTGGTACCCATGGTGGTTGAGCAAACTTCACGGGGCGAGCGTTCATACGATATTTTCTCCCGTCTGCTTAAGGAACGTATCATCTTCCTGACCGGTCAGGTTGAAGACCATATGGCTAACCTGATTGTTGCCCAGATGCTGTTCCTGGAAGCAGAAAGTCCGGAAAAAGACATTTATTTGTATATCAACTCACCGGGCGGCGTGATCACTGCCGGTATGTCGATTTATGACACCATGCAGTTCATCAAACCGGATGTCAGCACGATTTGTATGGGACAAGCCTGTTCAATGGGCGCATTCCTGTTAACAGCAGGTGCCGAAGGCAAACGCTTCTGCCTGCCAAATTCCCGTGTGATGATCCACCAGCCACTGGGCGGTTTCCAGGGCCAGGCGACGGATATTGAGATCCACGCTAAAGAAATTCTGAAAGTGAAATCTCGTATGAATGAGCTGATGGCGAAACATACGGGCAAATCTCTTGAAGAAATAGAGCGTGACACTGAGCGTGACCGTTTCCTGTCCGCTGATGAGGCTGTACAGTACGGGTTAGTAGACTCCGTATTTACCCATCGCGCCTGACGGCTTATTTCTGCCGGGCTGATGGTCTATAGTTATACTCATACGGACGTCTCAAAGGCAGGGCTTGAGTTACTGAAGTCCTGCAAGCAATGAGTCATAACAGGAATGAACAGACATCAGCCAATCATGCGGCTGTTGTGTAATATAGTCGTGTCGTGGTGTTATTGTTACGCTGCGGGACTGATACCAGAGAAGAGGTTTACTGATGACAGATAAGCGCAAAGACGGTTCAGGAAAGCTGCTGTACTGCTCTTTTTGCGGCAAAAGCCAGCATGAAGTTCGTAAGCTGATTGCCGGGCCGTCAG
This sequence comes from Rahnella sp. RcJ3, assembly GCF_009498575.1. Taxonomy (NCBI): domain Bacteria; kingdom Pseudomonadati; phylum Pseudomonadota; class Gammaproteobacteria; order Enterobacterales; family Yersiniaceae; genus Rahnella; species Rahnella sp. RcJ3. The sequence goes on from NZ_QSNX01000001.1 coordinate 105,959, forward strand.
TGTATATCTGCGATGAATGTGTCGATTTATGTAATGACATTATTCGCGAAGAGATCAAAGAAGTCGCGCCACACCGTGAACGCAGTGCATTACCGACGCCGCATGAAATCCGTCAGCACCTTGACGATTATGTTATCGGCCAGGAACCTGCAAAAAAAGTGCTGGCAGTGGCGGTCTACAACCACTATAAGCGCCTGCGTAATGGCGATACCAGCAACGGTATCGAATTAGGCAAGAGTAACATCCTGCTGATCGGGCCGACCGGTAGCGGCAAAACGCTGCTGGCTGAAACCCTGGCGCGTTTCCTGGATGTGCCATTTACCATGGCCGATGCTACCACGCTGACCGAAGCCGGTTATGTGGGTGAGGACGTCGAAAATATCATTCAGAAACTGCTGCAGAAATGTGACTACGACGTACAGAAAGCGCAACGCGGCATTGTTTACATTGATGAAATTGACAAGATTTCCCGCAAGTCTGACAACCCATCGATCACGCGTGATGTGTCCGGTGAAGGTGTACAGCAGGCACTGCTGAAACTTATTGAAGGCACCGTGGCTGCTGTTCCACCGCAAGGCGGACGTAAGCATCCGCAGCAGGAATTCTTGCAGGTTGATACTTCGAAAATCCTGTTTATCTGTGGCGGTGCTTTTGCCGGCCTGGATAAAGTGATTGGACAGCGTATCAATACGAATACCGGTATCGGTTTCGGCGCTGAAGTGAAAGGCAAAGAGCAGAAAGCGACTGAAGGTCAGTTACTGGCTCAGGCTGAACCCGAAGATTTGATTAAATTTGGTCTGATCCCAGAGTTCATAGGTCGTCTGCCAGTGGTGGCGACTCTGAGTGAGCTCAATGAAGAAGCCCTGATTCAAATCCTGAAAGAGCCGAAAAATGCCCTGACTAAGCAATATCAGGCATTGTTTAATCTCGAAGGCGTTGAACTGGAATTCCGGGATGAAGCGCTGACGGCCATTGCCAAAAAAGCCATGATCCGTAAAACCGGTGCGCGTGGCCTGCGTTCCATTGTGGAAGCGGCATTGCTGGATACCATGTATGATCTGCCGTCTCTCGAAGATGTCGAGAAAGTGGTTATTGATGAATCCGTGATTGCGGGTCAGTCAGAGCCTCTGATGATTTATGGCAAGCCGGAAGCACAACAAGCATCTGGCGAATAATTAGCCAATCTATCCAGAGAGTTAGCCACGAAATGGGGGATTTTGTCCCCCATTTTTTTTTCGCACATTCTTATCGTTGAATGTCGGACATTCATCCCCATATACTCAGTTAACGACTTGCTGAAACCCGTCTGACTCGTGTTTCACGAGATTTCCTTAACCTGGCGGAAGCTAAACTAAGAGAGAGCTCTATGAACCCTGAGCGTTCTGAACGCATAGAAATCCCCGTATTGCCTCTGCGCGATGTGGTGGTTTATCCGCACATGGTGATCCCGTTGTTTGTTGGCAGGGAAAAATCGATTCGATGCCTCGAAGCTGCGATGGATCACGACAAAAAAATCATGCTGGTGGCGCAGAAAGAAGCCTCAACAGATGAGCCGGGCGTTAATGATCTCTTCTCCGTGGGTACGGTTGCCTCAATATTACAAATGCTGAAGCTCCCGGATGGCACGGTAAAAGTGCTGGTGGAAGGGTTACAACGCGCGCGTATTACGACACTTTCTGACAGTGGCGAGCATTTTGCTGCCCAGGCGGAGTACCTGGAATCTCCGGCCGTGGATGAACGCGAGCAGGAAGTTCTGGTGCGTACTGCAATTAATCAGTTTGAAGGCTACATCAAGCTGAACAAAAAGATCCCGCCGGAAGTGCTGACTTCGCTGAACAGCATTGAAGATGCTGCACGTCTGGCTGACACCATCGCGGCACATATGCCACTGAAACTCGCTGACAAACAATCTGTACTGGAAATGTTTGATATCACCGAGCGTCTGGAATATTTGATGGCGATGATGGAATCGGAAATTGACCTGTTGCAGGTTGAGAAACGCATTCGCAATCGTGTCAAAAAACAGATGGAGAAAAGTCAGCGCGAGTACTATCTGAATGAGCAAATGAAAGCGATTCAGAAAGAACTAGGCGAAATGGATGACACGCCTGACGAGCACGAGGCGCTGAAACGCAAAATCGAAGCGGCCAAAATGCCGAAAGATGCGCGTGAAAAAACCGAAGCTGAGCTGCAAAAACTGAAAATGATGTCGCCGATGTCCGCCGAAGCTACGGTTGTCCGTGGATATATCGACTGGATGCTTCAGGTGCCATGGAATGCCCGCAGCAAAGTGAAAAAAGACCTGATCAAAGCACAGGAAGTTCTGGATACTGACCATTATGGTCTGGAGCGTGTCAAAGACCGCATTCTGGAATACCTCGCCGTGCAGAGTCGCGTCAGCAAAATCAAAGGCCCAATCCTGTGTCTGGTCGGGCCTCCGGGTGTGGGTAAAACCTCACTGGGTCAGTCAATCGCACGCGCGACTGGCCGTCAGTATGTTCGTATGGCGTTGGGTGGCGTACGTGATGAAGCGGAAATCCGTGGTCACCGTCGTACCTATATCGGTTCCATGCCGGGCAAACTGATCCAGAAAATGGCGAAAGTGGGGGTTAAAAACCCGCTGTTCCTGCTTGATGAAATCGACAAGATGTCATCGGATATGCGTGGCGATCCGGCTTCTGCCTTGCTGGAAGTATTGGATCCGGAACAGAACGTGGCGTTCAACGATCACTATCTGGAAGTCGATTACGACCTGTCAGATGTGATGTTTGTGGCGACCTCGAACTCGATGAACATCCCGGCTCCGCTGCTGGACCGTATGGAAGTGATCCGTCTTTCCGGTTATACCGAAGACGAAAAACTGAACATCGCCAAACAGCACCTGTTGCCGAAACAGCTTGAACGTAATGCGCTTAAGAAGAACGAACTGACTGTGGATGACAGCGCAATAACTGGCATCATCCGTTTCTATACCCGTGAAGCGGGTGTACGTAGTCTGGAACGTGAGTTGTCGAAACTGTGCCGTAAAGCGGTTAAGCAATTGCTGATGGATAAAGACATCAAGCACATTGAAATTAACGGCGACAACCTGAAAGATTTCCTCGGCGTGCAGAAGGTCGATTATGGCCGTGCTGATACCGAAAACCGGGTGGGCCAGGTTACTGGTCTGGCGTGGACCGAAGTGGGCGGTGAATTGCTGACCATCGAAACGGCCTGCGTACCGGGCAAAGGTAAGCTGACTTACACCGGTTCTCTCGGTGAAGTCATGCAGGAATCCATTCAGGCTGCACTGACGGTTGTCCGTTCACGCGCAGACAAACTGGGTATCAACCCTGACTTCTACGAAAAACGTGATATTCACGTTCACGTACCCGAAGGGGCAACGCCGAAAGATGGCCCGAGTGCCGGTATTGCCATGTGTACCGCGCTGGTGTCTTGTCTGACGGGTAACCCGGTTCGTGCGGATGTTGCGATGACCGGTGAGATCACACTGCGTGGTCTGGTTCTGCCAATCGGTGGTCTGAAAGAAAAGCTGCTGGCGGCCCATCGTGGTGGCATCAAAGTGGTTCTGATCCCGGACGACAACAAACGTGATCTGGAAGAAATTCCGGCGAACGTGCTGGCAGATCTTGAGATCCATCCGGTAAAACGCATTGATGATGTTCTCAACATCGCACTGCAAAATCCGGCTTACGGTGCATTGCCGGTGGCAGCAAAATAGTGACCTCAGCTTACACAGTTGAATAAAACTCAGGCTGGCAGGTGAAATCTCACTTGCCAGCTTTTTTTTGTGCCGTTAACTTAGTGAACGGTCAAAGGGTTTCAGGCTGCTTTCAGTCGCTTGCATCACTCTGACAAGATTGATATAACAGCAGCGCGGTCACGTCTGCAGGGAAAATGCGCCGTGATGAACGAATTTTAAGAGGGGATGATAAGAGTGAATAAGTCACAATTGATCGACAAAATTGCTGCCGGTGCTGATATTTCTAAAGCCGCAGCGGGACGTGTTTTAGATGCTGTTCTTGCATCTGTCACTGACACCCTGAAAGCTGGGGATGAAGTAGCTCTGGTTGGTTTTGGTACTTTCTCCGTTCGCGAGCGTTCAGCACGTACTGGTCGTAACCCACAGACCGGTAAAGAAATCAGCATTGCAGCCGCTAAAGTGCCGGGCTTCCGTGCAGGTAAAGCGCTGAAAGATGCCGTTAACGGTTAATTACCCGCAGACTGACGTCGAAACTGTGTGAGGCGCATCACTGATGCTTTTCATTCAGGTCTGGTTGTTAAACAATAACCTGACGTCATCGGGCTGGTAAGGTAAGATACAAGGCGCATCGAAAACGGTGCGCTTTTTTTATTACAGCGGAGTGTTGCCACACTATGATGGACAATTTACGCGCGGCCGCCAATCACGTCGTGCTCAAAATCATTCTGGCCCTGATTATTCTGTCCTTTATTTTGACAGGGGTAGGCAACTACCTGATCGGCGGTTCAGGCGACTATGCAGCGAAAGTGAATGGTCAGGAAATAGGACGTGCTCAGCTGGAACAGGCAGTTCAAAACCAGCGTAGCCGCTTGCAACAGCAGCTTGGAGATCAATTCTCTGCGCTTGCGGGCAGCGACGGTTATATGCAGCAATTACGCCAGGAATCCCTGAGCAACCTGATTGACGTCACGTTGCTGGATCAGTATTCCAAAAAATTAGGCATTACCGTCAGCGATCAGCAGATCAAAGACGCGATTTTTGCGACTCCGCAATTCCAGACTGATGGCCGTTTCGACAATGCTAAATATCTGCAAAGCATCCAGGGTATGGGATACACCGCGGATAACTTTGCGCAGTTGATGAAACAACAGTTAATCAGTCAGCAACTTGAGCAAGCCTACGGTCAGTCCGATTTCGTTTTGCCAGTGGAAAGCAAATCTCTAGGTGGGTTGATTCTGCAAAGTCGTGATGTGCAGACTGCCACATTGGATACCGATGCGCTGGCAGCTAAACAGCAGGTCACTGACGCTGAATTGCAGGCATTCTACGACCAGAATAAAAACAGTTTCCTCTCGCCTGAACAGGTGAAAGTCAGCTACATCGAAATGGATGCAGCGGCCATGCAGGGGAAAACTAACGTGACGGATGCGGATATCAGCGCCTATTACGACCAGCATAAAAGCGAATTTGGTCAGCCTGAACGCCGTCGCTACAGTGTCATTGTTCTGAAATCTCAGGCCGATGCTGACGCAGTGGCTGCCGAGCTGAAAAAAGGCACCGATTTCGCGGAACTGGCTAAGACCAAATCGACCGATGCGCTGAGTGCCAGACAAGGTGGTGACCTCGGCTGGATGGAGCCTGAAACGACGTTACCAGAATTTAAAAATGCCAATCTGACCACCAAAGGTCAGGTGTCTGGTGTGATTAAATCGGACAGCGGTTTCTTCATTTTGCGCCTTGATGACGTGACGCCTGAGCAGGTCAAACCGTTAGCTGACGTTCGCAACACGATTGCCGACAAGCTCAAACAAGAGAAATCATTGGATGCCTACTACGCGCTGCAACAGAAAGTCAGCGAAGCGGCAACCAATGACAACGAATCTCTGGCTTCTGCTGAAGATGTTGCCGGTACGAAAGCGGTTCACACAGATTGGTTCACTCAGAATCAAATCCCGGCAGGTATCAATTTCAAACCTGTCGTACAGGCGATTTTCGACGGCGGCCTGATTGGTCAGGACGGTTCTTCTGGCAGTAACTCAGACATTATTACCGTTGATGGTGACCGCGCCTTTGTAGTTCGCGTGGATGCGCACAAAGCTGAAGGGGTTAAACCTTTCGCTGACGTGAAAGATCAGGTGACGACGCTGGTGAAACGGCAGAAAGCACAGGATCAGGCGCGTATGGAAGGTGAGAAACTGCTGACCGCGTTGAAAGAAGGCAAAGGCGATGACGCCATCAAAGCTGCCGGCCTGACATTTGGTGCCGTCCAGAAAGTACAGCGTAGCCAGCAGCCTTCTGCATTCGAAGAAAACGTTTACGCACTGCCTCATCCTCAGAAAGACCAACCGGTTTATGGGCTGACTCAGGACGATAAAGGCAACAGTGTACTGGTCAAACTGAATGCGGTGACGCCGGGTACCATTCCTGCCGCTGATACAGCACGTTTCAATCAGGAAATGCAACAGACGTCCTCGAATGTGGCCTTTGATTCGCTGCTGACCAACCTGCGTCAGGAAGCGAAAATCAAATACGGTTCTGCTGCACAAAACCAGTAAACGCCGCAAAGTTTTGCAACGCGTTGCAACAAACAAAAGGCCGCTTCCGCGGCCTTTTCCACATTTGAATGTTGCCCATTGTCCGCTTTCTCTGCCTGATGCATTCTCTCCGTGCTGTCAAACACATGGAGGATACAGCATGAAAAAATTAGGCATCACCTCACTTTCGTTAGCTCTCGCTCTGGGACTTTCCACACTACCGGTCATGTTGCAGGCCGCGCCCAATGCGGCCAGCAGCGTGGCGACCACGACGACTGCGCCAGCGACGGCAGCCAGCAAAGTCACTGGCCCGCAAGTGAAAAAGGAACAAGTGGCAGTGACCGATGAAAGTACCGTAAGCATCAACACGGCGACTGCGGAAGAATTTGCCAATGTGATGAACGGGGTAGGGATGAAAAAAGCGCAAGCCATCGTCAGTTACCGCGAAGATCTTGGGCAATTTACGGATATCGAACAATTGCGTGAAGTTCCGGGAATTGGTGCTGCATTGTTTGAACGTAACAAGGACCGTCTGAAATTGTGACGGATGTCGCGGCGGTGATCCCTTAACGGTTGCCGCCGTTTTCTTCTGCTAATCTCTAGAGACATCTGACCAGTTTGGTTGTAAGCCTCAGACGACTATCAGGAGTTTCTTAACGATTATGCATACGTTCATTAAAGTTCGCGGTTTCCACATTGACGTTTATCAGCACGTAAACAACGCGCGTTATCTGGAATTTCTTGAAACAGCGCGCTGGGAATGGCTCGACAATCAGTCAGGTTTCCAGTGGATGAGCCAGAACAAGATTGCCTTCATCGTGGTGAATATCAACATCAATTACCGCAAGCCTGCGGTATTGGGGGATGTATTGCGCATTGACAGCAGTTTGCAACAGCTGAACGGGCGCAGTGGTGTTCTCGAGCAGGTTGTCACGTGTGAAGGTGATGTGGTTGCGGATGCGACGCTGACGTTCGTGTGTATCGATTTGCGTACGCAAAAAGCGCTGCCGCTGGAAGGGGAATTGCTCGAGCGGTTACGTGAACTGGAACTGGAAAACGATTAATCGTTTCCCCTTACGCAAGATCACTTTCCCGTCAAAAGAATACGCCAACGGGCGGTTGAAAGCCGCCCGTTACCGGCAAAACATTAAAACTGAAAAATTAACGCAGTCCGGTTTTCTTCTTCAGGCTGGTCATCACGCCCGCTTTATCCTGCTGGTATTGCTGCAAACCATTAGCGCGTAAATGACAGGCTGCACATTCACCACAACCATCACCAGCAATGCCGTTGTAGCAGGTCAGCGTTTTATGGCGAACCAGATCCAACTGCTGGTAATAATCGGCCAGCGCCCAGGTTTCGGCTTTATTGAGCCACATCAGCGGCGTTTCGAAACGCACATCGCGCGCCAGACCCAGCGACACAGCCGTGTTCAGCGCCTTGACGAATTCATCACGGCAATCCGGATAACCGGAGAAGTCAGTTTCACACACGCCGGTGATGACGGCTTCTGCCTGGATCTGATAGGCATAAATGGCCGCCAGCGTCAGGAACAGAATATTACGACCGGGAACGAACGTACTCGGCAAGCCCCCGTTGTTTTCATCACCAAAATTAGGCACCGGAATGTTATCGCGGGTCAGGCTGCTGACAGCCAGTTCGTTTAACAATCCGACATCCAGCACTTTATGGGCACGTGCGCCCAGTTCCACAGACAGTTTTTGTGCAATCTCGATTTCTGCACGATGACGCTGACCATAATCGAAAGTAACGCAGTGGACTTCGTCATATTGCTTCAGAGCCTGAATCAGACAGGTTGTTGAATCTTGTCCGCCGCTAAAAACTACCACTGCTCTTTTCATTCTGATTACCTGTTGTTTGAAACCATTATCTGAAATTTACTGCGCATCGGGCAGTAAAAGTGTCCTAATGTTACTTTCCTTTACCCCCGGAGTGTAGTGAAACAGCTCCTTCAGGCACTTTCCGTTGGCAGCGGCGGCGGAACCCATGCCTGACAGAAATCGAACCAGCCCCATGCGGTGAGTTGCACACCGCTGATGCGCGGTGGTGCGCTGACCTGATACTGATAGTTAAACAACGGTGTGACGATGGCCGACTGCATCCACTGAAATAAATGATCGCGCAGTTCGTCCGAGCGATGGTTCTCCAGCGGGATTTGCTGAATAGCGGCCAGGCGCTGTTGCTGGCAAACATAATCTTTTTCGCGCAGGATCCCCGGCCAGAGCGGATCTTGCTGTAACCAGTTCTCCAGGGAGGCATCGGGAGATTCGCCAATCAAACGATCACCGAGAAGCAGATCGGCCCAGCCCAGCAGCGCATCATCTTCCCAAAGTCGCCCGGCATGATATTTAACCTCCAGTGCACAATCTTCTTCCGCCAGCTTTTCCTTTAGTGCCTGCGCCACCAGCTCAAATTCAACCGGCGGGTGAAACAGCAATGTCAGCTTTTCAGGCAATGGAACATCAGCATCGTCATGCAAAGGTATTGGCCAGCCAGGCAGCATTTCTTTGCTGGCTTTCACCAGATCATGATCGATAGGCAAATTATCCAGCATGCCGCTGCGCTGGATCAGACGGACGATTTTACGCGCCTGAGCCTCATTCAATACGCCACGTTTCAGATTGGCGGCGATGTAGCAAAATCCCAGGCTGGTGCTGCGTCTGACCGGTTTCACGCGCGATAATTCATCCTGTTCACCCAAAATGATCCTGACCGGATGCTGGCAACTGACATTGCTTTTTTGTGCAAAGAGTTGCGGTGTGATCCAAAATTCAATAGCCGCCAGATAAGGATGCTGTAAGGCGTACAACGTATGTTGTTCAAGCCTGATCAGTTCAGGTGAAAAGGTAGTCAGACGAAAAGGACCCGCGCCGATATGTGGATTATCGGGATGGGATAACAGGCAGTTAAGGTCGGCAAACCGGTGCGCCAGCCAGTAATCGGGTTTATCGAGATCAAACTGCAGACAAAGTGCGTGCGGCTGAGACAATTTGCTCACGCAAGCCAGATTATGTTTACTGCGCGGTGAGTTTTGCAGTTGTTCAAAGCGCGCCATTAATTGCGCGGTCTTCAGTGGTTCTCCGTTATGCCAGAACAACTGACTACGCAGGAAAAATTGCCAGGTTTTGCCGTTATTACTGATTTGCCAGTGATGGGCCAGATCGGGCCGGGGGGCTGAATTTCCCGGAATAAAACGCGTCAGTCCTGCATGAATAGTATGGGCAAGATGTTGCTCGGCACGGCCGGTCAACGTCAGCGGATCTAAAGGCTGGAGAGGGCGATAATAGGGTATACGCAGCGTGGGCGCATCTTCCTGCCATTGCCCGCCCAAATGCGGCGCCAGCAGTGCATTGAGATGGCTCGGATCCAGCTGGCTTAGCTGCAACGCGGCCGAATGTTCGCCATTTTTCAGCAACTCCTGCAAACAGGCTCCCCGCAATTCTTCGGGGGTTTTCAGGCAGCAAAGTGACGCACGCTTCCCGCGACCTGCTTGGGATTGCCAGTCAATCCAGCCCGCATCCTGAAAGTGTTTCAGCAACGTTCGGGTATGACGTTCACTGCAACAGAAAATCTCAGCCAGTTCGGCCACGGTAAACTGAACCGGAACTTGTCCGGTCTTCAGGTATAAACGCTGAAATTGATTAAGCCGGTTTTGCAGGCGCACGGTAAATACGGAACCTTATTTTTGCTGTGAATTATCCTGTTCATCATATCGTGCGTATGGCGCGCTGGCTTGCAGCGAAGAGCCAGAGTGTGAGCTAAAACCGGAACAGTATTCACAAACTGTTCACTATTAGTTCCGCAAATCGCAGTCCATACTTTGAGGGTGAAAATCATTCCTTTTCTGAGAGAAAATATGTTCCGTTTAGCTGCATTTGATATGGATGGCACTCTGCTTTTACCCGATCACACGCTGGGCGAAAAAACACTGGCAACATTGCGTCAGCTGGCTGAAAAGCCGGTAAAACTGACGTTTGCCACCGGCCGTCATTATCTCGAAATGAAAGATATTCTGGCGAACATCGGACTGGACGGTTTTCTGATCACCGGAAACGGCACGCGAATTCATGACTTGTCCGGGCACCGGTTGCATGCCAGTGACTTGTCCGAAGATTGTGCACACGAGCTTTTGCACACGCAATGGGATACACCTGCCAGCCAGCATGTATTCCGTGATGATGGCTGGTTTACGTCTCTGGACGATCCGGATTTGCTGATCCCGCATCAGTTCAGCGGCTTCCGCTATCAGTTACAGGATCTGCGTTTATTGCCTGATTCTGGTAACAGCAAAGTGTGTTTCTGCGCACCGCATGAAACCTTGCTGGCGCTGGTACCCCAACTGGAAGCGCATTTCGGCCCGCGTCTTGACCTGTGTTTTTCAGCGGCCGATTGTCTGGATGTGCAGCCCGCAGGCAGTAATAAAGGCAGTGCTCTGGCGCTTCTCACTGCAGGTCTGGGTATCGATATGTCTGAATGCATGGCATTCGGCGATGCCATGAACGACAAGGAAATGCTGGAAAGTGTCGGGATGGGGCTGATTATGGGCAACGCTTTGCCGGTGCTGAAAGAACAGGCCTCTCATTTACAAATCATCGGACATTGCCGTAATCAGGCTGTGTCTCACTTTTTGCAACACTGGCTGCACACTCCACACCTCACCTATTCCCCCGAATATTAAGGTATTGCAGCAAGCCGGGTTCACTTTAACTGTCCCGGCTTTTTTCCCCCTTCATCCTTCGAACTGCAACTGCGTTAGCTGCATTCTTTCACCCGAATCACTTACTCTTGTAAGCTCATCGGGATTCATTCATTTGCTGCCTTGTTGTAGTTCGAATGATTTCGAGGATATTCAGTTGAGACCTTCCAGTTGTGCAGCGTAAACGGAAATATCCCCGATATTCTTCGCTACCCAGTTGTCATCAAAGTAGGTATTCAGATAACGTTCACCGCTGTCGCAAAGCAGGGTAACGATCGAGCCGGTTTCACCTTTCTCGCGCATTTGTTTTGCCAGTTGCAATGCACCCCACATATTGGTTCCCGTCGAGCCGCCGACTTTTCTCCCCAGTACCTGTTCAAGCCAGCGAACGGTAGCAATGCTTGCAGCATCAGGTACTTGCATCATGCTGTCAATGACGTCGGGGATAAATGAGGGTTCGGCGCGCGGGCGGCCAATGCCTTCAATGCGGCTGCTGCATTGAGCGGTAACGCTGGCATCACGTTGCTGAAAGTAATCATAAAAGACAGAGTTTTCCGGATCCACCACGACCAGTTCGGTATCGTGCCCCTGATAGCGGATGTAGCGGCCAAGCGTTGCGGACGTTCCGCCGGTACCCGCACTCATCACCAGATAACGCGGCACCGGATACGGTTCGCGGGACATCTGACGGAAAATGCTGTCTGCAATGTTGTTGTTTCCGCGCCAGTCGGTGGCCCGTTCTGCGTAGGTGAACTGATCCATATAATGGCCGTTCAGCTCTTTAGCGAGCTGCTCTGAGGCAGCATAAATCTGACCTGAGTTTTCGACAAAGTGGCAGCGACCACCATAAAACTCAATTTGCTGAATTTTGCGCGGGGCTGTACAGGCAGGCATTACGGCAATAAAGGGCAGGCCCAGCAGACGCGCGAAATAGGCTTCGGAGACAGCGGTACTGCCCGAAGACGCTTCAATAATCGGCGTATTTTCGCGGATCCAGCCATTGCACAGGCCATATAAAAACAATGAGCGTGCCAGACGATGTTTCAGGCTGCCGGAAGGATGCGTGCTTTCATCTTTGAGATACAACGAAATTCCAGGAAAGTCGTTCAGCGTGAGACGAATTAAATGTGTGTCGGCTGAACGTTGATAATCGGCGTCGATTTCTTTAATGGCGTGAGTGACCCAGGAATTGCGCATGTTGCAGGCTCATTTAAGTGTTTTGATGAGATAAAGAATAACGTAATCACCAGAGAAATAAGTTACTCTTTGACCCATGGATCATCTTATTTGGAGAAATACTTTCTCCTGGAGTGCGGTATGGTAGATAAAATTGACCTCAGGCTTTTATCGCTGCTACAGCGGGATTGCACCCTTTCTCTGAACGAGCTGGCTGAGGCCGTCAACCTCACCACCACCCCCTGCTGGAAAAGAATAAAGCGCCTTGAAGATGACGGGATTATTTGCGGAAAAGTGGCGTTACTTGACGCTGAGAAACTGGGACTTAGCCTGACAGCATTTGTGCTGATTAAGACCCAGCATCACAACAGTGAGTGGTATCAGCGATTTGTTCAGCAAGTCGAAGCGTTTCCAGAGGTGCTGGGTTTTTACCGGATGGCGGGCGAGTACGATTATTTGCTGCAAGTTCAGGTCTCCGATATGAAAAGCTACGATAACTTTTACAAGCGACTTGTGAATGGCATTCCGGGACTGAACGACGTGACCTCAAGTTTTGCGATGGAGCGCATAAAATCGACCACAGCATTGCCGATTTAATGCAAAAGTTGCAGTAAAAAGTTTCATCAGAAACCCCTGTTAACTCTGGTATCCTTGTCGGCCTGAAGAGAAAATTGGTCTTTCTGTCGCCGGTTTAACTCAATAAAATTATTATTATTTGTATGGAAAACACTGCGTGAGATTGTTTGCACAATTAGGCTGGTACTTCCGGCGTGAATGGCGCCGGTATTTGGGTGCCGTCGCCTTACTGGTCATTATCGCCGTTCTGCAATTACTGCCGCCAAAACTGGTGGGCGTAATTATCGATGGTGTTACGTCAAAACAAATGTCTTACGGCGTGCTTTTTGCGTGGCTTGGCCTGATGCTCGGCACGGCTGTTGTGGTGTATCTGCTGCGTTATGTCTGGCGCGTGCTGCTGTTCGGCGCGTCTTATCAGCTTGCTGTTGAACTACGACAGGATTTTTTCCGTCAGCTGAGCCGTCAGCATCCCGCTTTTTATCTGCGCCATCGCACCGGTGATTTGATTGCCCGAGCGACTAATGACGTCGACCGGGTGGTGTTCGCTGCGGGAGAGGGCGTGCTGACGCTGGTCGATTCGCTGGTCATGGGGCTGGCGGTACTTATCGTTATGGCAACCCAGATCAGCTGGGAACTGACGTTATTGTCGCTGGTGCCGATGCCGGTAATGGCGATCATCATCAAGCGATATGGCGATCAACTTCATTCCCGTTTCAAAACCGCACAGGCGGCGTTTTCCTCGCTTAACGATCAGGCGCAGGAAAGCCTGACCAGTATCCGTATGATCAAAGCTTTTGGCCTGGAGAATCATCAGTCATCGCAGTTTGCTGATGTGGCTGCGGATACCGGTGCAAAAAATATGCGTGTCGCGCGTGTTGATGCCCGCTTTGATCCGACCATCTATGTCTCTATCGGCATGGCGAACCTGCTGGCCATCGGCGGCGGTAGCTGGATGGTAGTCAATGGCCACCTGACGCTGGGTGAGCTCACCAGCTTTGTGATGTACCTTGGCCTGATGATCTGGCCGATGCTCGCGCTCGCCTGGATGTTTAACATTGTCGAACGTGGCAGCGCGGCTTACAGCCGTATCCGTAGCCTGTTACAGGAAGCCCCGGCTGTTGTTGATGGCACAACACCGTTACCGGCAGGCCGCGCGACGCTTGAGGCTCACATCAACGATTTCCATTATCCGGAAAATAGCCACGCTGCTTTAACGACCGTTACTTTTTCCCTGCAACCAGGGCAAATGCTGGGGTTATGCGGTCCGACAGGTTCCGGCAAAAGTACGCTGCTTTCACTCCTTCAGCGCCAGTTCGATGTCACTGACGGTGACGTGTCCTATCACGGGTTATCCCTTAAAGAAATCCAGCTTGATGACTGGCGTGCCCGGCTGGCAGTTGTCAGTCAGACGCCTTTCTTGTTCTCAGACACTGTCGCGCAGAACATTGCGCTCGGAAGGCCTGATGCCACGCAGGAAGAGATTGAAGAAGCCGCGCGTCTCGCCAGCGTTCATGATGACATTCTGCGATTGCCTCAGGGATATGAAACTGAAGTCGGCGAGCGCGGCGTCATGTTATCGGGTGGTCAGAAGCAGCGTATTTCGATTGCGCGCGCATTGCTCCTCAAAGCCGAAATTCTGATCCTGGATGATGCTTTATCCGCCGTTGATGGCCGGACGGAGCACCAGATTCTGCACAATCTGCGTCAGTGGGGAAGTGACCGTACGGTGATCATCAGCGCACATCGTCTCTCTGCACTGACCGAAGCCAGTGAGATTCTGGTCTTCAGCCAGGGGAGTATTTCGCAGCGTGGCAATCATGACCAGCTTGCTGCCGAAGCCGGCTGGTACCGCGATATGTTCCGTTATCAGCAATTAGAAGCTGCGCTGGATGATGTGTCACAGGAAAAGGAGCCGGAACACCGTGGCTGAACCCAAAAAAATTAAAATTCAGAAGCTTTGGCCAACGCTAAAGCGCCTGTTGAAATACGGGAAACCTTACCGCAAGCCGTTGTCTTATGCGGTTCTGATGTTGTGGATTGCAGCGGCAGCGGAAGTGACCGGCCCTATATTAATCAGCTTCTTTATCGATCACTACGTGGCTAAAGGTGAAATGCCGTGGGGGAAAGTCAGTTTGCTCGCGCTGAGTTTTATCTTCCTGCAATTCCTGGCAGCAAGCCTGCACTATTTTCAGGCACTGTTGTTCAACCGTGCTGCGGTGGGGGTCGTCCAATGCCTGCGCACCGAAGTCATGGATGCGGCATTACGGCAACCGTTGAGCGCATTTGATACACAGCCTGTAGGTCAGCTGATTTCCCGCGTGACTAATGACACGGAAGTTATCCGTGATCTGTATGTGACCGTGGTATCGACAGTCTTACGCAGCATCGCCCTGATTGGTGCGATGCTGGTGGCGATGTTCAGCCTCGACTGGCGACTGGCATCGGTGGCAATTTGTATCTTCCCGGCCGTATTTGTCGTGATGGGGCTGTACCAGATTTACAGTACGCCGGTGGTGCGCAAAGTACGCGCTTATCTGGCGGATATTAATGATGGCTTCAATGAAGTGATCAACGGTATGAATGTGATTCAGCAATTCCGTCAGCAGAAAAGGTTTGGCGAACGGCTTGCCCGCGCCAGCCAGTCGCACTACCTGGCCCGCATGCAAACGCTGCGACTGGAAGGATTTCTGTTGCGTCCTTTGCTCAGCTTATTCTCGTCGTTGATTTTATGCGGTCTGCTCATTCTCTTTGGATTCAGTGCCGAAGGTTCTGTGGGCGTTGGGGTTCTGTACGCCTTCATCAATTATCTCGGACGGCTCAACGAGCCTCTGATTGAACTGACCTCACAACAATCGATTATGCAGCAGGCAGTCGTTGCCGGTGAACGTATCTTTGATTTGATGGACAGGACGCAACAGCAATACGGGCCAGACGAAAAGTTGCTCACCAGCGGCGAGATTGACATCAAAGACGTCAGCTTTGCTTACCTCCCGGATAAATGGGTGCTGGAAAACATTTCCCTGCACGTGCCTTCGCGCGGTTTTGTGGCGTTGGTTGGACATACCGGCAGTGGTAAAAGTACGCTGGCAAATCTGCTGATGGGTTATTACCCGTTAAACAAAGGTGAGGTCAGGGTTGACGGACGTAACCTCGGCGACTTATCGCACACCAGCCTGCGCAAAGGTATTGCAATGGTTCAGCAGGATCCGGTGGTTCTGGCAGAATCCGTGTTCGCTAATGTCACGTTAGGCCGTGATATTGATGAAGCGCAGGTGTGGCACGCGCTGGACATTGTGCAGCTCTCACCGCTGGTACGCGAAATGCCCGAAGGTTTGAATACGCGTCTGGGAGAGCAGGGCAATAATCTTTCTGTCGGGCAGAAACAATTACTGGCGATGGCGCGCGTTTTGGTGCAGGCACCGGAAATTCTGATCCTTGACGAGGCAACGGCCAATATTGATTCCGGCACCGAGCAGGCTATTCAGCGTGCATTACGGGCTATCCGGCAGCAGACTACGCTTGTGGTTATCGCACATCGGCTTTCGACGATTGTGGATGCCGATAATATTTTGGTATTGCACCGTGGCCAGGCTGTTGAGCAGGGTAATCACTTGCAACTGCTGGCAGAAAAAGGCCGGTATTATCAGATGTATCAGTTGCAACTTGCCGGACAGCAATTGGCTTCTGCCGGACAGATTATGCCTGCAACAGAAAACGCATAATCTTTGCATCGGTGCCGTATCCCTGCGGCACCGGCTTTCTTCTTTCTCCGTTTTTCATTTCCTGTTTTTCTTTTCCCCGCACTGTATTCATGCAGGCAGAACCCTTTTTCAATTCGGGTGCACTAAAAAGCAGCGGTGAGCACTTAAATGGTGCGTGTGCTGCTGTGCTGCATATGGCATGACAACTGTGCGCCTGGTCACGATTATTCTGAAAATGCCGTATTACGCGGGAATTGCATGAATCTGCGCCCGATTTCAACTCTGGCACATCCTTTGCTTTATCCAATCCGTATCGGGCGCGAATCCTCTCGCGGCAAGCCCTTAATTCGAGGAGTGGCACAATGAAGCTGGTTACTGTGGTGATCAAACCTTTTAAGCTGGAAGACGTGCGTGAAGCGCTGTCTGCTGTTGGAATTCAGGGGCTGACCGTAACGGAAGTTAAAGGTTTTGGCCGTCAGAAAGGTCATGCCGAACTTTACCGTGGCGCGGAATACAGCGTGAACTTTCTGCCAAAAGTAAAAATCGACATTGCTATTGCAGACGATCAGCTTGATGAAGTGATCGATGTGATCAGCAAAGCGGCCTATACCGGCAAGATCGGTGATGGCAAAATTTTCGTTGCTGAATTGCAACGTGTTATCCGTATTCGTACTGGTGAAACCGACGAAGCAGCACTGTAATTTCAGGCTTTTATCTCTCATACCAATCGGTTTGAGATAAATCAGATTAGAAAAAACAGTTTTGAGAAACAGGGGTGGGTTAATAATGAAAAAACTTTTATCCATGATGGGGCTTGGTGCCGTGGCTTTGCTGCCTTCGCTTGCCATGGCAGCAGCGCCAGCAGCGGCAAACGGTGCTGATAACGCCTTTATGATGATTTGTACCGCGCTGGTATTGTTCATGACCGTACCGGGCGTGGCGTTGTTCTACGGTGGCTTACTGCGTTCTAAAAACGTTTTGTCCATGCTGACTCAGGTTATTGTCACCTTTGCTCTGGTCTGCGTGTTGTGGATCCTCTACGGCTACAGTCTGGCCTTCAGCGAAGGTAACGCGTTCTTCGGTGGTTTCAGTAACGTCATGATGAAAGGCATCGGCCTGGACTCCGTGACAGGCACCTTCTCCCAGATGATCCACGTTGCTTTCCAGTGCTCATTTGCCTGTATCACTGTGGCGCTGATCGTGGGCGGTATCGCTGAACGTGTACGTTTCTCAGCGGTTCTGATTTTCACTGTGATCTGGCTGACTTTCTCTTACATCCCGATGGCTCACATGGTGTGGGCAGGCGGTTTCCTGGCTGCTGATGGTGCGCTGGACTTTGCCGGTGGTACCGTTGTTCACATCAACGCCGCTATCGCAGGTCTGGTGGGGGCTTATCTGCTGGGTAAACGTGCCGGTTTCGGTAAAGAAGCTTTCAAACCACACAACCTGCCAATGGTCTTCACTGGTGCATCAATCCTGTATGTGGGTTGGTTCGGCTTCAACGCAGGTTCTGCAAGTGCAGCAAGCCCTGTTGCCGCGTTGGCTTTCCTGAACACGGTGATTGCAACGGCTGGTGCAATCCTGTCCTGGACACTGGTTGAATGGATGGTGCGTGGTAAACCTTCACTGCTTGGCGCAAGCTCCGGTGCTATCGCAGGTCTGGTCGCTATCACACCTGCATGTGGTACGGTCGGCGTGGGTGGTGCTCTCATCATCGGTCTCGTAGGCGGTATCACTGGCCTGTGGGGTGTGGTTACCCTGAAAAAATGGCTGCGTGTTGATGACACCTGTGACGTGTTCGGTGTTCATGGTGTGTGCGGTATCGTAGGTTGTCTGCTGACTGGCGTATTCACTTCCAGCTCACTCGGCGGCGTAGGTTATGCAGA
Organism: Rahnella sp. RcJ3; assembly: GCF_009498575.1. NCBI lineage: Bacteria > Pseudomonadati > Pseudomonadota > Gammaproteobacteria > Enterobacterales > Yersiniaceae > Rahnella > Rahnella sp. RcJ3. Next base: position 124,250 of record NZ_QSNX01000001.1, read on the forward strand.
AGGTGTGACCATGGGCCATCAGGTTTGGGTTCAGTTCTTCAGCGTGTGCGTGACATTGGTCTGGTCTGGTGTTGTTGCTTTCATCGGTTACAAAGTGGCGGACATGATCGTAGGTCTGCGTGTTCCTGAAGAACAAGAACGCGAAGGGCTGGATGTTAATAGCCACGGCGAAAACGCTTACAACCAATAATGAGATTTCAGAGAAAGTAGTGCGCTAACTCTCTCATTCAATGAGTTAAAAATAATAAAATAATGATGATATGCAAAAGGGGCGATAATGTTATCGCCCCTTTTTAATGCGCCATTTTTACAGGGCGCTCTTTAATGATGATTATTCAGGCTTTCGCTGACGAATAACCCCTTCCTGTACCGTGGAGGCGACCAGCACGCCATCGCGGGTATAAAACTGTCCACGCACAAAACCACGCGCACCGGATGCAGAGGTACTTTCGACGGCATACAGCAACCAGTCATCCATGCGGAACGGGCGGTGGAACCACATCGAATGGTCGATGGTCGCGACCTGCATTCCCGGTTCAAGGAAGCCAATGCCATGGGGTTGCAGCGCCGTAGGCAGGAAATTGAAGTCAGACGCATAGCCCAGTAAATACTGATGAATTCGCAAATCATCTGGCATTTCACCGTTGGCCCTGAACCACACTGCACGGTTAGGCTCTTCGACACTCCCTTTCATCGGGTTATGAAACTTCACCGGACGCATTTCAATAGGCTTATGACCAATAAATTTTTCGCGGAATTTTTCCGGTATCAGATGCGCCAGATTTTTAGCAATATCTGATTCTGATACCAGTGTTTCCGGCGGCGGCACATCCGGCATGGTGTTCTGATGCTCAAAACCACTTTCCTGGCTTTGGAACGACGCCGTCATATAGAAAATCGGCTTGCCATGCTGCACCGCTTTTACGCGGCGGGCGCTGAAACTGTTGCCATCGCGCAGGATTTCCACGTCATAGATAATCGGCTTGCTGCTGTCACCCGGGCGCAAAAAGTAGCTGTGGAAAGAATGGATACCACGTTCTGCCGGGACGGTCTGTTTGGCGGCATATAATGCCTGGCCTACGACCTGACCGCCAAAGACCTGACGTAAACCCAGGTCTTCACTTTGACCACGAAACAGCCCTTCTTCAATTTTTTCCAGATCAAGCAGATCCAGCAGATTTTTTAATGCCTGACTCATAGTGGCCTCATGAAAGTTACCGGAGAAATCGACCTAAGTTGTTCGGGGTAATGCAGGCAGGAATTTTCTGAAATACGCCTTAACCGACAGGTCTAACCTGTTAATCATAGTGGATCTTACGTTTTGTCTGAAGATCTGTTTGGCCGCTGACAGGAAAACCTCAGACTTTTGTGCCATGATTAGTAGGTAAGCTGGTTAAAGTCACTAAATTCATCGTCGGCGTTTATTACAGCTTGTCGACAAGCGACTAATAAAAAAGGGAGTACGATCAATGAAACTTTGGCAGATAGTAGGTGGAACCGCGCTGTCTCTGACTCTTGCCGGGTGCGCACAGCATCATGAGGCACCAGCGCAGCAACCTCCTGTGAATACGGCGGCTAGCCCGGACACCGGACCTGCGATCACCGGCCCGAATGTATCGGGTAGCGTGTTTATCAATCAGCGTGTAGCCTTGCCACCGGATGCTGTCCTGACGGTGACATTGTCTGATGCTTCGGTGGCGGATGCGCCATCCCGCGTGATTTCGCAAAAGGTGGCGAGAACTCAGGGTAAACAGGCACCGTTTACCTTCATCCTGCCGTATAACCCGCAGGAAATTGCCCCTAACGCGCGTATTCTGCTGAGTGCGGCGGTAACCATCAATGGTCAGATGACCTTCATCACTGACTCCATTAAAGAAGTGATTAATCACGGTCAGGGTACACGTGCCGATCTGCAACTTGTCCCGGTTGTCGCCGTCCCTGTAGCGACCAAACCCAGTGCCCTGGGACCAATGACTAACCCGTCAAATCCAGGACTGGGCACTTCGCCTGCACCGGTTAGTATGGTACCTGCACAACCAACGACCTATTAATTCATCACTTATGATGGCTAAGCACCGCTCTCGCGGTGCTTTTTTATGGGCGTTTTGAAGGCAGGCATTCACCATTTCCAGCCGTATTTCTCTAAATCGATTTTGCCTTTCTTAAACGTGATGCCCTCGGCCAGCAGTGCCTGACGCTGACGTTTAAAGTCTTCGCCCTGCAAAGAGATTTCACCGTGCCGGTTTATCACCCGGTGCCAGGGAAGAGTGCTGCCTTCCGGCAATTTCTTGAGTACCCCCCCGACCTGACGTGCCGCGCGGGGTGAACCGGCCAGTTGCGCGACGTTCCCGTAAGTTGTGACCTGCCCGACCGGGATGGCGGCGATAATCTGAAATACGCGCTGGCGAAAGTTATCGGGTTCCGACATGACATCCTCCACAGTGATTTGCGCCAGTATGACGCAAAAATTAAGGTTTTGTAGGCTCTGATTCAGGCGTATTGTTTAAGAAAACAACGGTTGTCGGCAGTTAACTTGCTTTTGTTTCGGCCATCACAGATAATGCCCACCGCTTCGATTCTCTTAGCAGAGAAATGAAGCTGACAACGTCAATGGGGGCCCTGTTGGTTCTCCCGCAACGCTAACTTGTCAACTTGGTCAGGTCCGGAAGGAAGCAGCCATGGCAGGTGTCGTGTGTGCCGGGATGTAGCTGGCAGGGTCTCCACCATTTCAGGCCTCCGGAATTATCTCTTCTCTTTGATTTCCTCCTAAAAATATCTTCAAAGCCAGGCTGCGCCCATAAAAAAGGGCACGTTTTCACGCGCCCTCTGTTAACCCGCAAGTTTCAGTGATGAACCAGCGTCGCAAAATAATACACCAGCGGGATTGCCAGAATATAAAGGCCTACAGGCACTTCACGTGCTTTTCCTGCGACCACTTTAATGATGACGTAAAACAGCAGGCCGCCGGCGATACCGGTGCCGAAGCTGTTGGAAATCAGCGTAATCATTACCATCATCAGTACCGGCAGCGCGTCGGTAAAATTCGCTAAGTCCACTTTTCGCAAATTACTGAACATGTTCAGGCCAATCAGAATCAGTGCCGGTGCGGTCGCCTCTTTCGGGATCATCAGCGCAATCGGAGTAAATAACAGCATCAGCAGAAACATGACTGCAGCGGTAAGTGCCGTCAGGCCAGTTTTCCCGCCTGCTTCAGCGGCGGCAGAGGATTCGATCAATGCTGTAGCTGCAGGAATACCGACGATCGGGCCCAGCGCTGCTGCAATGGAATCCACCATGAAAGGCCGGTTGATATTTTTCATATTGCCGTGTTCATCGAGCAATCCAGCCTCACCACCGACAGCCAGTGTGGTGCCCATCGTAGAGAAGAACTCCGAGGCGAAGAAGATAAACAGGAATGGCAGAAAGGCGATGTTGATAGCACCGATAAGATCGACTTTGCCCAATAACGGAGCAACCGAGTGAGGCAGCGAGATCCATTGCTCAGGTAAATGCGTTACGCCAAACGGTATACCCGCCACCGTCGCCAGCAAAATGGCCCATAAAATGGCACCCGGTACTTTACGAGCCTGTAACCCCACGGCGACCAGCAGACCAAGAAGCGCAATTAACGCACCCGGCGCAGTAAAATCTCCCAGAGCCAGCGCATGTGTTTTGGTATTTGCCATTACCAGCCCGGCATTGCGGAAGCCGAGCAGGGCGACAAAAATGCCAATAGAAGCGGTCAGCCCAAGCTTGATCGACTGCGGAACAGAACGGGTGACTACTTCGCGTAAGCCAAACACTGTCATCACGAAAAATAAAATCCCCGACCAGCATGCAATCCCCAGCGCGACGGGCCAGGTAACTCCGTCGCCCGCCAGCGTAATACCGACCAGTACCGAGCCGCCAATGCCAGGCCCGACCATAAAGGGCAGGTTGGCGTAAAAAGCCATCAGCAGAGAGCCCAGTACAAACACCAGGATCACGCCGGTGGTGGCTGCGCCTTTATCTATACCACTGACGGCCAGTAAACCCGGGATCACCACCAGTAAATACGCTGCCGCCAGAAACCCGGTGATGCCAGCCAGACATTCCGTTTTAATCTTGGTCTGGCGCTGGTGCAGATGGAAGCGGCGTTGTAACCAGCTTTCGTCTGCTGAGACGGTAACATTTTTCACAGAACTTTCGGACATGCTTAAATTCCCCTGAAAATAATTTTTATAATGTTGTGTTTGCTATCTTTTTACGTCTGGTGGTTTTGAGAATGCTTCAGATTTCTTCTGGCCAGATTTCCAGAACCGGGTTGACGATTTCCCGTGAACCGCCATCTGTCAGCCCTAAATCAGTCAGATGTGGGCCTGCATTACAGGCTAAGCACGTTCCTTCGATAGCTTTGAAAACGCGATAAGGCGGTTCCCAGTCTGCGACCTGTGCACTGAGGTCGCGCAGGTTTTTAAACTGCTTCGCCAGTTCCGTGGCCGGTAAATCAGACAGCATTCCGGCAATCGGCATATCGATATTGGCCAGCAACTTGCCATGCTGGCTCAACGCCATACCGCCGCCGCTGGCGATCAGCTGATTGGCCGCTATCATCATGTCGACAGGATCCCGGCCGATAATCACCAGATTATGGGCGTCGTGAGAGTAAGAGGTCGCGATGGCACCGCGCAATGCTCCCCAGCCTTCAAGTAATGCCATTTTCGGTGTGGCGTCGTGGCGGCCATGGCGGTGCTGAACCCAAATCAGGCTGAAGCCGTCGGGTATCTGTACGGCACCATCCCGCACATTCACGGTTACTTCACTCCATTGTGTAAAGCGTGCGCCTTTAATATTGCGCAGACGCGCTTTGCCGTTGTTCAGCCCCGGAATTTTTAGCCTGAAATCAGCGGCGTTCAGCGGCGTTAAGCGCATGGTGTCTCGTGGTGGAACCACTCCGCGCGCGGCGGCAGGGGTAAACAGCAGCTTGCCTTGCTGAGCTACACAGGTTCCGCCGACATATACTGCAAGCGGAAGAAGATTTTCCAGCGAGTCAAACGCGATAAGATCAGCCGTGCGGCCTGCGGCAATCAGCCCTAAATCAGAACGTTGCATGCGAATAGCGGCATTCAACGTCGCCATGCGTAGTACATCTTCTGCACGTAATCCGTAGGAAATCAGGAGCTTGATTAAGGCGATCAGCCCGCCTTTTTCCAGCAGATGATCGGGCGGTACGTCGTCAGTACACAATGTTATTTGTGATGAAAGATGGGGAAGTGCGAGCAAAGCGGCTGCGATATCGGGCAGAAGATAAGGATGTGAGCCGCGAATTTGCAGCGTCAGACCGGCACGCAGCTTTTCCAGGGCATCATCAGCCGAGGTCAGTTCGTGATCTGACGTCACACCTGCGGCAAGATACGCCTGCAATTGTTCATCTTTGAGGCCGCGTGCGTGGCCTTCAATCAGCTTTCCGCTGTTTAGTCCGGCTTCGAGGATTTCCAGCATTCGCCCGCTGCCATTGAGCACGCCATGCATATCCATCACTTCGGCGACACCTGCAATTTCCGGCCAGCTAAGCATTGTCTGCATTTCCTGGCCTGTGAAATCCGCACCGGACATCTCTAAGCCCGGTGTTGACGGCACGCTGGAAGGCGCAGCGCATATCACGCGTAATGGCAGATTACGGCTGGACTGGATGGCGTACTGCACCCCGGCAACGCCCAGCACATTCGCCAGTTCATGCGGATCCCAAAACACCGTTGTTGTGCCCTGAGCGACGACGATTTCGGCGTATTTTTCGGGTGGCAAATGAGAGCTTTCGATGTGAACGTGCGTGTCGATAAGGCCGGGAGAGAGGTAATTTCCTGATAAATCATCAACGTTTTCAGTCTGCGTGAATTTGCCGCGTGAATGAACGCTGGCAATCATATTGCCGGTGATGCCGACATCGGCTTCGCGAATTTCCCCTGTGACCATGTCGATAACACGGGCATTAATCAGCAGACGGTCGAAAGGGATATTCCCCAGTGCTGCGTTTATGGCCCGCTGGCGCAGGGGCTGGGAGGTGATGCCGTCGGTCATATCAGTGTCCGGATTTAAACAATGGTGAGGCTAATGTAGGGAGCAGGGGGGGCTTTGCACAGATGAATTATTTTATCCGTTTATAAGATACGGTTATGCTGAGCAAACGTTTTCTATTTTTCGCGGAATAGCTGCTCATATGTCTGAACCCTGGCGCCGGTTACCTGCCCTTTCCCTCAAGCAAATTCAATACTTTGTGACGCTGGCACAACTGCGCAGTTTCACCGATACGGCGAATCGTCTGGCGATCAGTCAGCCCGCGCTGAGCAGTGCGCTTCGGCAAATTGAATCGGTATTAGGGGGCAAACTACTCAACCGGACGGCACAAGGTGTGAGTCTGACTGAACAGGGTGAGGCTGTTCTGCCATATGCAGAACGTTTATTGAATACCGCGCTTAGTGTTTTCGATGATATGCAGCAAATTATGCGTCAGGGCGGGGATGGCACATTACGCATTGGATTAGTACCTTCGGTGAGTACATTGTTATTTCCGGTCGTTCCACAATTACTGGCGGAATATTTCCCTGATATGCGTGTGGAATTTCATGACCTGACAAACGATGCATTATTACTGGAACTGGAGAACGGATCAGTGGATTTTGGTATCGGTGCAACAGACAGTACAGTGCCGGAATCCATAGCTGTTTATCCACTGCTGGAAGATCCTTTTGTGGCGGTTATCAGACGCGACGATCCGCTTTCTCAGGATCACAATATTCCCTGGCGACAACTGCTGAAAAGAGATATTGCCTTGTTCTCAAAGGGGAATGTTAGCAGGCTGGTGACATCACTGAGTGAGAGTCATCGTTTGAATTTACGGGTGAGTTATCGCGTAGATTTTCAGGAGACGTTATATGGACTGGTGCGTTCGCGTCTGGCATTAGCAATATTACCAGAGTTATATACTGCAACACTTAACGATAATGAATTAACAGTGATTCACTTGCAGCAGCCCACATTAAGCAGAACAGTGGCGATGATGCGCAAACCCGCACCATTGCGTTCACCTAAAACGGAACAATGTTTTCAGTTTCTGTTGCAAACATTTCATCGGCAGATCAAAGAGAAAGTAGAAAAACTTAACTCAAAGATATAGTTAAATAATATTAACGATAATATGGTTAAATATTAACCAGCCAGACCGGGGGATATTCCGGCCTGGCTTTATAGATCAGCGTACAAATTTCCACACTGATACCGGGATTTTATCGTACAACTTGTTCATCGTTAGCTCCGCTAAACGATGGTCAGCTGCCGAGTAAAACAATTCCAGCTCGTCGTCGGAAAGTTCGTACTTATTTTTTTCAATAACACGTTCAAGTGTATCGATAGTGGTGCATTTTCGTAAACGCATCAAATAGTCGATTTTGTTCATCTTAGCCTTTTGATTTTTATCTGATGACTGCATATAAATTATTACTCAAGTCTTCATTAGGGTACAGATGTAGTCCCCTGAGAACATTCTGAATAACCGCTTCTTGGTCTTTTGCCATTGGCGTAAATCAGAATCGTTAATTCCATAATTACTGAACAGCGTGTAGGTATCATCCAGATACTCTTCAACCAGATCACTTAAATGGTTATCGTCTGGATACTTAATTTTAAAACTCATCACAAAGGATGCAATGTGCTCAATCAGTTCATTGAGCTGCAAGTTAACAGCCGAAGTCGGATCGTTAACCCAACCATGATGACTGTCACCCAGTGTCGCAATCCCTTCATCATACAGCATTTCATTCAGGTAGCGTAACTGAGCGATATCGTGCCGCTTAGGCGAGTACTCATCCATATCATCCCCTCCGTAATGGTTTATTCGGTGTTGATAACACTCTGTGAGTAAACAACAAAACTTAATGGCTTACAGGAAACGGCTCTCACTAAAACGCTATGAACTGGCTTAAACATCAAAGACAATCACAATGAACAGTGTTCGGGATGAGGTTTAAAGGATTTAATATACAGCCGGTATTTTAAATATAATTCATTTTTAGAAAGCTGTGCAAACGTATTACTCAAACTTACAATTCTTCAGCCGTTGAGCCTTTGAAGGACTCAATAATATCAAACTCCAATCCGTCAGGTTTAACCCAGAATCTGACGCTTTGCTTCGTTAACTCATCAGCATTAATGTCCAGACAACCATTGAAAATCGTCCATTTGAACTGGTAAGTCATTGAATAATAGTTTTTGCCAATTTGTGTTATTGACACGATCTGCAAAGAATTTGTTTCATAACGTGCATTTTCTGAAAAATAAGTTAAATCTCCAATTAAGGACTCTTCAATTTCAGACAAAGCAGGTTCAATAATCTGTTGTAACTCATCAACCGTAAGAATATTCCCATTAATATCACAATGGATCAATTTCTTCAAAGGCATTTACCTCTTAAGCACATATCCCTTCATTATCGCATATTTTCATCAGGATGTGTTTTGGGCAGAGAAAAAAATTTCCAAACCAAAATTCCATAACTTTTTGATTGTAGTGCAAATTACAACTCATTCATCAATTTTTACTCTTTTTTAACAGTTAAGATCCGTGTTCTCTCAAAAACGGCCTGCTATCCCTTCTGCCGTAAAAAACTGAAACAGTTCATGTATTGATACTCATACCCTATTGTGATGTTATATTATAACTTTTTGGAGGGGGTATGACAAAAACACTCTTTACACTTTCTTCGCCGGTACGCTGCGTCGCTGTACTGGCTGTGCTCGCTTTGTTATGGGCAGCTATTTACTGGGCAATTTCACTACCATGATTTTTGTTAATGACCTCGAAGTGGGGTATGACCGTCAGGCGGTGGCCATGCCCCTTAACGGACAGTTTTGTCCGGGTTCCCTGACAGCTGTCATTGGTGCCAACGGTGCCGGGAAATCCACCTTTCTCAAAACATTAGCCGGTTTGCAGCAGGCTGTGGCAGGGAATATAACTTTCACGGGCGGGAAACGCCCCCGACTGGCGTATTTGCCACAGCAGGCTGAGCTGGATCGCAGTTTCCCTATCAGCGTGTTTGATCTGGTCGCGATGGGATGCTGGCCGCAAAGCGGGTTATTCGGTGGCATAAACCAACAGTCTGCGATAGCCGTCGATAAGGCGCTGGAGACGGTGGGGATGACGGAAATGTCGCATCTGCCCGTAGGATCGCTTTCTGGCGGGCAATTGCAACGTACGCTGTTTGCCCGCTTACTGGTGCAACAGGCACCCCTCATTATGCTTGATGAACCGTTCACAGGTATCGACACTCAAACCATCGATTTACTGTTAAAAGTCATCGCGCAATGGCATCAGGAAGGAAAAACTGTCATCGCGGTTTTGCATGATATTTCGATGGTTGCACGACACTTTCCGCACGTGCTTTACCTCAGTGGACAGCAGAATTTATGGGGAAGCGCACAGGATGTCCTCGGGCATTTTCCTCATCAGGCGCATGCCTGCATTTCGACAGAACCTTTCTCCCTGACGACGGGAGTCGCAAATTCATGATGCTTTTTCATCTGCTTGCCGATCCTTTCATTGAATTCGGTTTCATGCGGCGCGCTTTGATTGCCTGCATCGCATTATCAATCAGCGCCACGCCATTGGGCGTTTTCCTGTTATTACGCCGGATGAGTCTGGTGGGTGATGCACTTTCGCATGCTGTTTTACCCGGCGCAGCGATTGGCTATCTGATCTCGGGGATGTCGCTGGTCGCCATGGGGATTGGTGGTTTTATCGCAGGCCTGGCTGTTGCGATGCTGTCCGGGCTGGTGAGTCGTCGTACACAATTGAAAGAAGACGCCAGTTTTGCCGGTTTCTATCTTGGCTCTCTGGCACTTGGGGTCACGCTGGTTTCCCTGCGCGGTTCGAGCGTGGATCTTTTACATGTGCTGTTTGGCTCAATTCTTGCCATCGATTCATCTGCCATGATTATGGTCGGTATTATCGCCAGTCTTTCTTTACTGGTCTTGGCATGCATTTACCGTGCACTGGTCATTGAGTCATTTGATTCGCTATTTCTGCGCGTCAGCGCCGGAAAATGGCTGGCAGCTATCCATGGAATGTTTCTGGCGCTGGTAGTGATCAATCTGGTGGCGGGTTTCCAGATCCTCGGCACTCTGATGTCTGTCGGGCTGATGATGTTGCCTGCCGCCAGTGCCCGTTTCTGGGCTCGCGACCTGCCTCATACCTTACTGAGCGCGATGATTATTGGTGTGATTGCCAGCGTTGTAGGACTCATCTGGTCTTATTATGCTTCGTTGCCCGCCGGGCCCGCGATAGTGCTGAGTGCGACAGTGATCTTCTTCATTTCGGTTTTATTCGGAAAGCGGGGCGGCATGTTAACCGCCTCGCGAAGTTAAGCAGCAATACGTTAATAAGCAGTACCACAATTAAGGGGACATGATGAAATTATTACCTGTATCACTCGCAGTAGCTGCCCTGCTGTCGAGTCCGCTGGCGATGGCTAAAACCGTCAATGCGGTAGCCAGCTTTTCAATTCTTGGAGATATCGTTCAGGAAGTGGGGGGGGAGCATGTGAAAGTCACGACGTTAGTCGGACCGGACGGTGACCCGCATAGCTTCGAACCTTCACCTAAAGACAGCAAAGCCATCAATGCGTCTGATGTTGTCTTTGTCAGCGGTCTGGGCCTGGAAGGGTGGATCGATCGCCTGGTGACTGCATCGGGTTATAAAGGTCATCTGGTAACAGCATCGGAAGGCGTAAATTCCCGCAAAATGGAAGAAGACGGTAAGCAAATCACCGATCCTCACGCATGGAACAGTATGGCGAATGGCGTGATTTATGCCACTAACGTGATGAATGCGCTGATCAAAGTGGATCCAGAAGATGCGGATTATTTCCGTCAGCGCGGCACTGCTTATATTGAACAATTGCAAAAGCTGGATGCGTGGGCAAAAACTGAATTTACCGGTATCCCACAGTCGAAACGTAAAGTGCTGACCAGCCATGATGCCTTCGGCTATTTTGGTCAGGAATATCACGTCAGCTTTATGGCGCCCGTTGGTTTTTCTACGGAAGCTGAAGCAAGTGCCAGTGGTGTGGCTTCTCTGATTAAGCAGATTAAAGCAGAGAAGGTGAAAACTTACTTCATCGAAAATCAGACCGACCCGCGTCTGGTTAAACAGATAGCAGCAGCCAGCGGTGCTGAGCCAGGGGGGGAGTTGTACCCTGAAGCATTGTCCGGCCCGAAAGGACCAGCGACAACTTACGTGAAAGCGTTTAAGCATAACGTTGAGACGATTGTCGCCAGCATGAAATAAGATCTTCGCTCCTCACGGCTATGCTGTGGGGAGCTTTACATCATGTCTTAGCATAAGAAAAAGCCCTGTCGGGCAAGCGACGGGGCTTTTGTTTTTAGTACAGAAGGAATGAGAAGACGAGGTGTTAACGCTTTTTCTTCTTACCTTGTACGGCTTTAAAACGTGGATTGCTTTTGCAAATCACATAAACCCTGCCTTTGCGGCGGACTACGCGGCAATCCGGATGACGATTTTTCGCTGAACGTAATGAACTCAGAACCTGCATAACGATTTCCCTGATGTCATTTATTTCTTACCGAGGAAGCTGCCGAAGCGTTGGTTAAAGCGCGCGGTACTGCCTTCTTTGGAATACTCTTTCTGCTTACCGGTGTAGTAAGGGTGAGAGGCTGAAGACACTTCAATGCTGATATACGGGTAGGTAGCCCCTTCCAGTTCAATGGTGCGGTCCGTCGAGATAGTCGAGCCAACTTTGAAGTATTCGTCAGCACTGGTGTCGTGAAAAACCACGGTGCGGTACGCAGGATGGATAGTGGGTTTCATAATGCCTCTAAGTGTTATGTTATACTATAACATTAATTATGCACTCATCCTTTTTCCGGTTCAAGTCTCAGGCGAAAAAAAAGGCCGCATAAGCGGCCTTTCGTTTAGATGGGAGATCCGGTTACAGCGTCGGATGCTCTACTTTGTGCGTATGTTCGATATCCTCGTTCTTCTTACCAAAGCGGCGACGAACCACCACGAAGAAGACCGGAACAAAGAAGATCGCCAGCAGGGTCGCCGTGATCATCCCGCCCATTACGCCGGTACCTACAGCGTTCTGTGAGCCGGAACCTGCACCGGAACTGATAACCAGCGGCATAACACCAAGGATGAACGCCAGCGATGTCATCAGGATCGGGCGCAGACGCATACGAACCGCTTCAAGCGTTGATTCGATAAGACCTTTGCCTTCTTTATCCATCAGGTCTTTGGCGAATTCAACAATCAATATGGCGTTCTTCGCAGACAGCCCGATAGTGGTCAGCAGACCCACCTGGAAGTATACGTCGTTGCTCAAACCGCGCATCGTAGCTGCAATAAGTGCACCGACAACACCGAGCGGAACCACCAGCATAACCGAGAACGGTATTGACCAGCTTTCGTACAACGCTGCCAGACACAGGAAGACGACGATCAGGGAGATAGCGTACAAGGCCGGGGCCTGGTTACCTGACAAACGTTCCTGATAAGACAGGCCAGTCCAGTCATAGCCGATACCGTTTGGCAGTTTAGAAGCCAGAGACTCCATCATCGCCATGGCAGCACCCGAACTTTTACCCGGAGCTGGCTGACCCAGAATTTCCATTGATGGCAGGCCGTTATAACGTTCCAGACGCGGTGAGCCGTATTCCCATTTCGCACTTGAGAACGCGGAGAACGGCACCATCTGGCCTGCGCTGCCACGGACATACAGATTGTTGATGTCTGATGGCAACATACGGTATTTATTTTCAGCCTGAACGTACACTTTCTTCACACGACCACGATCGATGAAGTCGTTGACGTAGCTACCACCAACCGAGGCACCCAATGTGGTGTTGATGTCGGAAATTGAAACGCCAAGTGCCGTTGCTTTTTCCTGATCAATCTCGATTTTGTACTGTGGTGTATCTTCCAGACCGTTCGGACGAACCTGAGTCAGCAAGTCAGGATGTTGAGCCACCATGCCCAGCAACTGGTTACGTGCTTGTGTCAGTTTGTCATGCCCAAGGTTAGCCTGGTCAATCAGCTGGAAGTCGAAGCCTGTCGCCGTACCCAACTCAACAATCGCGGGTAAGTTGAACGGGAACACCAGTGCATCTTTAATGGTACTGAACGCACCCATTGCACGGCCTGCAATCGCAGGAACCTTGTTTTCAGCGCCGCTACGCTCAGACCAGTCTTTCAGACTGACGAACGCGATACCGGTATTCTGACCACGACCTGCGAAGCCAAAGCCGTTAACCGTAAACACCGAGTTCACGTTAGCTTTTTCTTTGTTCAGATAGTAATCGGTAACTTCATCGAGCACTTTCTGCGTACGTTCCTGGGTTGCACCTGCTGGCAATTGCGCCATGGTCAGGAATACACCCTGGTCTTCTTCCGGCAGGAAGGAGGTTGGCAGGCGGATAAACAGGAATGCCATGCCGACAACGATCAACAGATAAATCACCAGATAACGACCGGTGCTGCGCAGAATGTTGCCTACGCTGTCGGTGTAGTGGTGCGTACTTTGCTCGAATTTCTTGTTAAACCAGCCGAAGAAACCTTTCTTCTCGTGATGCTCGCCTTTGGCAACCGGCTTAAGCATGGTCGCACAAAGCGCAGGCGTCAGGATCATCGCCACCAGAACCGACAGCACCATGGCAGAAACGATGGTGATGGAGAACTGACGGTAGATAACACCGGTTGAACCGCCGAAGAAGGCCATCGGAATGAATACTGCGGACAGCACCATCGCGATACCGACCAATGCACCCTGGATTTGCTCCATGGATTTTTTGGTGGCTTCTTTAGGCGGCAGCCCCTCTTCGACCATGACGCGTTCGACGTTCTCGACGACGACGATGGCGTCATCGACGAGCAAGCCTATCGCGAGCACCATCCCGAACATCGTCAGGGTGTTTATCGAATAACCGAATGCCGCCAGGATTGCAAAGGTGCCCAGCAAGACCACAGGAACCGCGATCGTTGGGATCAGGGTTGCGCGGAAGTTTTGCAGGAACAGGAACATCACCAGGAATACCAGGACGATGGCCTCGAACAGCGTTTTACCGACTTCTTTAATCGAGATTTTTACGAACGGCGTAGTGTCGTATGGGTAAACAACTTCTAAGCCAGCCGGGAAGAACGGTTCAAGTTTAGCCAGCGTGGCTTTTACTGACGCTGCGGTGTTCAGGGCGTTCGCACCCGTTGCCAGTTTGATACCCAAACCTGACGCAGGTTGTCCGTTAAAACGGGCAATAACGTCGTAGTTTTCACCACCGAGTTCGATTTTAGCCACATCTTTCAGGCGAACCTGAGAACCATCCTGATTCACTTTCAGAATGATTTTGCCGAATTCATCCGGTGACTTCAGACGGGTCTGGGCCACGATAGAGGAGTTCAACTGCTGGCCCGGAACCGGTGGCGTACCACCCAACTGACCGGCTGCAATCTGGTTGTTCTGAACTTTGATGGCGTTAATCACGTCCACCGGCGTCAGCTGGAAGTTGTTCAGTTTGTTCGGATCCATCCAGATACGCATCGCGTACTGAGCACCAAACAGCTGAACGTCACCCACACCGGCGGTACGGCTGATAGGATCCTTGACGTTGGAACCGACGTAGTCGGCGATGTCATCCTGAGTCATTGAACCATTGTTGGAAATAAAACCGGCCACCATCAGGAAGCTGCTGCTCGATTTCTCAACGGAGATACCCTGTTGCTGAACTTCCTGCGGCAGCAACGGCGTTGCGAGCTGCAGTTTGTTCTGAACCTGTACCTGTGCGATATCCGCGTCAGTACCTGAAGCAAAGGTCAGGGTAATCTGAACAGTACCGGATGAATCACTGGTCGACGACATGTACATCATGTTGTCGATACCGTTCATGTTCTGTTCAATAACCTGAGTAACGGTATCCTGTACCGTTTGCGCATCCGCGCCCGGATAGGTTGCGGTCAGCTGGATAGCCGGTGGCGCAACGGTTGGATACTGCGCAATTGGCAATTTAAGAATTGCCAATCCCCCCGCCAACATGATTATGATGGCGATCACCCATGCAAAGATGGGACGATCTATAAAAAACTTAGCCATGAATTACCGGCTCCTATTAAGACTTCGTCGCTGTAGCGGGCGCTGCTGCGTTTTGATCGACTTCCTGTGCAGTAACCTGTACGCCTGGCTTAATTTTTTGCAGTCCTGTCACGATAACTTTATCGCCACTTTTTAAACCGTCGGTAACAACCCATTTGTCGCCAATAGCTTGTGTTGTGGTCACAGTACGAAGTTCAACTTTATTGTCAGCGCCGATAACCATCGCTGTTGCATCACCACGTGGGTTACGGGTGATACCTTGCTGCGGAACCAGCAGTGCGTTGTTGTTAACACCTTCATCAAGACGTGCGCGCACAAACATACCCGGCAGCAGGGAATCATTTGGATTCGGGAAGATGGCTCGTAAAGTAATGGAACCGGTGGTTTCATCAACAGTCACATCAGAGAATTCTAATGTACCCGGCTGTGAATATTCTTTACCGTTATCCATCAGCAGTTTGACTTGCGCTTTACCGTCAGCCTGTTTCAGTGAACCGTCAGCCAGTTCCTGTTTCAGACGCAGGAAATCATTGCTGGACTGTGTTACGTCAACGTAGATAGGGTCGAGCTGTTGCACGGTTGCCAGCGCAGTGGCCTGGCCGTTAGACACCAGTGCACCTTCTGTCACAGACGATTTACCGATACGTCCGCTGATCGGGGAGGTCACTTTGGTGTAAGCGAGATTGATGCGTGCAGACTCAACGGCTGCTTTCGCACTGACTACTGCAGCATCAGCCTGTGCCGCAGTTGCGACAGCCGTATCGTAATCTTGCTTGCTGATGTAACTGGTACCGAGCAGAGGCTTGTAACGTGTCACGGTAAGACGGGAAATTTGTGCATTCGCCTGAGCTTTTACCAGATCGCCTTTAGCGCTGTCATACGCGGCCTGATAAGTGGCAGGATCAATTTGATATAAGGAGGTACCGGCTTTGATGTCGCTACCTTCAACGAAGTTACGTTTGAGAATGATACCGTTAACCTGCGGGCGCACTTCAGCAATGCGAAAAGCAGCAGTACGACCAGGAAGTTCGGTAGTCACATTAAGCGGTTCAGTTTTCAGGGTAACGACGCCAACCTGCGGAGCCTGTGGCGCACCTTGCTGAGCTTCTTTATCGTTACATCCTGTAAGTGCTAAGCTTCCGGATAGCATCAGAACTACCGCCAGAGGCGTTAACCCTCTGTTTTTGTTCATAAATAAACCTCAAGTGTCCGATTTCAAATTGTCCAATGGATCACAACATCCCAAATCCATTGCTGCGCTTTTAGTATGTGCGTGCTATGTTACATACATTCAAGAATGTATGTAAATCAAACTCCCCATAAAGATAAACCTATGGCACGAAAAACCAAATCACAGGCACTGGAAACCAGACAACAGATTCTGGATGCTGCTGTGCGTGAATTTTCTGCCCGTGGAGTATCGTCGACATCACTGACTGATATTGCAAATGCAGCCGGTGTGACGCGGGGCGCAATTTATTGGCATTTCAGGAACAAAGTGGAACTGTTTAACGCGATCTGGGAAGCTTATGAATCCCGGATAAAAGTGCTCGAAGTAGAGTATCAGACAAAGTTTCCGAATAATCCACTGCGTATTTTGCGCGAAATCCTTATTTACATACTGGTCGCCACCGTCACAGATAGCCAGCGTAAAGCATTGATGGAGATTATATTCCATAAATGTGAATTTGTTGGGGAGATGACATCGGTTCATGAAGCGCGCAAAGCGCTCTATATGGAAGGATACGGTAAAATTGAGCGTATTCTCGTACGCTGCATTGAAGAAAAGCAACTCCCGGCCAATCTCGATACCCGCCAGGCCGCCGTTATTTTACGCGCCTATCTCTCCGGTTTAATGGAAAACTGGTTATTTATTCCTGAAAGCTTTGATTTAGAAGGCAATGCCGGAAGGTTTGTGGATACGTATATAGATATGCTCCGCCACTCATCCTTTCTTACCATGATAAAATAACGTCTTACTGCTTTCCGCTGTATTAATAAGCCTGCAAATCTGTTCTCCATTTTGGCGACAAAATAAACACACTGATGTTGTATTCAGATACGCTTTTCTCCTTCCTTTCATCGTGAACGCTGCTATTGTCATCACCTATTATTCATTTGGTATGAGTTGACACCGACGTATGTTTATCTGGTTTCTGGCCGCCGCTTCTGACGTAATTTCTCTCCTGAAAAAAAAGGGAATGGCAGGTTTTTTTACGTTTGTGATATGCGTTGCATTGTTTCTTTTCTCCTTCCCCGGTCATGCTGCCAGTAATGATATTCTGGGCCGTAATGAAGTTCAAAACCAGCTTGATGCGTTAAATCGCCAAAAAAACCTGACGCCGGTCGATAAGCTATCGCAACAGGATTTGATCCACACGCTGGAATACCTTGATGCGCTCGATCGGGTGAAACAGGAAGTTAATCAGCTGCAAAAACAGGTCGCAGAAGCACCGCAGAAATTACGGGTGGCGATGGATGGCCTCGAGCAAATCAAAAACAACCCCAAAGATGACGTCAACAAAGCGCAACTTGGCGCTTTATCGCTGCGTCAGCTGGAAAATCGTCTTAACGATACCCTCGATGATCTTCAGTCTTCTCAGGAAGATTTATCCACATTCAATACCCAGCTGATTTCCCTGCAAACCCAGCCGGAACGCGTGCAGAACGCGATGTACACCTATTCGCTGGCTATCCAGAAAATCCGCAATCAGCTCAATGGCATGTCGCCTGGTCAGCAAGATTTACGAACTACTCAGCAAAATATGCTCGTGACGCAGCAGGCTTTGCTGACTGCGCAGATTGATCTGCAACGTAAGAGCCTCGAGGCCAACACTACGTTACAGGATTTACTGCAAAAACAACGCGATTACACCAATGCGCACATCAGCCAGCTGGAACATACCGCGCAGCTGTTGCAGGAAGTGGTCAACGGAAAACGGCTGATTTTGTCTGAACGCACGGCAAAAGAAGCACAGACCCCGGACGACACCTCGGACATCCAAAATGATCCGCTTGTTGCGCAGGAACTGGGGATTAACCGCCAGCTCAGTGAACGCCTGATTGCCGCCACGGAAGAGGGCAACCAACTGGTGCAGAAAAACATCACGGTGAAAAACTGGCTCGACCGTTCGGCGCAGGCTGAGCATGACCTCAAAGAGCAAATCACTGTACTGAAGGGCAGTTTATTGCTGTCGCGCATTTTATATCAGCAACAACAAAATACCATCCCGCCTTCCGGCCTGATAACGGACATGAGCACGCACATTGCCGATCTGCGTCTCGAACAGTTCAAGATCAATCAGCAGCGTGATGCCTTATTCCAGGGCGACAGCTACATTCAGGGCGTAGTGGCCAACAGCAAAGAGACGATTAACGGCGATATCAGTGATGCACTGGATCAGATTGTCGACATGCGACGTGAGCTACTTGATCAACTGAATAAACAGCTCGGTAATCAGCTGTCGCTGGCCATCAGTTTGCAGATTAACCAGCAACAATTGCTGAGCATCAACCAGTCGCTGACCGAAACGCTGACCCAGCAAATTTTTTGGGTGAGCAGCAATAAACCGATGAACTGGGAGTTCATCAAGTCATTGCCAGATGAAGTGAAAAATCAGCTGAGCAGCCTGCATGTCAGTATTCCGCCGGGTGAGCTGATGCTGGGTGCACTGCATTCCCTGCCGGTGACCATTCCGCTGTTAACCGTAATTTTGTTGCTGCTGTGGCGCAGGAAATATATTAACCAGCGGATTGAAATGTTGAGCAATGATGTCGGACAGCTCAAGCGGGACAGCCAATTGCATACGCCGCAGGCGCTGGCATTAATGGCGCTGAATGTTTTGCCCGGCGTCCTGCTGATGCTCGGCATCGGCTACTGGCTTTCAGTGTGTGATATCGAGCCGAGTGATTTCTTCTGGACACTGGCGCAACGGTTGGCGGTTTTCCAGCTGGTGATGGGCTTTTGTTATCGAATTCTCAAACCGGGCGGCATAAATGAACGGCACTTCAATACGCCGGCGGCCACTTGTGCTCACTATCGTCGTTCTGTCATTCGTCTGAGTCTGGTGATGTTACCGCTGATTTTCTGGTCGGTACGCGGTGAGAAAGCGCCGCTCGGGCTGGTGGATGACATCATCGGTCAGGTCGTGATTTTCCTGACGATGCTAGCCCTGACTGTTCTGGTTTTCCCGATTGCGCGCGATGGCTGGCGTGAAAAAGATTCGCACAGTATTCGGCTGGTGGTGGTGACGGCGATTGCCCTGGCACCGATTTTCTTCGTCGGATTGGTGGTCAGCGGGTATTTTTACACCACGTTGCGACTGGCAGGTCGCTGGATTGACAGCCTGTATCTGCTGATTTTCTGGAACATTGCCTATCTTGCGGCATTGCGCGGACTCAGTGTTGCCGCGCGGCGCCTGGCTTATCGCCGAGCGCTGGCGCGTCGCCAGACCATCGCAGCGAAAGATGGCGCGGAGGGCAACGAGCCGGTCGAAGAGCCGCAGATCGGGTTGGATCAGATCAACCAGCAGTCATTACGCCTGACCACGATGGGCCTGTTCTTTATCTTCGCGACAGTGTTTTACTGGATTTGGTCGGATTTGCTGACGGTGATTTCGTATCTGGACAGCATTACCTTGTGGCATTACTCCAGCACGGTGGCGGGCGCGGTCATTCAGCAAACGGTGACGCTGGGGAATTTCCTGCTCGGTTTCCTCGCGGTGATTGTGGCGTATGTATTAACGCGAAATTTGCCGGGATTGCTTGAGGTTGTCGTGTTGTCGCGGCTGCAATTGCGGCAGGGGACGTCCTACGCCATTACGACCATTCTGACCTATTCGATTACGGTGATTGGCGCAGTGACAGCGCTCGGATCGCTCGGCGTCTCGTGGGATAAATTGCAATGGCTGGTGGCCGCGCTGTCGGTGGGGCTGGGCTTTGGTTTGCAGGAGATCTTCGCGAACTTTGTTTCAGGGCTGATCATTCTCTTCGAACGCCCGGTGCGTATTGGCGATACCGTGACCATCGGGACATTCTCAGGCACCGTCAGCCGCATTCGTATCCGTGCGACTACGATTATCGATTTCGACCGCAAAGAAGTAATCATCCCGAATAAAGCGTTTGTGACCGAGCGGCTGATCAACTGGTCGTTGAGCGACACCGTCACCCGCGTGTTGATCAAACTCGGTGTGGCGTATGGTTCCGATCTCGACAAAGTGAAAGAGATCTTATTGCAGGCGGCGCATGAAAATGCCCGTGTGATGAGTGACCCCGCGCCATTGGTGTTCTTCCTGAATTTCGGAGCCAGCACGCTCGATCACGAACTGCGAGTGTATGTGCGTGAGCTGGGGGATCGCAGTTATACCGTGGATGAACTTAACCGCAGCATTGATAAGCTTTGCCGCGAAAACGGCATTAATATCGCGTTCAATCAGCTGGAGGTGTATCTGCATAATCAGGACGGCAGTGAAGTGCAGGAAGTGAAACGTGTAATGCGACAACCGGGCGATGAACCGGATGCATTGCCACAGAGCTGAGAAATTCGGTGCCATTCAGGGGAAATTGACGGGTTCCCCTGAAGCAGGCAGCCGGTCAGCTTAAAGGTAACTGATCGAAAGCGTACTCTTACTGTTTTTCAACTTTTCCTGATAATCGCGTTGTACGATTTCCAGCGCCGCAAGCGCGGTTTCAGGGGCAATTTCATTGCACTCAAGCAGGTAAATCAAATCGACAGCAAGCTGAAGTTCGGGGGGCGCATTTTCTACGGACATATAGGCCAACATTATGATTAGCAGGTTTTGGACTTACTATTATAGATAAGAAAAGGTCCGGCCTGAATGCCGGATTAAAAAAATGTGATAAAGATTCAAAAACCTTTTTCCTGCCGCTCGATTTGTCTCTCTATTTTGGCCAGCGCCTGACGACAACGCATTAAACGTCCTTCGAGCGCCGCCAGTTCCTTCTGCACCCGCTGCTGATCGCTGAATGTCGCCAGCTGACCCAGCGTGGTTTCCCGATCTTCAATCATCGCAATCAGACGTCGCTCGAACTGCTGAGTTTCCGCCAGTTTGGTGTAATTATCATGGCTTTTGCGTTCCGGTGTCTGGTGCGTTTTGCGCAGAGACTGGGTCGCCAGCTCGCGCTGCATGGCGGTAATTTGTGCCACCAGCCGTTCGGCGATAAACGCCACCTGCGCAGAGCGTTTTTCGAGTACTTCCTGATTCAGTTGCCGCAAATTGGTTTTAATTTCTGCCAGATAATCGCGCAACCGGGTGCCTTTGGTTGAGAAAAGTGCGACATCAAACCGTGCCTGTGAGGCGGAAACATGGCCGATCGGTTCAATTTCCCGAGCCAGTGTTTCGATCTGCTGATCGAGGACATGTAAAATTCGTTCTGTGCTCACGATAATCTCCCTTAAACTCTGGCGTAGCTTACCGGTATGACAGCCTCTGCGCACTTGTTTACACTGAGAAACCGTAAATCGTCTATGCAGCCTGTTTTAAGCTGAAGGAAATGCATGAAACGTGTACTACTGATTACCGTTGGCTGGTTGTGTGTGGTGCTGGCGACGCTCGGCGTGGTGTTACCGTTGTTGCCGACAACCCCCTTTTTACTGCTGGCGGCCTGGTGCTTTGCCCGGTCCTCACCCCGTTTCCATCAGTGGTTATTGTACCGCTCATGGTTTGGCAGCTATCTGCGCCACTGGCAGACACATCGCGCGTTACCGAAAGGTGTAAAACCGAAAGCGGTTGCGCTGATTGTGGTGACTTTCGCGATTTCGATATATTTTGTGCCGTTATTGTGGGTGCGTATTTTATTGGTTTGCATGATGTTTGCGTTGCTGATCATGATGTGGCGATTACCAGTGGTTGACCTTGAGCAATAAAACAGGCGATCATGTCCGGCTGCGGGTTGCTTTTTAAAGCAGCTTTGCATAGATTTGGGCATCTCGTACGTCGGTGCGCTCCCAATTTCCTTCCTTGAACGACATGCTTTATACAGGCATGGCGGGGGACATTTGACCGCCCGCGTTTAAGTATGAACAGCAGCTTTATCAGGCAATTACATTATGACCGCTACCGCACAGCAGCTACAGTTTATTAAAGACAGTATCAAAACCATCCCTGACTATCCTAAGCCAGGCATACTGTTCCGTGACGTCACCAGCTTGCTGGAAGACCCAAAAGCTTACGCTGCAAGCATTCAGTTACTGGCCGATCGTTACCGCGATGCTGGCGTCACCAAAGTGGTGGGCACTGAAGCACGAGGTTTCCTGTTTGGCGCACCGGTTGCGCTGGTTCTGGGCGTGGGCTTTGTTCCCGTGCGTAAACCGGGCAAATTACCGCGTGAAACCATCAGCGAAACCTACGATCTTGAATACGGCACTGACAGTCTTGAAATCCACGTTGATGCGATTCAACCTGGCGAAAAAATTCTGGTGATCGACGATTTGCTGGCAACAGGCGGCACGATTGAAGCCACCGCGAAACTGATCCGTCGTCTGGGGGGAGAAGTGACTGATGCTGCATTCATCATTAACCTGCCGGAACTGGGCGGTGAAAAACGCCTGAACGATTCAAATATCAACTGCTACAGCCTGGTCTGTTTCGACGGCCACTGATTCATGCGCGTTGATGTGAACTGGCCTCGCCGTTAACGCGAGGCCTTTTGCTTTCTGCGCCGTTATTTCCCTCTTTCTTCTGCCCAGACCACCATTATTTTATCGTCACCTTGCTGACGGCTGAAGGCATAATATTGCGCCGTCAGCTGCGATTTCTGCACGCCTGCGCCAACCGCCGGATGTTGTTCCCTGAAAGTTCCCAGTTTTTGCCAATGCTTCAGTAAAGCCTGTTTCGGGCCGGTCAGCTCACTCCAGTTCATGTCAGAACGCGTTCCCTGTAAAGGATCTGAACCCGTCGCGCCAAACTGGCGACCACTTTCATCGCCGTAATAAATCTGCACCGCGCCGGGTGCCAGTAGCAAGAAATCTGCGGCGCGCTGCTGTAACGGTAGAGAACCTTTGGCATCGGCAGCGAAAAACAGCCGGGTATCATGCGATGACAAATAACTGAGGACATTGAAATCCTGCATTTTCTCCGCCATCTGCTGATAAGTTGCATCGATGCTGGCAAAACAACTCAGCGCCGCCGCGGCCTGATCCTGAAAATCAAAATTAATCATTGCGTCAAAACCATTGGCGTAATAATCGCTTTTCATCACACCGTGGCCCCATGCCTCGCCGGTCATCCAGAATGGTGCGTCATCCAGCGCCTTTGCAGGATTGGCCGTTTTCCATTGCTTCAGGGCTTCGGCTGAACGGTCTTTGAGTAATGCCAGTGTCGCTTTTTCGACGTGTTTGGCGGTATCCACACGGAATCCATCTATGCCGTAATCCCGTACCCACTGACTGAGCCAGGTGACCAGATAATCACGCGGTGTTGCACCGGGAATTTCACGTGCGGCCGTATCGGGTTTGTTGCGATAGAAAACGGGCAGGCCGCTGGCTTGCGTCGATTCCGTTTTAATATCCGGCAGGAAGGCCAATGACATCGTCAGATCGTCATAACCGGGCGAGTCATAGTCACCAATGTCGGTGCGGATCCATTTTTTCCCCCACCAGGTGCTCCAGCCGTCTTTGTCGCCGAAATTAATATAATCATTAAAACTGTGCCAGTTCTGGCCTGGACCGGGCTTCCAGTCAGTCCAGTTTTTGCCGAGTGTTTTTCCGATGTCATCACCTTTCAGATATAACGAGCCGAACTGGAAGGTTTGCATGTCTGCCAGCGTGGCATAGCCGGTGTGATTGACGACAACGTCAAATAAAATGCGGATCCCACGTTTGTGCGCTTCGCTGACCAGTTTCTGTAAATCTTCGCCGGTGCCCATATTGGCATCGAGTTTTGTCCAGTCGAGCGTGTAATAGCCGTGATAGGCATAATGCGGGAAGTCGCCTTTGGTGCCGCCGCCGACCCAACCGTGGATCTGCTCGAGCGGCGAACTGATCCAAAGTGCGTTAACGCCGAGCTGTTGCAGATAGTCGAGTTTGCTGGTCAGCCCGGCCAGATCACCGCCGTGGAAAGTGCCGATTTCCTGCATTCCGTCACTGTGACGGCCATAGCTGTGATCGTTATCCGGATTGCCGTTTTCAAAGCGATCGGTCAGTACGAAATACACCGTGGCGTTTTTCCAGCTAAACGCCGCGGGCGCTTTGCGCTCTGCTGTTTCCAGTAACAACAGGCCGCCGCTGGCCGGATCCGGCATCATGGTGATGTGGCCGCCGCTGACCTGTGTGCTCTGACCAGAATAAAAATCGCGAACAGTTTCACCCTCAGCAAAAGTGCCGGAGACATCGACGGTCAGCGGTTTTCCATCTCCACGCGGACAGGTTTTCGCCACCGGGGCGACGGTTTCCTCCACCGTTTTCAAACTGAGCTGAAGCGTGGGTGTGCCGCTGCGGGTATCAATTCGAACCTGATAATCCCCCGCGCGGAACAGTTTCCAGTTAACCGGCACCTGGCTTTCACAAGGTTGCAGCGACAGCATTTCGTTAAGCTTTACCGCACCCGTGGGTTGCCAGCACTGATTATCCTGATGTAATTCCAGTGTGCGTTGTCCCTTAGGTAATGTGGCGTGGCTGGTGAATATTCCGCTGACCGGTTCGGCGAAACCGGGGAAGCCTTGCAGCGTCCAGTCGGCCTGTGCGGCGGGAGAAATGAGCAATAATAAAGGCAGTGTCAGGTGTTTCATGGCTCTCCTTACGAAAGGCAGGAAGCATTATCAGAACAGAGGTGAATTTAAGTGTAATGAGTGGGCAAAATTTGCCCTCATCCCGTGAGGCGAATTGTCAGGAGGAGGAGGAAGGTGGAGAAACTGCGGCGCGCTGCGCAAAAAGTAAAGTAATAGGAATGATGGCGACCCTGCTGGTACACTAAGAAGTGGCAGTCTGGCTCCGGCATCATTATGCTGAGTCTTCAGTCTCCGTTTCGCAGACCAGCGCAGAAAGACGGGTTAAACGATGTTTTTTCGTGTATCGTCAAATTATTCATTATAAATCAACGATGAAGTGTTAATGAGCTATCAGGTTCTTGCCCGTAAGTGGCGCCCCCAAACTTTTGCCGACGTCGTCGGACAGGAACATGTGCTGACCGCGCTGGCCAATGGCTTGTCGCTCGGGCGCATCCATCACGCCTACCTGTTTTCCGGTACCCGTGGCGTAGGGAAAACCACCATCGCCCGTCTGCTGGCGAAAGGCCTTAACTGCGAAACTGGCATTACCTCCACCCCTTGTGGCGTGTGTGATAACTGCCGCGAGATCGAGCAGGGCCGTTTTGTCGATCTGATTGAAATCGATGCCGCTTCCCGTACCAAAGTCGAAGACACCCGCGAGCTGCTGGATAACGTGCAATATGCACCGGCGCGGGGCCGCTTCAAAGTTTACCTGATTGACGAAGTGCACATGCTCTCGCGTCACAGTTTTAATGCGCTGTTGAAAACGCTGGAAGAGCCGCCCGCACACGTCAAATTCCTGCTGGCAACGACGGATCCGCAAAAACTGCCGGTCACCATTTTATCGCGTTGTTTGCAGTTCCATCTGAAAGCGCTGGACGCTGAACAGATCCGTAAACAGCTCGAACATGTATTAACCCAGGAAACCATTACCACGGAACCGCGCGCTTTACAGCTGCTTTCGCGCGCTGCCGACGGCAGTATGCGTGATGCGCTGAGCCTGACCGATCAGGCGATCGCGATGGGGCAGGGCGCGGTGACGACCGAAACCGTGGCACAAATGCTCGGTACACTGGATGACGAACAACCGCTGGCAATGCTGGAAGCGCTGGTCAGCGCCGATGGCGGACAGATGATGGCGCAGGTCGAACAGGCCGCGTCCCGTGGCGTGGACTGGGAAAATTTGCTGGTGGAAACGCTGGCGTTGCTGCACCGCATTGCAATGGTTCAGTTGTTACCGTCGGTTCTCGATAATCATTACGCGGCGATTGAACAACGCCTGCGCGAACTGGCGCGTGTCATTCCGCCTGCAGACGTACAGCTTTATTATCAGACCTTACTGATTGGCCGCAAAGAGCTGGCCTATGCGCCGGACAAACGTATGGGTGTTGAAATGACGCTGCTGCGCGCGCTGGCCTTCCATCCGAAAGTGATTATTGCTGAACCGGCTCCCCAGCCAGTCGCAGCCCCAGCTTATGTGGCGCCGCAGGCTCCATCACAACCGGCGGCACCGCGTAACGCACCGCCGCAACAAAACGATAATGCGCCTGCGCCGCAGGGAAATGCAGAACCGGCGTCAATGCCGGATTCCACCGCGCAACTTTTACAGGCACGAACACAATTGCTCAGGCAGGGGAGTACCACCCCAAAAAAAGCTGAGCCGGCAGCGCCAGGAAAAGCGCGGCCGGCAACCTCAGCACTGGAGCGTCTCGCTTCGGTGACTGAGCGTGCGCAGACATTGGCTGTGAAGAAAGAACCTGCCGCGCCGATAAAAGAAGAAGCGTATCGCTGGAAAGCGATGATGGAACCGGAAGTCGCACCGGAACCGGTGGCGACACCGAAAGCGCTGCGCACCGCGCTGGAACATGAAAAATCGCCGGAACTGGCTTCCCGCCTGGCGGAAGAAGCGATTGAACGTGATGAATGGGCGGCTGAGATCAGCCGGATGACCATTCCGAAACTGGTGCAGCAACTGGCGCTGAATGCGTATCGTGAGCAGCCGGAACCAGGCAAAATCTGCCTGCACCTGCGTTCCTCGCAAAAGCACCTGAATTCGCCGTCCGCGCAGAAAGTGCTGACGGATGCTTTATCGGCATTGCATCAGACGCCGGTTGAACTGACCGTGCTGGAAGATGATAATCTGGCGGTGAAGACGCCGCTGGAATGGCGACAGGCCATTTATGAAGAAAAACTGGCGCAGGCGCGTCAGTCTATTATTGCGGATAACAACATTCAGACTTTGCGCCGTTTCTTCGACGCTGAGCTGGATGAGGAAAGTATCCGCCCAATTTAAACGCCGCGATTGTGACGCGGCCATTGCTGAGAGAGAAGACTATGTTTGGAAAAGGCGGCATTGGTAACCTGATGAAACAGGCCCAGCAAATGCAGGAAAAAATGCAACAGGCTCAGGCGGAAATCGCTCAGCTGGAAGTGACCGGTGAGTCAGGCGCTGGCCTGGTGAAAATCACCATCAACGGTGCGCACAACGTGCGTCGCGTTGAAATCGATCCAAGCCTGCTGGAAGACGATAAAGACATGCTGGAAGATCTGATCGCTGCGGCGTTCAACGATGCTGCACGTCGTATCGATGAAACTCAGAAAGAAAAAATGGCAGCCGTATCTGGCGGCATGCAATTGCCACCAGGCTTCAAGATGCCATTCTGATGCAAACCAGCCCTCTCCTTGAATCTTTAATGGAGGCGTTGCGTTGCCTGCCGGGCGTCGGCCCGAAGTCCGCGCAACGTATGGCATTCCAGTTGCTGCAACGTGATCGCAGCGGCGGAATGCGGCTGGCGCAGTCTTTAACGCGTGCCATGTCTGAGATCGGCCATTGTGCCGATTGCCGTACCTTCACCGAGCAGGAAGTCTGTACGATTTGCGCCAATCCACGGCGTAAAGAAAACGGTCAGGTTTGTGTGGTGGAAAGCCCGGCGGACATTCATGCGATAGAACAAACCGGTCAGTTCTCTGGTCGCTATTTTGTGCTGATGGGGCACCTGTCACCACTCGATGGCATCGGGCCGGACGACATCGGTTTAGGCCGTCTGGAAGAGCGTCTTGAAAGTGAAAATATTCAGGAAGTGATCCTGGCGACTAACCCGACGGTTGAAGGTGAAGCGACCGCCAACTACATCGCTGAAATGTGCGGCCAGTATGGCGTACTGGCGAGCCGCATTGCGCACGGTGTGCCAGTCGGAGGCGAACTGGATATGGTCGACGGCACCACGCTGTCGCATTCCCTTGCCGGACGTCATCCCTTTCGGTTCTGACTGTTATGCGGGCGCGGTTCTCTGCGCCCCGTTTTATTCAGCTATCCCTCTGCATTTCTTCTTAAAATTTTCTCCCTGTGCTTGAAAAGCCTGACACGTAACCCCACTTATTCCTCAACGTCTGATTTGGTCAATAACAGTATCTGGATTGAGGTAATTTGATGAGTATGAAAGGACAAGAGACACGCGGATTCCAGTCTGAAGTAAAACAACTGCTTCATCTGATGATCCATTCCCTGTATTCAAACAAAGAAATTTTCCTGCGCGAGCTGATTTCCAACGCCTCAGATGCCGCTGATAAACTGCGTTTCCGCGCACTGTCTGCGCCTGAACTTTATGAAGGTGATGGCGAGCTGCATGTCCGTCTGGCATTTGATAAAGAAAAACGCACCCTGACGCTGAGTGATAACGGTATCGGCATGAGCCGTGACGAAGTTATCGATAACCTCGGTACCATCGCCAAATCCGGCACCAAAGCGTTCCTGCAATCTGTCGGTTCTGAGCAGGCGAAAGACAGCCAGTTGATTGGTCAGTTTGGTGTGGGCTTCTACTCTGCCTTTATCGTGGCAGACAAAGTCACCGTGCGCACCCGCGCAGCCGGTGCCAGCGCTGACGAAGGCGTATTCTGGGAATCTGCCGGTGAAGGTGAGTACACCCTGGCGGATATCGAGAAAGCCGATCGCGGGACTGAAATTACCCTGCATTTGCGCGAAGATCAGGACGAATTCCTGGATGACTGGCGCGTGCGCTCCATCATCAGTAAATATTCCGACCACATTGCGTTGCCGGTTGAAGTCGAAACCCGTAACGAAGAAGACGACACCGTAACCTGGGAACAAATCAACAAGGCACAGGCCCTGTGGACCCGCGGTAAAGCGGAAGTCACCGACGACGAATATAAAGAATTCTACAAACACATTTCCCATGATTTCAGCGATCCGCTGAGCTGGAGCCACAACCGCGTTGAAGGTAAGCAGGAATACACCAGCCTGCTGTACATCCCTTCACAGGCACCGTGGGATATGTGGAACCGCGACCATAAACACGGCCTGAAACTGTATGTTCAGCGCGTGTTTATCATGGACGAAGCCGAGCAGTTCATGCCGAACTACCTGCGTTTTGTTCGTGGTCTGATAGATTCCAACGATCTGCCGCTGAACGTGTCCCGTGAAATTCTGCAGGACAGCCGCATCACCCAGAACCTGCGCAGTGCGCTGACCAAACGTGTTCTGCAAATGCTGGAAAAACTGGCGAAAGACGACAACGAAAAATACCTGCAATTCTGGAAACAGTTTGGTCTGGTATTGAAAGAAGGTCCGGCAGAAGACGGTGCGAACAAAGAAGCGATCGCCAAACTGCTGCGTTTCGCCAGCACCCGCAACGACAGCAGCGAGCAGACGTTGTCGCTGGAAGAGTATGTAGCGTCGATGGTTGAAGGCCAGGACAAAATTTATTACATCACTGCCGACAGCTATGCGGCCGCGAAGAGCAGCCCGCATCTGGAATTGTTCCGCAAAAAAGGCATTGAAGTCCTGTTGCTGTCTGATCGCATCGACGAATGGATGATGAGCTATCTGACTGATTTTGATGGCAAAGTCTTCCAGTCCGTCAGCAAGGCCGACGACACACTGGACAAACTGGCTGACGAAAGCGAAGAGCAGAAAGAAGCCGAAAAAGCGCTGGAGCCGTTCGTTGAGCGCGTGAAAACGCTGCTGGGCGATCGTGTGAAAGAAGTGCGTCTGACGCACCGTCTGACCGATACGCCAGCCATCGTTACCACCGGTGCCGACGAAATGACCACGCAGATGGCAAAACTGTTTGCCGCTGCCGGTCAGGATGCGCCGGAAGTGAAATACATCTTTGAGCTGAACCCGGAACACGCGCTGGTGAAACGTGCTTCTGATGTGGCTGATGAAGATCAGTTCAGCGAGTGGATTGAGCTGCTGCTGGATCAGGCGCTGTTCGCAGAACGCGGCACGCTGGAAGATCCAAACCTGTTCATCCGTCGCATGAATACGCTGTTACAGGCGTAATCAGCTGGCGTAAAACGAAAAGGGTGTCGTGAAAGCGACACCCTTTTTTATTGCTTTGCTTCTTCCCGTTTCCATTCCCTGAAAGCCTGTGAGTAAAGTTCAGCAATCATGCCGGTAGCGTGATGTTCTCGCTGGTCGTGGTCCCGCAAACTGGCGGGTGGAACGACGGATGGCGCAGGCTTAACCCCAATTTCAGCAGGGCTTGTTCCTTGAGCAAAAGTGCTCAGAATGGTATGGTTGACCGTTTTTCGAGATTCATAAAAATTACATGCAAGGGGATTTACGCAATGCGTATCATTCTGCTGGGCGCTCCGGGCGCAGGTAAGGGTACTCAGGCTCAATTCATCATGGAGAAATTTGGTATTCCGCAAATTTCTACCGGTGATATGTTGCGCGCCGCTGTGAAGGCCGGAAGTGAACTCGGCAAGAAAGCAAAAGAGATTATGGATGCCGGTAAACTGGTAACCGACGAACTGGTTATCGCACTGGTGAAAGAACGTATTCAGCAGGAAGATTGCCGCAACGGTTTCCTGTTAGACGGTTTCCCTCGTACCATTCCGCAGGCTGATGCCATGAAAGACGCGGGCATCAAAGTGGATTACGTGCTGGAATTCGACGTGCCTGACGAACTGATCGTCGATCGCATCGTAGGTCGTCGCGTACACCCTGGCTCTGGCCGCGTGTACCACATCCATTACAATCCACCTAAAGTGGAAGGTAAAGACGATGTCACCGGCGAAGAACTGATCACCCGTAAAGATGATCAGGAAGAAACCGTGCGTAAACGTCTGGTGGAATACCATGAGCTGACTGAGCCGCTGGTGTCCTACTACAGCAAAGAAGCTGAAGCGGGCAATACCAGGTACGTCAAAATTGACGGTACACAACAGGTCTCTGCAGTGCGTGACGAACTGGCTGCTATTCTGAGCTGATCGTCTGTTCTGCGCACTATCACGGGGTGACTACGGTCGCCCCGTTTGTTTTTTTAGGGACTCCATTTCCAATACCCAAAATAATTCGAGCGGCGGCAAGCGAGCGT
Source organism: Rahnella sp. RcJ3 (assembly GCF_009498575.1). Taxonomy (NCBI): domain Bacteria; kingdom Pseudomonadati; phylum Pseudomonadota; class Gammaproteobacteria; order Enterobacterales; family Yersiniaceae; genus Rahnella; species Rahnella sp. RcJ3. The sequence goes on from NZ_QSNX01000001.1 coordinate 155,447, forward strand.
GACGGGGATTAATAATAACAATTCGCATTGATAGTTTCTGCCGTTGTTCCCATCGTCTTTGTTTTCGTTACAATGACCTGCGCCTCTTTGCCGCAGCACAAATAAACGGTGGCGCCCATAACTTTTCGCACTGGCTTCAGTGCCTTCAATTTAGGAAATTCAGCATGACGCAGACCAAATTCGGTGTTCTCCTGGTCAACCTCGGGACGCCGGAAGCTCCGACCCCGCAGGCCGTTAGAAAATATCTGGCTGAATTTTTGAGTGATATCCGTGTGGTTGATACCCCCCGCTGGCTGTGGTGGCCGATCCTGAATTTGGTGATCCTGCCGCTGCGTTCCCCGCGCGTGTCCAAACTGTATAAAGCCGTGTGGATGGAAGAGGGCTCACCGCTGATGGTTTACAGCCGTCGTCAGCAGAAAGCGCTGGCAGAACGCCTGCCGGGTACGCCGGTTGAACTGGCGATGAGTTACGGCAAGCCGGGCATGAAAGAACCGATTGAAAAACTGCTGGCGCAGGGCGTGACCAAAATGGTGGTGCTGCCGCTGTATCCGCAATACTCTTGCTCAACCAGCGCCGCGGTATTTGACGGCGTGGCGCGTGTGCTGAAATCGCAGCGTCGCCTGCCTTCAATGAGCTTTATCCGTGATTACGCCACGCATCCGGCTTATATTTCCGCGCTGAAAGCCAGCATCGAACGTTCGTTCGCTCAGCATGGCGAACCGGACCGTCTGGTGTTGTCCTTCCACGGCATTCCAAAGCGTTTTGTCGCGCAGGGTGATGACTACGAACAGCGTTGCCGCGATACAGTGCAGGCGCTGACCGATGCGCTGCAACTACCTGCGGGCAAAATTATGCTGACCTTCCAGTCTCGCTTTGGTCGCGAACCATGGCTGACGCCTTACACCGATGAAACGCTGAAAGGCCTTCCGGATCAGGGAGTTAAGCATATTCAGATCCTCTGCCCGGGCTTTGCGGCAGACTGTCTGGAGACACTGGAGGAAATCAAAGGCGAGAACCGCGAGATTTTTATTCATGCAGGCGGCGAGCGCTTCGAATATATTGACGCCTTAAACGACCAGCCGGAACATATTGATTTGCTGCAACAGCTGGTCACTCAGCACTTCTGACTGAAGCCTGAGTTTTTTGAATCTCCCGAGAATAATGCATGAAATTTCCTGGTAAACGTAAGTCCAAACACTATTTTCCGGTCAGCGCACGCGATCCTTTATTGCGTGATTCTATGTTGCAGGCAATGCAGCCGGAGTCAGAAGCCGGTGCCTCGTACATCGCCGGCATTGACCAGACGATGGTCGATATCGAAGCGCGTGTTGATGAGAATTTTGTTGCCCGCTACGGGCTGACGCCCGGTGAATCCAATATTCTGGATGATGAGATGTCGGAAACGCTGTATCAGGAACTGATGAGCAACGCCCTGATCACGCACCAGTTTGCGGGCGGTACTGTCGGTAACACACTGCACAACTATTCCGTGCTGGCCGATGACCGTTCTGTGCTGCTCGGCGTGATGTGTAATAACGTTAAAATTGGCGATTATGCTTACCGTTATCTTTGCAACACCTCCAGTCGCGTAGATCTTAACTTCCTGCAGGGCGTGGATGGCGCGATAGGTCGTTGCTTTACGCTGATCAGCGATACCGGCGAGCGCACCTTTGCCATCAGTCCGGGCAAAATGAACGGTCTGCGTGCGGAAAATGTGCCGGAAGATGTGATAGCAGGAGCCTCCGCGCTGTTACTGACCTCGTATTTGCTGCGCAGCAAGCCGGGCGAACCGATGCCGGAAGCCACCATGCAGGCGATTGAGTACGCGAAGAAGTACCATGTGCCGGTGGTCTTAACATTGGGCACACAATACGTTATCGCCGAAGATCCGCAGGCATGGCGTGATTTCATCCGTGATAACGTGTCGATTCTGGCGATGAACGAAGATGAAGGTTTTGCGCTGACTGGCCTGAAAGATCCGCTGATGGCGGCGGATAAGGCGCTGGACTGGGTCGATCTGGTGTTGTGTACCGCCGGGCCGAACGGCCTGTTTATGGCGAGTTATACCGAAGACGAATTCAAACGCACCACCCAGCATCCGCTGCTGCCGGGGACGATTGCCGAATTCAATCAGTACGAATTCAGCCGCGCGATGCGTCGTGACTGTTGTCAGCAACCGTTGAAGATTTATTCCCACATCGCGCCGTATATGGGCGGGCCGGAGAAAATCATGAACACCAACGGAGCAGGTGACGGTGCATTATCGGCGCTGCTGCATGATATCGCCGCCAACGGTTTCCACCGGACTTCTGTGCCGAATTCCAGCAAACATTCCCGCGAGTATCTGACCTATTCCTCGCTGGCGCAGGTGTGTAAATACGCCAACCGCGTCAGCTATCAGGTGCTGAACCAGCATTCTCCGCGTCTGACGCGTGGCCTGCCGGAACGTGAAGACAGCCTGGAAGAGAGTTACTGGGAGCGCTAGGGAGTCAGGCGGCTGTCAACATTTTGATGAAAATCAGAAGGGCGTTGAGATAGAAGCCATTTTTTATAAAGCCACTTAAGCGGGCGCAGTGATGAACTGCGCCCTTATTTTTTTAATCACTAACAGATGATCAGATCGGGCAAAACGGCCGCTTTTCGTCTTCGGTCATAATATCGATTTGCAGCATACTCAGCATGCTGTTGGCGATTTCCCGCTCGCCCATCACCACGCGATCCGCACCGCGCTCCAGGATATAGGTGACTTCATCGTCATAATGCGCACGGGCGATAATTTCGATATTTGGCCGCTTGACGCGGGCTGATGCGACGATTTCACCGGCTTCATAACCGTTGGGAATGGTCACCAGCAGCCAGCGGGCGCAGTCGAGACGCGCCAGATCCATCACTTCCTGATTGGCGGCATTGCCCAGCACCGTACTAATGCCCTGGTCACGCAGCGCCTCGACACGCGGACGCGAATTTTCAATCACCACCAGCGGGATCCCCGCAGCCTGAAGTTTCTCGCCGAGCAGGCTGCCGACGCGTCCGTAACCCACCAGCAGTGCGTGATTGCACAAATCGAACGGGATTTGCTTCTCGTCTTCAACCGCTTCTTCAACGCTCTGGTCTTCGATGGTTTCCGTTTTTGCCAGATATTTTTCCAGCAGCGTGAACAGCAGCGGGTTAAACATAATCGACAGAATTGCCCCCGCCAGCACCAGATTACGGCCATGTTCAGACAGCAGTCCCAGCGAAATCCCCAGACCGGCGAGAATAAAGGCGAATTCGCCGATCTGCGCCAGACTGACGGAAATCGTCAGCGCGGTGCGTTTGGAATGCCCGAACATCTTCACCAGCAGGAACGCGGCAATGGATTTACCGAACACGATAATCGCCAGCGTGGCGATCACGGTCAGCGGTTCACGCACCAGAATCATCGGGTCGAATAACATGCCAACCGAGACGAAGAACAGCACCGCGAAGGCATCGCGCAGCGGTAACGTGTCGTGCGCCGCACGCTGGCTGAGTTCGGATTCATTGAGCACCATACCGGCGAAGAACGCGCCCAGCGCGAACGACACATCAAAGAATTCCACGGCGCCGTAAGCGATGCCCAGCGCCAGTGCCAGAACTGACAGCGTAAACAGTTCACGTGAACCGGTGCTGGCGGTTTTGGCGAGGATCCACGGCACTACACGGCGGCCCACCACCATCATCAGCACCATAAACGCGATCACTTTACCAATCGTCACGGCAAGCCCGGTGAGCAGTTCTACCGGGCTGGAGTGATGGCTTTCCAGCATGCCGCTGAACGCAGGCAGCAGAACCAGCGTCAGCACCATCACCAGGTCTTCAACAATCAGCCAGCCGATGGCGATTTGGCCGCGCTGGCTTTCAATCAGTTGCCGTTCTTCCAGCGCCCGCAGCAACACCACGGTACTGGCGGTGGACAGACACAGCCCGAACACCAGTCCGGTGGCCAGATCCCAGCCCATCAGGCTTGATAATCCCATTCCAAGCAGTGTTGCAACCGCGATTTGCGCTACAGCGCCGGGAATGGCTATCGACTTTACGGCGAGTAAATCTTTCAGAGAAAAATGCAAACCTACGCCAAACATCAGCAGGATGACGCCGATTTCTGCCAGCTCCGGTGCCAGTGAAGTGTCTGCAACGAAGCCCGGTGTAAACGGACCGGCCAGCACGCCAGCAGCGAGATAGCCAACCAGAGGAGAAATTCGCAGGCGGTTGGCGAGCATTCCTAACAGGAACGCTAAGACCAGACCGCCAACGATGGTAGTGATGAGAGGCGTAGAATGATGCATTCAGACTCCTTCTGGTTATGCATAAAGCAAATATGTTGCTGATTGTTTCTAAGTTTATGGTAAAAATCGTTTTCACGTTGGGGAATTTTGGCCTTTTTTATTTAAAATCATCAGCAGACGATAAAAAAAATTCCAACGCGGGATTTAAATGGGTTTTATCAGGCAGATATCAAGGGAATAAGGGTTCAGACGCTGCCGATATTTAACTATCGGCAGCCGGGAAGGAAAGGTTAAGGGCTATTTGCGTTCTATATTTGGCAGGAATGCTGTCAGGATCCCGAGCAACGGCAGGAAGGCACAAATCTGATACACCAGTTCGATACTGGTTTTATCGGCCACATAGCCGAGCACCGCAGCCCCCAGCCCGCCCATGCCAAAGGCCAGACCGAAGAACAGGCCGGAAACCATGCCGACTTTGCCCGGCATCAGCTCCTGCGCGAACACCAGAATGGCTGAGAATGCCGAGGCGAGGATCACGCCGATAATCACGCTAAGCACGCTGGTCCACATCAGACTGGCGTGCGGCAAAAGTAGCGTAAATGGCGCGACGCCGAGAATTGAAGCCCAAATGACGTATTTGCGCCCAATCTTATCACCCACCGGCCCGCCGATAATGGTGCCCGCAGCCACTGCAAACAGAAAAACAAACAGATGGATTTGTGCGCTTTGCACCGATACACCAAATTTATGGATCAGGTAAAAGGTGTAATAGCTGCTCAGGCTGGTCAGGTAGAAGTACTTGGAAAATATCAGGATCAGCAAAATACCCAGTGACATCGCCACTGTTTTACGTGGCAACAGGGTCACATGACTTTTCACCGGCCCGTGCGTTTTGGCGATCAGGTTTTGCTGGCGATACCATTTACTGATTTGCAGTAACACCACAATGCCGAGCAGCGCCGCCAGTGAGAACCACGCTACATTGCCTTTACCGTAAGGCGCAATAATCAGTGCAGCCAGCAGCGGGCCGAGGGAAGCGCCGAAATTACCGCCCACCTGGAACAGCGATTGCGCCAGCCCGTGACGACCGCCGGAAGCCATGCGTGCCACGCGCGAAGACTCAGGGTGGAAAACCGAAGAACCCGTCCCGACCAGCGCCGCCGCCAGCAGCACGACAGGGAAACTCTGCGCCACAGCCAGCAGCAGCAGCCCGGAGAGCGTAAAGCCCATGCCGACCGGCAAAGAATAGGGTTGCGGATGTTTGTCGGTGTAATAGCCGATCAGCGGCTGCAACAGTGATGCGGTGATCTGATACGTCAGCGTGATCAGCCCGATCTGTGTGAAGCTCAGGGAAAACTCGTTTTGCAGCAACGGATAAATCGCCAGTATCAGCGACTGGATCATGTCATTAAGCAGGTGAGAAACGCTGATCGCCGCCAGAATAGAAAACGCAGTCTTTTTGACTGCGTCTTTCTGCGGGCTGGCTGGCGTTGACGTCGTGTCTGTCATAGCAGAGGAGGCCTTCTTATTGTAGAGGTGCAGAGTACCGGCCTGTCAGCTGATTTTCGCGATCTCAGCAAACTGACCTTTCAGTAAGCGACAAAGATCGCCTGCCGCCAGTTCAATATCAAGGCCGCGTTTACCGCCTGAAACATAAATGGTATTGAACGTCTGCGCCGGGCTGTCGATCACCGTGGGCAGCAGCTTTTTCTGTCCGAGCGGACTGATGCCACCGACCAGATAACCGGTAACGCGTTGTGCAATCATAGGATCCGCCATATCGGCTTTTTTCGCCCCCAGCGCTTTCGCGACTTTTTTTAAGTCCAGCTGGGATGCCACCGGCGTGACCGCCACGGCCAGATTTTTAGCATCACCATTCAACGAAACCAGCAGGGTTTTATAAACCTGACGGGCGTCCAGACCGAGTTTTTTTACGGCTTCATCGCCAAAATTGGTTTCATCGCTGCTGTGTTCATACGGATGAAGGGTGAAGCTGACTTTATTCTTTTCCAGGAGTAATACGGCAGGGGTCATAGCCTGTCTCCTCTGTTTTATTTTATGTTGTTGTTCGAAATTTCATCACCTGTTCAATCTGATGAAATTAAACAATAAAGTGCACTTAATAAGCGAAGGAGAAATAGTAGAGCAATGAATGGTTATTGCCAAGACCCAACACAGATTGCTACCCTGTGCCAGCCGGTGTTGCGCCTGTAAAGGCTGACACTGAAGCTATAACTAATAAAATGAAATTCCTCTTTGACTGGCCGATAGAAATATCGGCCATTTTTTTAATCTCCGTCATCCTTCAGGCTATCTCTTCTTTGCGAGTAATTCCGGCAGATTCCCTTCGCCATACAAATGCAGCGCACCTACTGCGACCACATAGTTTCCCGCCGGGAGATCCAGCAACAGTTGTTTCCAGCGAATGTTTCGCTGATTCATCAGGATATCGTACAAATCGCTGCTGAAAGTGTTAGGCAGTTGCTCTGTCGCCAGCCCCGGTTTGGTATCCAGCCACCAGCTGATCATGGTTTGCAGCAAGCGGGCATTGGTGTGCCAGTGCGTCAGGGTATCTTCCAGCAGCGTGAGTCCGCCATCTGGCAACTGCTGCAATAATTCGAACTGTTCCTGCGGACCTTCCAGCTCGATGATTTTCGTCCCCTGCTTTTTGGCGGTCTGCAACAGCTGATAATCAATGCCGTAATTTCCGCGCAACCCGAGGCGCTGCGCCTGCGTGGCCTGCAACATCAGTGCCACCTGCCACGAGGGCAGCGGATTGAGCGTCCACATGGATACGCCCAGTTCTTCGCATAAACGTTCGACGTGCAGATACTGGGATTCGGGCAGACGTTCGGCCAGTGGCGGAAATTCGCCGGTCATGCTGAAGGGAGATTCCGTGCCGCTGATATCGGCTTCGACAATCAGTGCATCGGCTTTTTGCAGGCGGCGCAACAGGGGGGCGGGCAGGGGGTGCATGTCCTGCGTGCCCATATGAATGCTGCCGACCAGATGCAGGGAGCGGTTGCCGGGAAGCTGAATATCAATGGCGGGATAAGAATACTCGACGGGAAACAACTTGCGGAACCCGCTTAATACCCGGTTGAAAAAATGCGCCATAGTGCATGGTCTCCCGAAAAATGAGAGACCATGCTAACGCGTCATCGTTTTAGCGAACAGGGGAAACGTCTTGTTTTTTCGGCTTAAAGTGCAACAGGCGATTTGCGTTAGCGACGACGGTAATGGATGACAGTGCCATCGCTGCACCTGCCACGACCGGGCTGAGCAAGGTACCGGTCAGCGGATAAAGCACACCAGCCGCAACGGGAATGCCAATCACGTTATAGATAAAAGCGCCCAGCAGGTTCTGCTTCATGTTACGCAGCGTCGCCTGAGACATCGCCAGCGCATCGGCGACACCGTGCAGACTCGGACGCATCAGGGTAATGGCCGCTGTTTCGATCGCCACATCGCTGCCTCCGCCCATCGCAATCCCGACATCGGCCTGCGCCAGTGCCGGGGCATCATTAATGCCGTCGCCGATCATGGCGACCTGCTGGCCTTTGTCCTGCAACGCTTTAATGGCATCGGCTTTGCCTTCGGGACGCACACCGGCAATCACTTTATCGATTCCTGCTTGTGCGGCAATTGCCTGAGCGGTACGCGGATTGTCGCCGGTCAGCATCACCAGCTGATACCCAAGCTGATGCAGACGTTGTAAGGCGCTGACGCTGTCTTCACGTAATGGGTCACGCAGTGCGAACAGCGCCGCCAGTTGTCCGTTTGCCGCCAGCAATACCGGCGTCGCGCCTTCGCCTGCCATGCTTTCCAGCAGAGTGTTGGCATCCACGGTATCCACGCCATTTTCCTGCATCAGCGCCTGATTACCCAGTAATAACGCCGTACCGTCAACATCGCCGCGTAAACCCAGACCGCCAAGGGTACGGAAATTCAGCACGTCAGGAATGTCCAGCCCGCCAGCTTTTTCAACAATCGCCTGCGCCAGCGGGTGGTGCGAGCCTTTTTCCAGCGCGGCGGCAAAGCGCAGCGCCTGCTGTTCACGGATACCGCCAAAGGTGTATGTATCCGTCACTTTCGGCTGGCCTTCCGTCAGCGTCCCGGTTTTATCAAATACCAGCGTGGTGAGGGTACTGGCTTTTTGCAGCGCATCGGCATCACGCACCAGTACGCCGAATTCCGCCGCACGGCCGACGCCCGCGGTAACCGACATCGGCGTCGCTAATCCCAGCGCACAAGGACAGGCGATAATCAGCACGGTAGTGACGATCACCAGCGTATACATCAGTTGTGGCTGCGGACCAAAGAAGTACCAGATTGCGCCACTGAACAAAGCAATCAGCACTACGGCGGGCACGAAGACAGAAGATATTTTATCTGCCAGCTTACCGATTTCAGGCTTGCTGCTCTGGGCTTCGCGCACCAGTTTGATGATCCGCGAAAGGGTCGTCTGGCTGCCGATAGCGTCAGCGCGGAACAGCACGCTGCCGTCTTTGACCAGCGTCCCCGCATGCACTTTTTCACCCTGGGATTTCTGCTGTGGGATGGGTTCGCCGGTCAGCATAGCTTCATCCATCCAGGCTTCGCCGCTTTGAATTTCACCGTCAACCGGCACACGATCACCGGTGGTGAGCCGCAGCGTCATGCCTTGCTGTATTTCAGCCAGCGGCAGGGTTTTTTCGCCTTCTGCGGTGACAACGCGTGCGGTCGGTGGGGTCAGGTCCAGCAAGCGTTCGAGTGCTTTTGATGAACGCTGACGTCCGCGTTGTTCCAGCGCGTGACCCAGATTAATCAGGCCAATAATCATCACGCTGGCTTCATAGTAAAGATGGCGCGCCTGCATCGGGAACGCGTCCGGCCACAGGCTGACAGCGAAGGAGAAAATCCACGCTGCGCCGGTACCGAGTGACACCAGCGTGTCCATATTCGCGCTGCCGTGCATCAGGTTTTTCCATGCACTGCGGTAAAAATGCCCGCCAGCGACAATCATAATCAGCAATGTCAGCAGGCCGATAATCAGCCAGCCGGTCTGATTACCGGCGGTGACCATCATTTCGCCGCCGAGCAATCCCCATAACATCATCGGGATACCGGCAGCCAGGCCGAGCGCTGCCTGCCAGCTAAAGCGGATCATGCTTTTGCGTGAGGTTTGTTGCTGGCGCTCACGGCGTTCGGTTTCGTCGATAATAATTTCAGCGCCATAACCGGCACGTTCAACGGCGGCAATCAGTGCGTTTTGATCAGCTTTGCCGCTGACCAGCGCACTGCGTTCCGCCAGATTGACCCGTGCCTGCTCGACACCATTCACGCCTTCCAGCGCCCGTTGCACTTTACTGACACAACTGGCGCAGCTCATGCCGCTGAGCAATAATTGCACGCTGTCATCAGCGGCTTGCGGGGCGTGAGTCTCAGCCGGAACAGGTGACGCAGCCGCTGACAGGGGTTCCGGCAAAACACTCGCCTTATCGGTCAGCGGCTCAGATTTTGGGGATGTATCTCCTGCAACCTGCGCGTCGTAACCGGCGTTCACTACGGCGTCGATCAGGCTCTGGCTGCTGGCATCGCCTTTGACGATGGCTTTATCCAGAGAGACTTCTACAGAGGTGGTGCCTTCAACCGCTTCCAGCGCTTTCCGCGTTGAAGCGACACAGTGCCCGCAGGACAAGCCTTGCAGGGATAATACGGTAGTCGTCATGATGAATTTCCTTTTTGCCTTGACCTGATTGTCAAATTTCACTAGTTATAGAGCATAAACCTTCCAGCAAGGGTAAGGTCAAGGAGGCAAAATGAACATCAGTGATGTGGCGAAAAAAACCGGGCTGACCAGCAAAGCTATTCGTTTTTATGAAGAGAAAGGGCTGGTCACCGCACCGGCTCGCAGTGAAAACGGCTACCGCAGCTATGCACAAAAACATATCGAAGAACTGACGTTGTTGCGCCAGGCGCGGCAGGTTGGTTTTACGCTGGAAGAGTGTCAGGAGCTGGTGGCATTATTCCACAATCCTGACAGGCACAGTGCTGACGTAAAAGCGCGGACATTAGAAAAGGCCGCCGAAATTGCGCGGCACATTGAAGAACTGAAAGTGATGCGTGAGCGCTTACTGACGCTGGCGGAATCCTGCCCCGGCGACGAGGGTGCGGATTGCCCGATCATCGATAATCTCAGCGGCTGCTGTCATAACAAACATTAACGCGCATCGGGTTCTACGCGCAGCGTCGCCCCTTCCACGCCGGTGATAACGACTTTGTCCCCGACGTTCAGAGGGGAGCTGCAGATCGCGCGCCAGCTGCTGTCACCGATTTGTACCCGTGTGAACTGGTTAGTTACCGGTTCCAGCACCGTAGCGTAAGTGCCCACTAATTGCTGGCCTCGCTGATTGAGTGCGGCATTGCCGGAAGATTTATCCACCCGCTGGTTCAGCCACTTCCACCACAGCCACGCCGCCAGAATGGTCAGCAGGGCAAATGCCGTGCCCTGCCATGCCCACGGCAGCGGCAGGATCCACGTGACAGCACCCACCAGGGCCGCCGCCACGCCGCTCCACAGCAAGTAACCACTCGCACCCACCAGCTCAGCTGCCAGTAACAGGCCACCCAGAGACAGCCAGAATACGTGCGGATTTGCCATGAAATCATGCAGCATTATTTGCCGCCTTTGGTTTCTTTCAGCAACTCAGCAATTCCGCCAATGGAGCCCATCAGACTGGTGGCATCCAGCGGCATCATGATGATTTTGCTGTTATTGGCAGAACCGATTTTCGTCAGGGCATCGGTATATTTTTGTGCCACGAAGTAGTTAATCGCCCGCACATCACCGGCCGCAATCGCCTCGGACACCATTTTGGTGGCCTGGGCTTCCGCTTCCGCCGCACGTTCACGCGCTTCTGCCTGCAGGAATGCTGACTGACGCTCACCTTCGGCTTTCAGAATTTGCGACTGTTTTTCACCTTCAGCACGTAAAATGGCGGACTGACGTACACCTTCGGCTTCCAGAATGTCGGCACGTTTTGTACGTTCGGCTTTCATCTGTGCGTTCATCGCAGAGATCAGTTCAGCCGGTGGGCGCACATCACGGATCTCGATACGGGTGATTTTCACGCCCCACGGATTGGTGGCTTCATCGACGATATGCAGCAAACGTGCGTTGATGTTGTCGCGTTGTGACAACATTTCGTCCAGTTCCATCGAGCCGAGAACGGTACGGAAGTTGGTCATCGTCAGGTTAACGATCGCCTGCTCCAGATTGCTGACTTCATAGGCGGCGCGCGCCGGGTCAATCACCTGAATGAAACACACCGCATCGATGGCAACATTGGCGTTATCGCGGGAAATCACTTCCTGAGAAGGAATATCCAGTACCTGTTCCATCATATTGATTTTGCGACCGATGCGGTCGACAAACGGCACCACCAGGTTCAGCCCCGGCATCAGGGTTTTGGTATAGCGGCCAAAACGTTCGACGGTCCACTGGTAGCCCTGGGGCACGATCTTGATCCCGGCGTACACCATCAGCAGCGCCAGTACGATCAGAATAAGGATAGGGATGGGAATAAGGTCAAACATAGTATGAAACTCCTGTAAAACTGTGTTCTGACTATTCACGGGGGAATAATCGAATAAAAACATGTCCCTGGCGCACTCACCGACCGGTCAGGCGCGTGTTCAATTGTCGCACAAATCGTTAAGTCATCGTATTAATAAAAGGATAGTTCAGAGGATAAAAGACGGGGGAAATGCTAAAAAAAACGCACGTCCGGAGAAGTGACGTGCGCAGGGCGTTTACGGTGAAACCGGATGAATCAATAGAGCAGGGAATATAACTGGCGGCGGTATTTGGCGGCCAGCGCATCGCCGGTGCCGAGTGCTGCCATAATATCCATCAGCGTTTTACGTGCTGCACCGTTCGCCGCCCCTAAGTCTTTCTTCAGCGGAGCCATCAGCAGTTCCAGCGCTTCTTCATTACGCCCGACCTGATGAAGTTGCAGGCTGAGTTTGACCACCAGCTCGGCATTCTCAGGATCCTGCGACAACGCCTGCTGAAGTTGCTGAATTTCCGGCGTATCGGCGGCCTGTTTCAGCAACTCGATCTGCGCAATCAGCCCCTGATAACGGGAATCTTTATCCTGTAACGGAATGGTCGCCAGCACGGCTTCGGCATCGTCAGTACGGTGCAGATTAATTTGTGTTTCCGCCAGCAACAAACCGATGTCACTGCGCTGATTGCTCAACTGCCATGCTTCTTTCAGCAACGGCAGGGCACCATTCACATCGCCCGCTTGCAACATTTCCTGCGCCTGAGCCAGTTTCAGCTCTTCTTCTTTCGGCAACACTTTCTGCAGCAGTTCGCGGATCACTTCTTCCGGCTGCGGACCCTGGAAACCATCGACCGGCTGACCGTCTTTGAACAGATAAACGGCAGGGATCGAGCGCAGACCAAACTGCTGGGCGATCATCTGCTCGGCATCGCAGTCCACTTTTGCCAGGATTAGCTGACCGGCGTATTCGACGGCCAGTTTGTCGAGAACCGGACCCAGTTGCAGGCAATGCTGGCTGCGTTCAGACCAGAAATAGAACATCACCGGCACAGACATGGATTGTTCCAGCGTCTGGTGCAGGTTGGTTTCGTTGATATCGATTACTGTAGGTTGTGCAAGCATGAATTCGTTCTCTCTGACTAAGGCGTTTAAAGCATTACTAAAGAAATGGGGGCGACGCGAGCTGCTTCAACCCCGTATCGCTTTTACTTAGCTGTTTCCGCGTAATATTTTGTCCAGCACGCGCGCGGGCAACAGGCGTTTCACCACCGTCAGTGCATGGGCGACCAGTGTGACCGGATAACGCAGGCGCGCGCGCGGATGTTCTAAAGCATGGTGCAGTTTGGGTAAAACCGCCTCCGGCTTGAGTGTAAAACGACGGGCAATACCCGGATTTTCGACCGGCTGGTCGGTCTGCGACTGACTCACATTGGCGGTGAAATTACTGCTCAGCGGGCCGGGTTCAATCAGGCTGACCTGAATACCGGTGCCGTGCAGCTCCATGCGCAGTGTGTCGGACCAGGCCTCCAGTGCAAATTTACTGGCAGCATACACGCCCCGGCGCGGCGTAGTGATCAGCCCCATCACCGAGCTGGTCTGGATAATACGGCCTTCGCCGTGTGGCAACATGGCGGGTAACAGAAGCTGCGTCAGCTGATGTGTACCAAATAAATTGGTGGAAAATTGTTGTTCGAACTGCTCACGGCTGATGCTGCTGAGCGGGCCATAAACGCCGTAACCCGCATTATTAAACAAGCCATACAGACGGTTGCCTGTCAGCGCAATGACCTCGGCGGCCGCAAGTTCGACGCTCTGTTTATCATCAAGATCACACTGAATAGTTTCAAACCCCATCTGCTGCAGCGTGTCGATATCCTGCGTTTTCCGACATGCCGCCAGTACCCGATAACCGCGTGCGCGCAAATCCTGTGCGGCAACCAGCCCGATACCGCTGGAACAACCGGTGATTAATACTGCTTTTTGCATAACTTTACCTGTGAGGTGTCCCTATTTTTTATGACTGTGATTTACTAGGGAGTCGGGTGAAAAAGGTAACGTCTTGGTTTTGCTCACGTCCCGGTATTATTTTTATTCGTCGTATTTTAACCCTAATGCGTCAGCAGCGGCGTGAGTTTTTCTGACATCCATCCGGCAATAAACGATTGTGCTGCCAGCGCAGGATGTAAACCGTCGTCCTGCATCCATTCAGGTTTCACGGCGACCTGCTCCATAAAGAACGGCACCAGCGGGATGTTTTCCTGCTTTGCCAGCGCCGGATAAATGGCGTAGAACGCGTCGCCGTAGCGGCGGCCATAATTGGGTGGCAGACGGATTTGCATCAGCAACGGTTGGGCATTGCTCTGTTTTACCTGTTCAATCACCTGTTGCAGCGTCCGGGAAAGGGTTTGTGGCGGGAAACCCCGCAATCCGTCGTTGGCGCCTAGTTCAATCAGCACCCAGCGGGGGTGATGTTGTTGCAGCAAGGATGGCAGGCGTGCCAGCCCTTGTTCAGCGGTATCGCCGCTGATACTGGCGTTAATTATGGTGGGCTTACCACCTTCTTTTTGCCATGTGTTATTCAGTAATGTCGGCCAGGATTCGGCTACCGGAAGGCGATAGACTGCACTCAAACTGTCGCCAATAATCAGCAAGTTATCAGCAGCAACGGCGCGAAAACTCAATAATCCTAACAACATAAGGAAGGGGAGATGCCAGCGGAAAATGTTCTTGAAGTTCATCATCTAAGTAAGCACGTCGGTCAGGGTGAAGGTCAGCTCACCATCCTGTCCGGTGTGGAGCTGGTTGTCAAACCTGCCCAGACAATTGCCCTGATTGGCGAATCCGGTTCCGGTAAATCCACCTTGCTGGGCATTCTTGCCGGGCTGGATGATGGCACCCGGGGTGATGTGAAATTACTGGGCAAATCCCTCAGCGAACTCAATGAGGAAGGGCGCGCGGCGCTACGGGCAAAAAATGTCGGTTTCGTGTTCCAGTCTTTCATGCTGGTGCCGACACTCAACGCACTGGAAAACGTCCAGCTTCCTGCGTTGTTGCGCGGTGAAAGCGACAGCAGCAGTCGTCAGCAGGCCGTGCAGTTACTGGAAAGTCTCGGGCTGGGCGGGCGTCTGCATCATCTTCCGGCGCAGCTTTCCGGCGGCGAACAACAGCGTGTGGCGCTGGCGCGGGCATTCATCGGCAAGCCGAAATTATTGTTTGCCGATGAGCCGACCGGCAATCTGGATCGCGTGACCGGCGAGCGTATTGTCGATTTGCTGTTTTCACTGAACCGCGATGCGGCAACGACGCTGATTCTGGTCACCCATGACGAACAGCTGGCGGCGCGCTGTCAGCGGCGGTTGCGTCTGCGTGACGGGAAATTATGGGAGGAAGCATGATCTGGCGCTGGTTCTGGCGGGAATGGCGTTCGCCTTCGCTGCTGATCGTCTGGCTGGCGCTGACCCTGGCAGTGGCCTGTGTGCTGGCGCTTGGCAGTATCAGCGACCGCATGGACAAAGGGCTGAGTCAGCAAAGCCGTGAGTTTATCGCCGGGGATCGCGTCCTGCGTTCCGCGCATCCGATTACGGAAGCCTGGTTGCAGGATGCACAGTCGCAGGGGCTGAAAGTCAGCCGTCAGCTCTCTTTTATGACCATGACGTTTGCCGGCGAAACGCCGCAACTGGCGGCGGTGAAAGCCACCGATCTGGCATATCCGCTGTATGGCGCGTTACAAACCGAACCGGCAGGACTGAAACCTGAACCGGGAACGGTGCTGGTCGCGCCGCGCCTGCTGGCACTGCTGAACGTAAAAGTCGGCGACAATCTGGATGTCGGAGATACCACGCTGAAAATCGCCGGTGTGATTGTTCAGGAGCCGGATTCGGGCTTTAACCCGTTCCAGACTGCGCCCCGTGTGATCATGAATCTGGAAGACGTGCCGAAAACCGGGGCTGTTCAGCCGGGCAGTCGTCTGACCTATCGCTATATGTTTGCCGGTTCGCCGCAAGCGATTCAAAGTTACGGCGAAGCGATAAAAGGGCTGCTTAAGCCTGATCAGCGCTGGAGCGGGATGGAAGATTCCGACGGGGCGCTGGGCAAATCATTACAGCGCTCTCAGCAATTCCTCACGCTGTCGGCACTGCTGACCCTGATGCTGTCAATCGCCGCGATTGCCGTGTCGATGGGGCATTACTGCCGGAGCCGTTATGATCTGGTTGCGGTCCTGAAAACGCTGGGTGCCGGGAAAAAGGCGCTGCAAAAGCTGATTATCGGTCAGTGGCTGGCGGTGCTGGCGCTGGCGGGGTTGTGCGGCAGCGTGGTTGGTCTGGCATTTGAAGCCATCCTGATGAAAGTGCTGGCGCCGGTTTTGCCTGCAGAATTACCGCCTGCCGGTGGCTGGCCGTGGGTGTGGTCGATGGGCGCGATGGTGGTGATCTCGCTGTTGATCGGCATTCGTCCGTATCGCCAGTTGCTTGCGACCCAGCCACTGCGGGTGCTGCGCCATGATGTGGTGGCAAATGTCTGGCCGCTGCGTTATTTCCTGCCGGTGATGGTTGTGGTAGTGGTGGGTTTGCTGGCAGCGCTGATGGGCGGCAGTGCGCTGCTCTGGTCATTGCTGGCGGGCGTACTGGTACTTTCGCTGCTGCTTGGTCTGATTGGCTGGGGGGCGCTGCTGCTGTTACGCAAGCTGACATTCCGTCAGTTACCGCTGCGTCTGGCGGTCAACCGTCTGCTGCGTCAGCCGTGGGTGACGCTCAGCCAACTGGCGGCATTCTCGATGTCATTTATGTTGCTGGCGTTGCTGCTGGTGATGCGCGGGGATTTACTGGATCGCTGGGAGCAACAACTGCCGCCGGACAGCCCGAATTACTTTCTGCTTAATATCACCAAAGACCAAATCCCGCAGGTGACGGATTTCCTGCATCAGCATAACGCGCAACCGGAAACCTTCTACCCGATTGTGCGGGTACGTCTGACGAAGATTAACGACAAAGTTGCCACTGATATCATCAAACCGGATGACGCAGGGGGAGAGGCGGTCAACCGTGAACTGAATCTGACCTGGATGCAGGGACTGCCGGATCACAATCCGCTGGTTGCAGGCAACGGACCGCCGAAAGCCGGTGAAGTGTCGGTAGATGAAGGGCTGGCGGGGCGTCTGGGACTGAAGCTGGGCGATACCGTCACGTTCAGCGGTGATACGCAGGAATTCAGCGCCAAAATCACCAGCCTGCGTAAAGTGGACTGGGACAGCCTGAAGCCGAATTTCTACTTCATCTTCCCGCCGGGTGCGCTGGATGCACAACCGCAAAGCTGGCTGACCAGCTTCCGTTATCACGGTGATGTCAGCACCATCACGCAGCTTAACCGTCAGTTCCCGACGCTGAGTTTGCTGGATATCGGCTCTATCCTGCGTCAGGTCGGCCAGGTATTACAGCAGGTGAGTCGGGCGCTGGAAGTGATGGTGATCCTGGTGATGCTGTGCGGCGGATTGCTGCTGCTGGCGCAAATTCAGGTCGGCATGCGTCAGCGCCGTCAGGAGCTGATTGTTTACCGCACGCTGGGTGCCAGCAAAAAAATGCTGCACCGGACATTGTGGTGTGAATTTGCCGTGCTCGGGCTGGTGGCGGGGATCGCCGCCGCCATCGGCGCGGAAGCTGCATTGTGGCTACTGCAACGCCAGGTTTTCGATTTCCCATGGGAACCGAATTATCTGATGTGGATTGCGGTACCGGTGGTCAGCGCGGTGCTGCTGTCGGTTTGCGGCGGTTGGCTGGGTGTGCGGTTGCTGCGGGGGCGGGCGTTGTTCCGGCAATACGACTCGTAGTTTCTAAACTCCTCCCCCTGCGAAGGGGGAGGCAGGGAGGGGGTTTTAATGGCTAACTGTTTGTCAAAGCACACTTTAACTATGAGATTTTGACCTTAATACCCCACCCCAACCCTCCCCTTCGCAGGGGAGGGAGCCGATCAAATCAAAGCTTTTCAACTGCCCATTCAATCCCGCTGGCGTATTCTTCCGGCAGCATCGGGACCAGTGCGTTGAGATTGTCTTTCAGCAGGCTGGCGCTGGCGTCGTTGAGATTCAGGTGTCCGACTTTACGACCCGGACGCACGTCTTTCTCGTACCAGTGCAGATTGACCAGCGGCAGGCTCAGCCATTTTTCTGACACATCCGTGCCAATCAGATTCACCATCACTGACGGTGTGCTCACCACCGGTTTCGGCAGCGGCAGACCAAGGATGGCGCGCAGATGCATTTCAAACTGACTGTAAGAGGCGCCGTTCTGTGTCCAGTGCCCGCTGTTATGCACACGCGGTGCCAGCTCATTGATCAGCAAACCTTCGCTGACCACGAAACACTCCATTGCCATCACGCCGACATAATTCAGTTCGTTCATGATCGCTGACAGCATGTTTTCTGCCTGCTGTTGCAGGGCGGCATCCGGCTGCGGCAGCGCAACACTGGTGCGCAGAATGCCGTCCTGATGCAGGTTATGGGTCAGCGGATAAAACACGGTTTTACCATCGTGACCGCGCGCGCCCACCAGCGAAACTTCACCGGAGAAGTTGATACCCTGCTCAACGATGCATTCGCCATAGCAATCCTGCGGCAGCGTATTTTCTTCACCAGAACGCAGACGCCACTGACCCCGGCCGTCGTACCCGCCGACGCGACGTTTCACAATCGCCAGTTGGCCAAGCCGGGAGAATACCTGCGGCCATTCGGCGGCATCGGCCAGCAATTGCCACGGCGCAGTCGCCAGACCGAGCTGGTCGAGCAACTGTTTTTGCGTCAGGCGATCGGCCAGACGCGGGAAAATGTCGCGGTTAACGAACGCATTGTGCGTCGCCAGTTCGCGCGTCAGCGCCGTTTCCGGCCAGCGTTCGATTTCAGCGGTGATCACGCTTTGCTGATACGGCACGGCTTCCGGTTCAGCATCAAGGCCGACAGGATAGACGGCGATGCCCAGCGGTTCACCGGCCTGACGCAGCATTCGGCCTAACTGGCCGTTTCCGAGTACGCAAACCGGTTTCATGCTTCCTCCCGCGGGTCGGGATTATTCAGCACTTCGTCAGTTTGTGCGGTGCGCCACGCGGCCAGGTTTTTAGCAATCTCGGCATCGTGCAGCGCCAGAATCTGTGCCGCCAGCAATGCGGCGTTTGCGGCACCGGCTTTACCGATCGCCAGCGTACCGACCGGAATACCACGCGGCATTTGCACGATGGAATAGAGACTGTCGATGCCACTGAGTGCAGCACTTTGTACCGGCACGCCCAGCACCGGCACCAGCGTTTTCGCCGCCAGCATGCCCGGTAAATGCGCTGCGCCACCGGCACCCGCGATGATCACATCAAAACCGTTAGCGGAAGCCTGCTCAGCGAAAGTAAACAATTTGTCCGGCGTACGGTGAGCGGAGACGATATCGACATGGAAAGGAATATTCAGCGTTGTGAGGACGTCGGCGGCGAACTGCATGGTCGCCCAGTCACTTTTAGACCCCATAACGATGGCGATTTTTGCCGGGGTAACGTTGGATGACATGTCTGTAAAGCTCCTGTGATTCGGAAATAGAAACTGCGAGGGCGCAAATGATAGCACGCTCCGTGAGGGAGGAAAACGGTTGCGTCGCCGGAAAACGGCGCATTTTTGATGAGAAGTTGACGGCAGATTTGTATAATCCAAACCAATATATTAATGATAAACTTCATTGGAAACTGATTTATGACGCAGGCTTTACTGGCACCGATTTATGATTTTCTTCACTGTGAAACACCCGCTCTGTGGGTGGATGTGGCGCTGGAAAATCAGACGGTGATGCTGATCGACCACGCTAACTGTGAAAAGAAGGCGGCGGCCACGGCGATGAGCCTGATGACCAAATATCTGGATCGCACCGAGCTGCTGTTTTGTGCGGCGCGTCTGGCGCGTGAAGAGCTTCATCACTTCGAACAAGTGGTGGAAATCATGCAAAAGCGCAATATTACTTATACCCAGCTTTCCCCCTCGCGCTACGCCAGCGGTATGATCAAACATACCCGTCATCACGATGATCTGAATATTCTGGTCGACCGGCTGATTATCGGGGCGTACATAGAAGCGCGATCCTGTGAGCGTTTTGCCAAAATTGCGCCGCATCTCGACGAAACCTTGTCGCGTTTTTACAACTCATTGCTGCGTTCAGAATCACGGCATTTTGCCGATTATCTGGCGCTGGCGGAGCAATATGCCGGAACGGATATCAGTGAGCGGGTAGAGGAGTTTGGCAGAATTGAAGCGGAACTGATCCTCACGCCGGACGAACAATTCCGCTTCCATTCAGGCGTACCCGTTACCCTTCATACTTCGGGCTGCTGATGCGTTGACTGCACTCATTCACCCCGGTCACTTAGTCAGCTAAGCTCCCAGGGATTCATGAGCTTGTCGCCTTCCAGCAACTCAAATTATTTTGGGTAACTTTGAGGTGACTTAAAACGGAAAGCTGATCAGCTCGACGTTATCGGCGGTGACTTTCACCATCGAGCCTTCTTCGTGCCATGCGCCGAGTACCACGCGGTGGCCGGTTTTATTCCCCAGTGGCACATCATGAATTGCCGGACGATGGGTGTGACCGTGAATCATCCACTCCACGCCTGCCATCTGCATTTCGCTGACCACCGCCTGCGGGTTCACATCCATAATTTCCAGTGATTTGCCCTGGTTTGACGCCTTGCTGTTGGCGCGCATTCTGGCGGCAATCGCCAGTCGCCATTTCAGCGGCAGCATCAGGAAAAGTTTCTGGATCAGCGGATTGTGGACTTTTTTGCGGAAGTTCTGATACGCGACATCGTCGGTGCACAGTGTATCGCCGTGCAGGATCAGGACGCGGCGTCCGTACAGTTCCAGCACTTTTTTCTCCGGCAGCAACGTCATCAGGCTCTCGCGGGCGAAACGTCTGCCGAGCAGAAAATCGCGGTTGCCGTGAATGAAGAAGCAGGGCACACCTTGCTGGTGTAACTGATTCAGTGCCGCCGAGATTTCAGCGTGAAGCGGCTGCGGATCGTCGTCGCCAATCCAGGCTTCGAACAGGTCACCGAGAATGTACAGGGCGTCGGCCTGCGGCGCATCTTCACGTAGAAAACGCAGAAAACCGGCAGTGATTGCCGGTTCCTGTGCGCAAAGATGGATATCTGCGATAAAAAACGTGGTCATCCCGACGTTGATTATTCGCTGACTGTCACGCTTTTGATCACAACATCTTCTTTTGGAACGTCCTGGTGCATACCGCTGCGGCCGGTTTTGACGGCTTTGATCGCGTCAACCACGTCCTGACCTTCAACCACTTCTGCGAATACGCAGTAGCCCCAACCTTGTGCGTTTTTGCCGCTGTGGTTCAGGAAGTCGTTGTCAGTTACGTTGATGAAGAACTGTGCCGTGGCGGAATGCGGATCGTTGGTACGCGCCATCGCCAGCGTGCCTTTGGTGTTTTTCAGGCCGTTGTCTGCTTCGTTATTGATAGGCGCATCGGTGTTTTTCTGGTTCATGCCTGGCTCAAAACCGCCGCCCTGGATCATGAAACCGTTAATCACACGGTGGAAAATTGTGTTGTCGTAGAAGCCTTTACGGCAATAGTTCAGGAAGTTTTCAACCGTGGCTGGCGCTTTGTCAGCGAAAGTTTTAATGACGATGTCGCCGTGGTTGGTGTGGAAAGTGACCATAATTATCATCCTGCTAATGTTGATGTGTGCTCTTAGTAAGAGCGGCTACTATAGCCTTTTCTTATACCATAACTCAAAAGTTGCCGTCAGCAGCGGCTTTGTGACGACTAAAGCCCGTCCGGCGGCCTTATGCCGTTTCGGTGAAATCATTTTCGTTATATTATACGCGTTAGTGTCGCTTAAACGCGCCAACGTCATTTTCTACGCCCAACACACGGAATAGCCTGATGCTGAAGATTTTTAATACCCTGAGTCGCCAAAAAGAGGAATTCAAGCCAATTCATGCCGGTAAAGTCGGGATGTACGTGTGTGGGATCACTGTTTACGACCTGTGTCATATCGGCCACGGTCGCACCTTTGTGTCTTTCGACGTGGTGTCGCGTTACCTGCGTTACCTCGGTTATGACCTGAAATACGTGCGCAATATCACCGATATCGACGATAAAATCATTAAACGTGCCGCTGAAAATGGCGAAACGTTTATGGCGCTGACCGACCGTATGATCGCCGAGATGCATGCTGATTTTGCTTCACTGAACATTCTGCCGCCGGACTCCGAACCGCGCGCCACGCAGCACATTCACGAAATTATCGATATCGTGCAGAAGCTGATTGACCGTGACCACGCCTATGTCGCGTCGAACGGTGATGTGATGTTCTGGGTGGAAAGTGATCCGGATTACGGACTGTTGTCCCGTCAGGATCTGGATCAGTTACAGGCGGGTGCGCGCGTCGAAGTCGAAGCCAACGTGAAACGCAATCCGATGGATTTCGTACTGTGGAAAATGTCCAAGCCGGGCGAACCGAGCTGGACATCTCCGTGGGGCGAAGGTCGCCCGGGCTGGCATATCGAATGTTCTGCGATGAACTGCAAACAGCTCGGTGCGCATTTCGATATTCACGGTGGCGGTTCTGACCTGATGTTCCCGCACCACGAGAACGAAATTGCGCAGTCAAGCTGTGCCCATGACGGCCCGTATGTGAATACCTGGATGCACTCCGGCATGGTGATGATCGACCGCGAAAAGATGTCCAAATCACTGGATAACTTCTTCACCGTGCGCGATGTGCTGAAATATTATGACGCTGAAAGCGTGCGTTACTTCCTGATGTCGGGTCACTATCGCAGCCAGCTAAACTACAGCGAAGAGAACCTGAAACTGGCGCGTACCTCGATGGAGCGTCTGTACACCGCACTGCGCGGCACTGATGCCGCTGCAACGCCAGCCGGTGGTGAGGCTTTCGTTACGCGCTTCCGTGCGGCTATGGACGATGATTTCAACACACCGGAAGCTTATTCCGTGTTGTTCGATATGGCACGTGACATCAACCGCCTGAAAACGGAAGACCTGTCTGCGGCCAACGGTCTGGCAGCGGAACTGCGGCAACTGGCAGGTGTACTTGGCCTGCTGGAGCAGGATCCGGAGCAGTTCCTGAAATCCGGTGCTCAGGCGGATAACGATGACGAAGTGGCTGAAATCGAAGCGTTGATTAAACAGCGTAACGATGCCCGCGCCAGCAAAGACTGGGGCATGGCGGATAAAGCGCGTGATCGTCTCAATGAAATGGGTATCGTTTTAGAAGACGGCGCAGCAGGGACCACCTGGCGTAGAAAATAGTCTATTCTTTTGTTCTTAATACTGAATTATGGCTCCCAACCGGGGGCCATTTTTATAAGGATCATGCTGTGACAACCCTGTTTCTGACCTATCAGCCTCCGTATGACTGGCAATGGATGACGGCATTTCTCGGCGCGCGTGCATTGCAGGGTGTTGAACAGCAGGATGGCGAATATTACCAGCGTACGCTGGCGGTGATGCACCACGGCGAACGGCTGACCGGCTGGTTGCGGTTGCGTCCGTTGCCTGAGCGAAATGGCGTTGAGCTGGAAGTGTCGACGTCGCTTTCGCCGGTCACGGAGAACATAGCTGCCCGGGTGCGGCGGTTGCTGGATCTGGACGCGCAACCCACGCTTATCGCCGAGGGTCTGGGGGGATTGGCTGACAATGCGCCGGGATTACGCCTGCCGGGCTGCGTCAACCGTTTTGAACTGATGGTGCGCGCGATCCTCGGGCAACTGGTGAGCGTGAAAATGGCGGCGACACTGGCGACGCGGCTGACTGAAAAATGGGGCGAACCGGTGCGTACGCCGTTTGCCGCGCTGACGCATTTGTTTCCGTCTGCAGCGGCCATCGGGCAGTTAACGGTAGACGATTTACGGGGTATTGGTGTGCAGGCCAAACGTGCAGCGTGTCTGATTAATATTGCGCAGGCAGTGGATGAGGGGCGCTTGCCGCTGGATGACATCACCGATGTGCAGGACGGAATAAAACAGCTGCAGGCGATGCCGGGGATTGGCAACTGGACTGCCAGTTATGTGGCAATGCGCGCCTGGTCTGCGCCTGATATTTTTCTCGGCGGTGACTATCTGATTAAACAGCGTTTTCCGGGCATGACGCCCGCGAAGATAGCCCGCTATGCCGAAGTCTGGAAACCTTGGCGCACCTACGCCACGCTGCATTTGTGGTTCAATAATGAGTGGCAGCCGGATACGCCGTAGGCGGGGATTAACGTGACACTTCTGTGCCAGACTGATGGTCTTCAGGGGGGATGGCACCGCTGGTATGCGCAGTGGCCGTTTTTTGCGCCGGTTCATATTTATAAACCCGCCCGCGTCCGTTGTGTTTGGCGATGTAGCAGGCCATATCCGCCTGTGCCATGTATTCGCTGCCGGTGATGCCCGCATCGTTTATTTGCGTCATTCCTGCGCTGGCTCCGATCCGGTAGGCATTTCCTTCCCAGATAAATTTGAAATCGTTGATTTTGTCCACCAGATGCTGCAGCGTTCCCAGCCCTTCTTCCTGAGGACAATCAAATAAGATCAGCGCAAATTCATCGCCGCCCAGCCTTGCCAGCCGGTCGCTGTTGCGGATGTTCTCCTGCATCAGTGCGCTGATCTGGCGCAGCAGTTCATCCCCTGCAGCATGTCCTGCGGTGTCGTTAATCGCTTTAAAATGATCCAGATCGATAAACGCCAGACCGTGAGGCTGACGTTGTGTTGCAGTCAGATTCAGCGCTTTTTTCAGGCTCGATTCGAAACTGCCACGATTCGACAACCCGGTGAGTAAATCGTGAGAGGCGCTGTAACTGAGTTTTCGCATCAGTTCGCGGGATTTACTGACGTCCTGTAGCACCAGCACAATGCCAATCGGTTCGTCTTTCAGGGTGCGCAGCGGTGACACTGCCAGCTGAACATCAAACAAAGCCGTGTGATGGCCGTGCAGAACCAGCGAACGCTCAACGGAAGAGTGCAGATTTTCATTGATATCAAACTGCAAAAGATCGTCGATAAGCGGCCCTCCCGCTCCTTTGCTGATGCGCACGATGCGGCCTACCGGTTGCCCCTGCGCCTGCTGTTCTGTCCAGCCAGTCATTTTCTCTGCGACCGGATTCATGAAAGTGATATTCATATTCCGGTCGGTGGAGATCACCGCTTCATTGATCGAATTCAGCGTGATATGCAGCAGCTCTTTTTCTTCATGCAGCGCTTCCGAAAGGCGCTTGTTAGTCATTTCGGTGTGTTTAAGCTCGTTGATATCTTCAATCTGAGAAATGAAATACATCGGATTATGGTGTTCATCACGCACCAGAGATACGGCGAGGAATGCCCAGATAACTTCTCCGCTGCGGCGCAGATAACGTTTCTCCAGGGTGTAACTCTGGATGTCATCGTTCAGCAATTGCTGCAACAGCGCCAGGTCTTTGCCCAGATCTTCATGATAGGTAATTTCCTGGAACGTCAGGGTGGTCAGATATTCCGCCTCATAACCCAGCAGATGACACAGGGCTTTGTTCACCTGCAGCAGCTTGCCTTCCGGTGATACCAGCGTCATGCCAATTGCGGAATATTCCATGGCGTTTCGGAAGCGATTTTCACTTTGCGTGATGTGAGATTTTTCAGTACGCAACGCATGCATTGCCATCGCCATGGCATTCGCAGGCATCAGAATCAATAGCAGCGGCAGGAAAATCAATCCCTGAGGGAGCTGATCCGCCAGGTGCGGCTGAACGGAAATAATGCCGCTGGTATGCAGTAACGCAATCATCAGTGTCATCGAGAGGAAAATGATGAACGATTCCATACGGGGTAAACGGATGGCGGCCGATAACAGCGGAATGGTGATAAAGGCGAAAGTGTAAGGCAGCCATTTCAGGGCCAGAAAACCGGCCGCCAGCGTCAGGATCAACGTCAGAAGCAGTCCGAAAAGACGCGGCGAGGTGATCAGTTTAACCAGGTAGCCGCGATGGTAGATAAGCCCCAGCGGCGTGAGCGCGAGGATCGCCACGGCTTCTGACATAAACCAGGTGGTAAAGCGACTTTGTAATTCTGCCGGAGAATGAACATGCAGAATAAACAACAGCATGATTAACGCGCTGACCAGCGGGCAGAAGATCACCGCGACGAAAAGGAATTTCATCCAGGAACTCAGCCCCGAAAGCGGATCCTGCGCCGGCAATATTCTGCGCAATAAATCCGCACACAGAGAAGCCTCAATAAGGTTGTTGAGCAGATAAGGCAGATAGCGAAAGAAGGGCGTACCGAGGATCGTATGTGATGCCGCGATGCCCAGTGCGGCGGCGCACAGCAGCGGGATCCAGTCGCGATAGCGATGGTGGAATAAAACAGGGATCAGCAATGCTGTCGGTAGCCACAATCCGGCGAGGCTGGACGACTTCTGAATGATACTCAAACAGGCAAAGGCCAGCAGGCAGGTTGAGATGCCTAAAAGTAAGCAGGATGTCCAGTTTGCCCGATTAGCCCCAGTTGAGGGCGGCTTGCTATTTTCCACGGTGAAAACCTTTTTCTGGCTGACGGAGCGTTGCAGGCAGTCGCAGTGATACTTATTGATTAATGTTATCAATGCACTACCGCAGGGCGAACTGCGGCAGGGGTTAATGAGTACCGGAAAATCAGCGCTAATGATTAATATAAATTCTACATTACGCTGTAATAGATAACGAATTTTCCGGCCAGAAAGCCGGAATTCATTTCGTTAAAGCAGGAAAATGGTGGCAAGGCCGAGGAAAATGAAGAATCCGCCAGTGTCTGTCAGCGCGGTAATCATCACACTGGATCCGACCGCAGGGTCGCGGCCCAGGCGTACCATGGTGAGGGGGATGACGACACCCATCAGCGCGGCCAGCAGTAAATTTAGCACCATCGCCAGTGTCATCACCGCGCCCATCTCCCAGTTGCCATAGAGCAGCCAGGTGACAATCCCCATTAATCCGCCCCAGACGAGGCCGTTGATCAGTGCCACGCCCAGCTCCCTGAACATCAGGAATTTCAGATTGCCGAGCTGAACATGGTGCAGCGCCAGCCCGCGGACAATCATGGTGATGGTCTGATTGCCGGTATTTCCGCCGATACCGGCGACAATAGGCATCAGCGCGGCCAGCGCAACGAGCTGCGAAATCGTGTGTTCAAACAGGCCGATCACACGGGAAGCCACAAACGCCGTACACAGGTTGATGGCCAGCCACGCCCAGCGGTTACGCACGGCTTTGGTTACCGGCGAGAAAACATCTTCTTCAGGGCTTAAGCCACCCATGCGGCGTAAGTTGCTGTCGGTGTCGTTATTGACGAAATCGACGATTTCTTCCACCGTCAGGCGGCCCATCAGTTTACCTTTTTTATCCACGACGGCAGCGGTGATCAGGTCATAACGTTCGAACGCGCTGGCGGCGTCTTCGGCTTTGTCCTCCGGTTCAAAACTGGTGAGATCGGTGATCATCACGTCGGAAACCAGCGTATGCGGCGCGTTCAATAAAATCGTGGTCAGCGGCAATTCGCCAAGCAGCGTATTTTTCCGGTCAGTAATAAAGACTTTATCGGTTGCCTGCGGAATTGACTTACGTGAGCGGAGAAAGCGCTGAACGGTGCCCAGTGAGACATCCGGGCGAACGGTCAGCAACTCGAAATCCATGATACGGCCAACGCATTCTTTGCTGAATTTCATCACTTCGCGAACTTTCTCTCGCTGGCGGGGATCCAGTGAGGTCAGTACGCGGCCAATCAGGTCGCGGGGCAGATACTCCGCCAGATAAACCTGATCGTCCACATCCAGCAGTGACATGGTTTTGAGCAAATCCTTATCGCTCATTTCTTCGATCAGACTGTCCCAGACGGTTTCTGAGACTTCCACCAGCGCTTTACCGCGTGCAGCGGGTTCGACCAGCCGCCATAGCGCCAGACGCTCACGGATCGGCAGTGCTTCCAGTACGTCCGCAACGTCCGCCGCGTGAAGACTTTGTACCCGCGAGGTCAGCTCGGCGGTGTTGTCCATCAGTTGTGCGCGGGTGACGTCATCAACATCAGGTTCCTCGCCCAGAATACTGTCGGCGAGGTCATCGGTGTTCAGAAGGAGATCGAGGATCCTGCTGCGGCTTTCAGCCAGTTTCTGGCCGTAATTCTTTGGTTTTCCACCAGACATTTGTGATCCTTAGTCCTTTGAGTAACGACAGGTTTTCAGCGTGCCGGTACAGGTTTTTGCCGGAGTCTGTTCCTGTAACTCCACAGTTTGCGTATCGGTCCGGGTTTGTTTTTGATTCTGATGATGTGAATACGCACCGATAGCGGAGTAGACCAGACGCCCGAACAAAATAATGAAGCTTATCGCTAAAACGATTTTCGTCATTCTGATGTTGGTTTTTCGAGACATAATTTAATCGCTTAAGTAAATCGTTGCTCCGGTGAAGGAATGAAGGTGTGCAAATGATAACGTTTACAATATATAACACATCTAAACAGGCAGCCAGATAATCGGATTAAGGGCAAACGCGCGGTTTAAAGGGGTATAAATCCATCAAACCTAAGACTTTTCGTTCTCCTTAAGAAGGATCGCATGAAATTGCCAAAAAAATTTTATTTCATGCATCACGCGATGAATTTGTCTGAGATGAATTTTTGTCAAATCACAAAGATTGTGTTTATTGATATGCATCAAGGGATTTAAGATAAGTCACATTAGAATCCAGCCATATTTTAAAATTTATATCCCGGCCTCCGCTGTATTCTTTTTTCTTCTGCGTTTTTTCTGTGAGATGACGTTTTTACAACGATAATTGAGGACGGAACCTGTGGCCATCGTCATCGGACTGTCTGTCTGATGTCTATTACACCCTGAACCCTTCACTGCAGCATGAAGTTCATGCGCAAAACTTAGATGGACTTGATGCGTAAAAAATTTTCCTGGCAAGACATGCGCCATAAATGGTGGGGCCTTCCTGCGATTTTTGCTCTGGTGCTGATCCCGGTGACCTCGTGGCTTTCTCCGATGATTTCCCTGCCGGATGGCCGTACTTATCTCATTTATATGCCGATGGCGACCTGCGTCGCGTTGCTGATGGTATTTGACTGGGCCGCATTGCCGGGCATCGTCCTGACGCTTTTCCTGCGCTATTACCTGCGGATTGGCTTCGAGATGGGGATGCTGATGACGGTGATTTATTTCGCCGCGCTGTCTCTGGCCTGGCTGGGCTATCGCTGGCAGGCGGGAAGTCGCTGGTCCGCACCGCTCGGTCTGATGAATCTGGCGAAAGCCCGGGTAGGCTGGTTGCTGATTTTCCTGACATTATTCTTAGTCATCGTGCTGCAAATTGTGATTGAAAGCGGATTGCTGCCCGATTATCTCGGCATGGCGACGCGGGACTTTTTCACGCTCAGGACCCTGGTCAATTTACAGGGGATGGTCCTTGGTATTCTGCTTAACTCGCATGTGATTTATCTGGTGATACGCATTATCCGCAAGCCGCATTATTTACGTGTGGTCTGCACGAGGTTGCGTCAGGAAATGGCACCAGGCGTGAAGTTTGCTGAGATTATGCTGTGGTTTGCGGTTCTGGGGGTCATGGTCACGTTGTTGTGCCTGCCGGGGCTGAGTGAACCGTTCATGAAGATTTTACTCAGCGATTACACGCTGACGCTACTGTTTCCGGTATTGCTGTTTGGAGCCTGGCGCTACGGTTATTACTTTATCAGTATCGTCTGGACCGTCACCCTGACTGTGTTATTTGAATTTTATCAGGGGTTTATCTCCGAACACGGCTTTGTTCATAATCTGGTGTTCGTGTCCGCCCTGATGTTGGTCTATACGATGACGTTGTTGCTGATGGCGGCCATCGCCTCACGTCAGCGTCTGCTGATGAAAAAATCCAGCGCCGCCGCATTGCAGGATCCGGTGTTTGGTCTGCCAAACCTGCGTGCCTTCAACCGCGATCTGGCGAGCTATCCGCGCTCCATGCTGTGTTTTATCCGTGTTTCCGATATGGACGTGCTGAGCCGTAACTACGGCATGCAGTTGCGTATCCAGTTTAAACAACAACTGGCCCACGGGCTGAAGCCTTATCTGCAACCGGGTGAGCGGGTTTATCATTTACCGGGTTATGATCTGGTCTTGCGGCTTAACTGCGAAGATTCGGATAAAAAATTGCAGAATTTGCATGACTATCTGGAAGATTTCCGCCTGATCTGGAACGGCTTGCCGCTGCATCCCAATATAGGCTTATCGTACTGTACCGTGTATTCGCCAGTGGAACATCTGCCGATTTTGCTGGGCGAACTGAGCGGTATTGCTGAAGTTTCCCTGACCACCGGGCAGCCGGAATCCAATAAAAACGACCACAGTCAGGTACAACTGGAGATCAGAGAAAAAGTCGACATGCTGCATAAAATTCAGCGGGCACTGGATGACGATCGCTTTGTGCTGATGGCGCAACCCATCTTCGGGGTACGTGGCGACAGTTATCATGAAATCCTGCTGCGTCTGTCTGACAGCGCAGAAGGAACGCTGATCACACCGGATAAATTCCTGCCGGTGGTGCATGAGTTCGGTTTGTCGTATCAGCTGGATATGTGGGTGCTGAAACATACACTGATGTTTATTAATCAGAACCGTGTTCGTTTGCCGAGTCTGCGCTTTGCGGTGAATTTCACGCCCTCGACGCTGTGCCGCCCGACCTTTAGCCGCGATTTTAAAACGCTGATGCTGGAATATGAGGTAGAACCGTTCCAGATCGTGCTGGAAGTAACCGAATCCCATCTGCTGCAGAACATGAAATATGCCGACCTGGCGATGCGGGAATTGCGTTCCTACGGTTGCCGCATTGCGATTGATGACTTCGGTACGGGCTACGCCAGTTACGGTCGTCTGAAGGCTATTCAGGCCGATATCCTGAAAATTGACGGCAGCTTCGTGCGCAATATGCTCACTGATTCGCTGGACGCCTACATTGTGCAGTCAATCTGTCAGGTGGCGCGCATGAAGCATCTGTCGATTGTGGCGGAGTATGTGGAAACTGAAGAACAGAAAATCGCGTTGCACGAGCTGGGTGTGGATTACATGCAGGGTTATCTGGTGGGTAAACCGCAACCGTTAAACAAACTACTGGAATTCCCGAACGTCTGACATTGAGCGATGTCCGGAAAGAAAAAGCCCTCTGCGCTTCAGATGCCAGAGGGCTCTTTTATTGCAGCGAAACGGTTAGTTTTTCACAATACCGTCTTCTTCCTCAAGCATCAGTTTCCAGCCTGTCACGTCATCCCAGTAACTCTGTT
Organism: Rahnella sp. RcJ3; assembly: GCF_009498575.1. Lineage (NCBI taxonomy): Bacteria > Pseudomonadati > Pseudomonadota > Gammaproteobacteria > Enterobacterales > Yersiniaceae > Rahnella > Rahnella sp. RcJ3. The sequence continues at coordinate 186,553 of NZ_QSNX01000001.1, forward strand.
CTCTTTCGAAATCCAGCTGAACCAGGTTGTTCTGAGCCAGATATCCGGCCGGGAAACGCAGCGTCCAGTGATTATCATCGGTAGATAACCGCAGGGATTCAGGCGTTGTCGTTGACTGACGCTGATTGTTGAGCAACGCCCCTAAACGCAGAAGCTGGATCAGCGGAATGTAGTGTTTCTTCTTGAACAGATTCAGGCGCGGCAGTTCTTCCAGCTTGATGGCTTTTCGGTGGAAACGGACCAGTGTGGCCAGCAGCGTTTGCTGTTCCTGATTGAAACCCGGCAAGTTGGTATTTTGCAGGATATACGAGGAATGGCGGTGCATGCCGGTGTGGTTAATGCTCAGACCGACTTCATGCAACATGGCGCTGAATTTCAACAGTGATTCCAGCTGTGGCTGCACCAGTTTGGTATTTTGCGCCAGCCACTGGGCATACAATTGCTCAGTGGTATCCAGCACACGGCGCGCCTGTTCACGGTCAATGTTGTAATGCTCAGCCAGACTTTTGGCGGTACGGGTACGGATATCCTGATGACGGAAACGGCCTTCCATTTCATACAGCACACCTTCACGCAGTGCGCCGTCAGAAAGACGCAGCTCTTTGATCGCCAGCGCATCGAACACACCGCGCAGAATGGCAAGCCCCGGCACGAACACCGATTGCCTGTCTTCCGATAAGCCTGGTAAATCCAGGGCACTGAAATGTTTAAAGTTCAGTACCGCTTCGGACAGCATTTCCAGCCGTTCAGGGGTAATTAAGCCGTCTTTTTCGCCCATCGCGACCAGCACTTCGTGCGCCGCTTTAATACTGCCGGAGGCACCCAAAGCATACTGCCAGCCCTGCAGGCGGTACTGCCACGCCAGGGTTTCCAGCTTTTGCGCAGCAGCGAGCTGGGCACGTTTGAAGTTACTGCGGCTGATTTCGCCATTGGGGAAGAACATCTGCGCAAAACTGACACAGCCCATACGGCGGCTTTCGGCCAGCAACGGCTCGAAGTCCTCTCCGATGACCAGTTCTGTTGAACCGCCACCGATATCGACCACCAGCTTGCGGCCTTTTTCAGGCTGCGTATGTTCAACACCCATAAAAATAAGTCGTGCTTCTTCCTGCCCGGAAATAATTTCAATCGGGTAGGGGATGACTTCTTTGGCACGCTTGAGAAATTCCTCGGCGTTCACTGCCTGACGCAGCGTATGTGTACCGACGATAGTGACGTTATTTTCCGGAAAACCCTGCAGGCGTTCGGCGAATAAAGCCAGGCAATCCAGCCCGCGTTGAATGGCTTCTTCACTGAGCACATTTTTACTGTCGAGACCATCGGCCAGATGGACGCGCTGTTTCAGGCGTCCCAGGACCTGCAGCGCGCCGTTAACGACGCGTGCAATGACCATATGGAAACTGTTCGACCCGAGATCAATCGCCGCAATTTCCTGTGGCTTGGCATTCAGTGGGCTGCTTTTAAGGGGCATAGTTGTGTAACGCTCCAGGGGTTCAGGCTTGCTGACTTTGTTGTTCCAGCTCTTTCAGATATTCATAAATCGCCAGTTGCGCACGGACTTTGCGGCGATTTCCGCGTGGAACATACCGGTTGCTCAGTTCTTTATCAATCACTCTGGCTTTTACTGTGTCACTAAACAGCAGCTCAAGGATATCCAGAACGCGCTGTTTCAAACGCGGATCGAGCAGGGCGACGGCCACTTCAATACGATAATCAATATTACGCGTCATCCAGTCGGCTGAAGACAGGAAGACTTTGGAATCGCCGCCATTTTCAAAGACATACACGCGATCGTGTTCCAGATAGCGGTCAATGATGCTGGTAACCTGAATGTTTTCGCTAAAGCCGGGTAAATTCGGCACCAGAGAACACATCCCGCGGATCAGCAGACGGATTTTCACCCCGACGTTAGACGCGACGTAGAGGCGGTCGATCAGCCCTTTATCCACCAGATTATTGATTTTTAGCGTAATTCCGCCTGTTCCGCCCGCCTGAACGTTGGCAATTTCACGGTCGATCAAACGGTAAAGCATGTCACGCGAGTTTTGCGGTGACACCATCAGATGCTCGAACGACACCGGGCGGTAAGGGTTTTCAATAAAGTTGAAGACGCGGCGAACCTCGTTGGTGATCCTCGCATCGGCGGTGAGCAGTGAATAGTCGGTATAAAGGCGCGCCGTTTTCTCGTTAAAGTTACCGGTCCCGATATGAGCATAGCGGACAATCTCGTCGCCTTCGCGTCGGGAAATAAGAAAGAGTTTTGCGTGTATTTTCAGGCCCGGCGCAGAGAAAATAACGTGCACACCGGCTTCAGTCAGACGTTTCGCCCAGTGAATATTGGCTTCTTCATCGAAGCGCGCCTGCAGTTCGACGACAACAGTGACTTTCTTACCGTTGTGCGCGGCGTGGATCATCGATTCGATAATGCGGGAATCTTTCGCCACGCGGTAAATATTGATTTTTATCGACAGCACGTTCGGATCGAACGATGCCTGACGCAACAGTTCCAGTACGTGCTCAAACGTGTGGTACGGATAATACAGCAGCACGTCTTGCTCGCGGATCGCCGCAAAGCCGTTGCGGAATTTATCGAACCACAAATGGCGCAGACGTGGCAGCGGACGGTTGACCAGATTGGCTTTGCCGACGTTCGGGAAGCCGATGAAATCTTTAAAATTGTGATAACGGCCACCGGCAATCACCGAATCATAATTGGAGATGCCAAGTTTACCGCGCAGCAGTTCGACCATTTCATCCGGCATATCGCGCTGATAAACGAAACGTACCGGTTCGGCGGTCAGACGCTGTTTCAGGCTTGATGACATCAGCTCAAGCAGGCTCGATTCCATTTCCGTGACCAGATCATATTCGGCGTCACGGGTCATTTTCATGGAGTACGCGTTCAGTGCATCGTAATCGAAGAAGCCTTTGAAAATATCATCCAGACAATAACGCAGGATGTTATCCAGCAGGATCATCGGCTTACGACGGCGTGGTGCTTCCGGCGGCAGGTTAACGAAACGCGGCACTTTATCGGACGGGATTTCCAGCAGCGCGTAATGGATCTCTTCGCCACGGATAATTTCCACTGCCAGATAGGTGTAATCGTCTTTGAGGAATTGCACCAGATTGGTATCGTGGTTAATCAGAATCGGTGTGATGTACTGGCGCAGCTGATGTTTGAAGTACTGACGCAGCCAGGCTTGCTGGTTTTCAGAAACCTGGCGTTCGTTAATCAGGAAGATCTGATTACGCGCCATTTCCAGAAGCAAATCGTTGTAAAGACTGTCGAATTCCTGATCAATGCGCAGCACCTTCGCCTGAATTTTTTTCAGCAAATGACGGGACGCGCCCAGAAAACCTTGTTCTTCACTGATGAGGATCCGTCGTTTTAAATCGGCAAAACGGACTTTATAAAACTCATCCAGGTTATTGGAGTAGATCCCTAAAAAACGCATCCGTTCGATCAGGGGATTGCTTTTGTCAGCCGCTTCCTGCAACACGCGCTCATTGAAGGACAGCCAGCTTAGTTCTTTCTCAATATAAAGCTTTTCCTGACCCATTTTCACTCCGTTCATTTAGCTTGCAACCTGGCCCATACAGGCAAATTTGCCTGAAAACACCGCAATGTAGCTCAACATATTCTTCGTGTTGCCCGCCTTTTAAGCGGCCAGCGCAGCAGGAAGTCATCTGTGAGAGGGGCCTAGTGTCTACTATCAATATTGCGAAAGATTGACAGGAAAGTCCAACATAACAAGGGATGATTTCAGGAGAGTCTTTAACGGGGAGTCAAAAGAGAGAAAAGTGTTACCGATGAAGGACATTTGCATCCTTCACCGGTCATTATTTTACCGATTTATGTCGCGGTGGAATTAAACCGCGCTGGCGCCAATCAGGGATTCCGGTTTGACCTGAACAGGCTTGGTTTTGTATTTCGCCAGAAACTGCGGCTGGAAAATACACATGCGGATGGCGCTGCGATATTCGCCGTTCACAAAGAATTCCTGTTTCAGTTCACCTTCAAGCTCGAAGCCTAATTTGCTGTAAATGTGGATCGCCTTTTTATTTTCTTTATCCACGATTAAATACAGTTTGTAGAGGTTCAGAACGGAGAAGGCATAATCCATCGCCAGACGGACAGCGTCACCGGCAAAGCCTTTGCCCTGATGCTGCGGATCGATGATGATCTGAAATTCCGCGCGGCGGTGAATATGATTAATTTCCACCAGCTCGACCAGGCCGACCGGTCCGCTTTCGTATTCAATAATAAAGCGGCGTTCGCTTTGGTCGTGAATATGCTTGTGATACAAGTCGGTCAGTTCGACGAAAGCCTCGTAAGGTTCTTCAAACCAGTAACGCATGATGCTGGCGTTATTATCAAGACGATGAACAAACGACAGGTCGTCCTTTTCCAGTGGACGTAATCTGACGCTGTTATGGCTAAACATGGGGTGTTCCTCAACTATAAAAGCCGTTTTATGAGGGTAACCTTCGTAAATATGAAATCGGAAACAACCGTGTTCCCGATGAAGGTCGGCGCACAAACGACGTTTAAACGTGCGCCGGGATGTGCATTATATCGGACGAAATGTAAACAAATGTCAAATGACGGAAAATAAAAAACCGGCGCATGGCCGGTTTATAGTGAAATCATGATGCAGTGGTAGATTAATCTTCTGCATATCCGCGTTCAGAAAGCGGATTGTTATCCAGCAGCGCCTGACCCTTTTGCAGCGACAAACGTCCGTCAACGAACCAGCTGACGACCAGCGGATAAATGCTGTGTTCCTGCGTTTGTATGCGGGCAATCAGCTCTTCTTCTGTATCGTCAGCAAACACCGGGACTTTGGCCTGTAAAATCACCGGACCGCCATCGAGTTCTTCAGTCACAAAATGCACGGACGTACCGTGTTCCGCATCCTGATTTTCAATGGCCTGACGGTGGGTGTGCAGACCCGGATATTTTGGCAGCAGGGAAGGGTGGATGTTGATCATGCGTCCGGCAAAGCGCTGGACGAATTCAGCGGTCAGAATACGCATATAACCGGCAAGTACCACCAGATCAGGCTGGAAAGTGTCAATGGCATCCGCCAGTGCAACGTCAAATTCCGCCCGGTCCCGGTAAGCCTTAACATCCAGTGCATGCGCGGGAATACCGGCTAAACGGGCTCTTTCAAGCCCGTATGCAGCTGCTTTATTGCTGAAGACCGCACTGAGTGTTGCGTTGATTCGTCCCTGCTGGCAGGCATCAATCAGGGCCTGTAGATTGCTCCCCTCGCCCGATACCAGCACCACAATCCTTTTCATTTTGCTACCCGTCTTCAGTCAGTTGATTTACTGGTTTTATTCAATAACCACGCGTTCAGCGGAGTCAGAGGCTTTAATGTAGCCAATTTTCCACGCTTTTTCGCCATTATCGTTCAGTAATGCAATCGCCTGATCGGCCAGTTCTGCCGGAAGTGCCACCAGCATGCCCACACCACAGTTAAAGGTGCGGTACATTTCGTGACGGCTGACATTACCGGCGGTTTGCAGCCAGGTGAAGACATCCGGCCACTGCCAGCTTGATTCGTCGATAATCACCTGCGTGTTGTCCGGCAATACACGTGGGATATTTTCCCAGAAGCCGCCACCGGTCAGATGGACGATGCCGTGAACATCCACGTTTTCGATCAGGTTCAGAATCGATTTCACGTAAATTTTGGTTGGTGCGAGCAGGTGATCGGCCAGCGGTTTGCCTGCCAGATCGGTGGTTTCCGGGTCAGTCTTACTGACTTCCAGAATTTTGCGCACCAGAGAATAACCGTTGGAATGCGGGCCACTGGCGGCCAGGCCGATCAGCACATCCCCGTCAGCCACTTTGCTGCCGTCGATGATTTCTGATTTTTCCACCACACCCACGCAGAAGCCTGCCACGTCGTAATCTTCGCCGTGATACATGCCCGGCATTTCAGCGGTTTCACCACCGACTAACGCACAGCCAGACTGTTTACAGCCTTCTGCGATACCGGTGATTACGCTGGCGGCAGTATCGACGTCCAGTTTGCCGGTGGCGTAATAGTCGAGGAAGAACAGCGGTTCAGCGCCCTGAACGATTAAATCGTTGACGCACATCGCGACCAGATCGATACCGATAGTATCATGGCGTTTCAAATCCATCGCCAGACGCAGCTTGGTGCCAACGCCGTCGGTACCCGAAACCAGTACGGGTTCACGATATTTTTGCGGCAGCGCGCAGAGGGCACCAAAACCGCCCAGTCCACCCATCACTTCAGGGCGGCGAGTCTGTTTTACTACACCTTTAATGCGGTCTACCAATGCGTTACCGGCATCGATATCTACGCCTGCGTCTTTATAGCTGAGAGAGGTTTTGTCGGTCACTGCGAAGTCCCCACGGCGGTTTGGGTTGGTGGTTGAAGAATAAAGCGGGGCAATTCTAACAGTGGAAGCAAACGTTTGCGAGCGCCTTATTCAATGATGAGTTTTAGGCTGTCTATACTCTAACCGGGTTACTGATGATCCAGATCAGGCTATTTGGTATGGCGTTCAAAAAAAATGGCGTTATAATCTCGCGATTTTTTTTTGCAGCTCAACCACCTTAGGAGAATAAATAATGAAGATCGTCGAGGTGAAACACCCGCTGGTGAAACACAAGCTGGGCCTGATGCGTGAAAACGACATCAGCACGAAACGTTTTCGCGAACTGGCTTCTGAGGTGGGAAGTCTGCTGACGTATGAAGCGACTGCTGATTTAGAAACTGAAAAAGTGACGATCGAAGGCTGGAATGGCCCGGTTGAAATCGATCAGATTAAAGGCAAGAAAATTACCGTAGTGCCTATCCTGCGTGCCGGTCTGGGCATGATGGAAGGCGTACTGGAACACGTTCCGAGTGCGCGTATCAGTGTGGTCGGCGTGTACCGTGATGAAGAAACCCTCAAGCCTGTGCCGTATTTTCAGAAACTGGTTTCTAACATTGAAGAACGTCTGGCACTGGTGGTTGATCCGATGCTGGCGACGGGGGGGTCTATGATTGCCACCATCGACCTGCTGAAAAAAGCCGGCTGCCAGAGCATTAAAGTGCTGGTGCTGGTTGCCGCGCCTGAAGGGATCGCCGCTCTCGAAGCCGCACACCCGGACGTTGAGTTGTACACCGCCTCGGTGGATCAGGGACTCAACGATAAAGGCTACATCATCCCGGGGCTCGGCGATGCGGGCGACAAGATATTTGGTACGAAATAAATAAGCGTTTAGCCGACTAATCAGTCGGCTTTTTTTTGCTCGTCATATACAACATCACACCATTGAGAGGATCACATTCATGACCCGTCGTGTCATCGGGGTAAGCGAACGTCCGCCATTGCTGCAGACGATTCCCCTGAGTTTCCAGCATCTGTTTGCCATGTTTGGTGCCACCGTCCTGGTGCCCATTCTGTTTAAGATCAACCCGGCAACGGTGCTGCTGTTCAATGGCATAGGGACTTTGCTGTATTTATTTGTCTGTAAAGGGAAAATACCGGCTTACCTTGGCTCGAGCTTCGCGTTTATTTCCCCGGTGCTGTTGCTGTTACCGATGGGGTATGAGGTGGCGCTCGGTGGTTTTATTGCCTGCGGGCTGTTGTTCTGCCTGGTGGCGCTGATTGTTAAGAAAGCCGGAATTGGCTGGATTAACGTGATATTCCCGCCTGCGGCGATGGGCGCAATCGTTGCCGTCATCGGACTGGAACTGGCGGGCGTGGCGGCGAATATGGCGGGTCTGTTACCTGCCGAGGGCGCGGCGGTGGATTCCACCACCATTACCATTTCGCTGGTGACACTGTCTGTGACCATTCTGGGGTCCGTGCTGTTCCGTGGTTTCCTGGCGATTATCCCGATCCTGATCGGCGTGCTGGTGGGTTATGCACTGTCGTTCTTTATGGGGGTGGTGGATGTCTCAACGATCGAGAATGCGCACTGGTTCGCGCTGCCAACCTTCTATACGCCACGTTTTGAATGGGTCGCCATCCTCACGATCCTGCCTGCGGCGCTGGTGGTTATTGCCGAACACGTCGGGCATCTGGTTGTGACGGCAAACATTGTGAAGAAAGATTTACTGCGTGATCCGGGCCTGCACCGTTCGATGCTGGCAAACGGTTTGTCGACCGTGTTGTCCGGTTTCTTCGGCTCAACGCCAAATACCACGTACGGTGAAAACATCGGCGTCATGGCCATCACCAAGGTATACAGCACCTGGGTTATTGGCGGCGCGGCCATTCTGGCTATTCTGCTTTCCTGTATCGGCAAACTGGCGGCAGCCATCCAGGCTGTGCCGGTACCGGTGATGGGCGGCGTTTCATTGCTGCTTTATGGTGTGATTGGTGCATCCGGTATCCGCGTGCTGATTGAATCGAAAGTGGATTACAATAAAGCACAAAACCTGATCCTGACCGCAGTGATCCTGATCATCGGTGTCAGCGGCGCGAAAATCCACATTGGTGCAGCGGAGCTGAAAGGCATGGCGCTGGCAACGATCGTGGGCATTTTCCTGAGTCTGCTGTTCAAAGTTATCGAGATTTTCCGTGGCGAAGAACAGATCATTGATGTTGAAGATGAGCGGGAAAATCCGCCGGTCTGATCTGCACGTTTTTAAGTGAATCCCTGACCGGCGGGTGTATTGCCAGCCGGTCAGGTGCTCGGATCGCAAGCGGTTGCACCCGGCACAGTTCATTTCACAACGGATCCTTGCTAGAATTCGGCAGTTCCTTTTATTGACGTGACAACATCTGCGGTCATTATACCGCTTTGGTTGAGGTGCTTCTGAATACGCCGGCACAGCTTTCTTTGCCACTTTATCTTCCCGATGATGAAACCTTTGCCAGTTTTTATCCGGGGGAAAACCCCTCTCTGCTTTCTGCCATTCAGAGCGCATTGCATCAGGAACACGGCACTTATATTTATTTCTGGTCACGCGAGGGCGGCGGCCGCAGCCACTTGCTGCATGCAGCCTGCGCCGAATTATCACAGCGCGGTGAAGCCGTCGGTTATGTGCCATTAGACAAACGCGCGTATTTCGTGCCTGAAGTGCTGGACGGTATGGAGCACCTGGCGCTGGTGTGCATCGATAATATCGAAGGCATTGCCGGTGATGATGAATGGGAAGCGGCTGTTTTCCATCTCTATAACCGCATTCTTGAAACCGGCCGTACGCGCCTGTTTATTACCGGCGATCGACCTCCGCGTCAGCTCAATCTCAGCCTGCCGGATCTGGCTTCCCGTCTCGACTGGGGGCAAATCTACAAACTTCAGCCGCTTTCCGATGAAGAAAAACTTCAGGCATTGCAGCTACGCGCTAAACTGCGCGGGTTTGAACTGCCGGAAGACGTGGGCCGTTTCCTGCTCAAACGTCTGGATCGGGAAATGCGTACGTTGTTTATGACCCTGGATCAGCTCGATCGCGCTTCGATTACGGCGCAGCGGAAACTGACGATCCCGTTCGTGAAAGAAATTCTCGGGTTGTGACAGGAAGGGATGTCCGGGTTCGTTAGCACTGAACCCGAACTGAAAGCGCGGGGTTATAGAATCTCTTTGACCTGTTCCGGCGGACGCCCTAAACGCGCTTTGCCGTTGGCCACCACAATCGGACGTTCAATCAGCCGCGGATGATCGGCCATCGCCTGTAACAGCGCGTCCTCGCTCAGACTGGTATCCTTCAGATTCATGTCTTTATAAATCTGCTCACCCTTACGCATCAGTTCACGTGCAGAGCTGAAACCCAGCAGGTCGATCAATTCTTTCAGCTTATCCACTGACGGCTGCGTTTCCAGATACAAAATCACTTGCGGTTCAATGCCTTCTGCTTCCAGCAACTTCAGGGTTTCACGGCTCTTCGAACATGCCGGGTTATGATAGATTGCGACGTCGTGTTGCATAAAATTCCCTCCATTTTGGCACTGAAATCAGCCTTTCTGATACTGACGGAATCGCTGCTGCAACTGACGAAGCTGGTCGATTCGTGCGTCATAACGGGCCTGTTCCAGACTGCCTAATTTTTGTAATGCGCTGGCATTGCTCAGCATTTCAATCGCCTGATCCAGACGTCCGACTAATGCCACGCTTTCCGCACGGGCAGCCAGTTCCTGCGCACGTAAACCCTGGGCGGCAGCGGCCTGAGACAACAAATCCCAACCATTCGGATCACCCGGATAATTGAAAGTATAGCGGTTGAGGATTTTCATGGCATTGGCCGGTTTCGCGCCTTCGAGATAAGCATTGGCCAGATTGAGTTGCAGCACGGCGTTGGCACTGCTGGCCGCACCGGCCTGCTCCAGACGCGCTATCGCCTGCGGCGCACGTTTGCTGTCGATATCATTATCGGTGGCTAAATCGAGTAACCATTCGTTGCCCGGATTCTGAGCCAGCAGCGGTTCAAGGATCGTCCGCGCCTGATCGTATTTTTTGGCTTTATAAAATTGCAGTGCATGGCCGTATTTTGCCGCCAGTTGCTCGCGGATATTGCCATTGCTCAGTTTCAGCAGATAGTCGTCACTCAGCGGGAAGCTCTCTGAACCGTACATCCCCAATATGCGTACTTTCGCCAGGGTATAATCTTGTGAAGATTGCACAATCGGGTGCGGCATCTGGTTGGCGCGGTTACGGATATCGGCCAGACGGCTGTCGGGCAACGGGTGCGTCAGCAACATTTCCGGCGGACGGGTTGAGTAGCTCGCCTGATCTGCCAGTTTTTGCAGGAAGGCGGGCATCGCCTGCGGATCAAACCCCGAACGCTGTAAGACCTGAATGCCGATACGGTCGGCTTCCTGCTCATTGCCCTGCGTGAAGCTGATCATGCCTTGCTGCGTGCCTGCTAGTGTACCGGTCAGCGCCGCCATGCCCATTTGCGGACTGGCCATCGCCAGTAGAATTGACCCCAGCGCCCCCACCCAGGTGAGCGGCGCGTTACGTTGCTGGTCTTCCATCGCACGCGCCAGATGGCGCTGGGTCACGTGGGAAATTTCGTGCGCCATGACCGACGCCAGCTGGCTTTCGTTATCGGTATAACGGAACAGTGATGAGTGAAGCACCACATTGCCGCCAAAGAAGGCAAAGGCGTTCAGCTCATCGTTATTGACGATGAAAAAATGGAATGGCGTGCGGACGGAATAGGCATGCGCCACCAGCCGTTGCCCCAGTTCGTTGATGTACTGATTGAGCAGCGGATCGTTAATCAGCGGCGTGCTGGCGCGCATCTGACGGACATAAAAATCGCCCATCTGTAATTCCTGATTAATACTGAGTGTACCGCCTGCAGTCGTGCCGATGTCCGGTAATTGGTCGCTCACCGGCGGGGCTAACGGCGAGTTAGGGCTTTTTACGGGGCTCACGGGGGTTGACCAGAATGAACTGTCATCCGCACCGGCGGGCGGTATGGAACCCGCCAGCAGGCTGCCCAGACACAGGGCAATCACCCTTTTTTTCAACCGCATGACCATAAACATTTGCTTCCCAATAAGTTAACCGCGATACCGATGAGCTTTGCGAGCCTTTCTTCTGCGGACAGTCAGTCAGACCATTATTTTCTTGCGCTTTTCTCTGCGCTGGTCTCTATAGTAGCTATCCGCGTGAGAGTTTAAAACACTCCGAAGCTACAGTCGTGTGACAACGAATTTTTTAAATAGTTACTTGTGTCTGAGCGCGCAGGGAACGAACAGCGCGTAGATGCCAGACCCGAAATTACAGGAGCGTTTTCTTAATGTTGGATATGTTATTACAGTGGTATCGCCGTCGCTTTACCGACCCGCAGGCTATCGCGCTGCTGGCGATTCTGGTCGCAGGATTCTGCATCCTCTATTTTCTCAATGGTATCCTTGCGCCGCTTCTGGTGGCGATCGTACTCGCCTATTTGCTGGAATGGCCGACGGTGCGTCTGCAACATGTCGGGCTTTCCCGCACGCTGTCGGTCAGCGTGGTGCTGATTATTTTTGCCGGTATTTTGCTGCTCGGTATGTTTGTCATTGCCCCGGTGACCTGGCAGCAGGGGGTGAACCTGATGACCGATTTACCGAGCATGCTGAACCGCTTTTATGATTTCGCCGCAACATTGCCGAAGCGTTATCCGGCGCTGGTGGATGCGGGCATCATCGATATGATGGCGGAAAACATGCGCAGCAAATTATCCGGGCTGGGTGAGTCAGTAGTGAAATATTCACTGGCCTCGCTGGTCGGTTTACTGACGCTGGCAATTTATCTGATTCTGGTGCCGATGATGGTGTTCTTTCTGCTCAAAGATAAAGAGCAGATGCTGAGTGCCGTGCGTCGCGTTCTGCCCCGCGATCGCGGGCTGGCCGGACAGGTTTGGGTGGAGATGAATCAGCAGGTCACCAACTATATTCGCGGCAAAGTGCTCGAAATGATTATCGTCGGAGTGGCCACGTATCTGGTGTTCTGGGTGATGGATTTGCATTATTCGCTGCTGCTGGCGGTGCTGGTCGGCGTATCCGTTCTGATCCCGTATATCGGCGCGATGCTGGTGACCATTCCGGTGGTGATTGTCGCGATGTTCCAGTGGGGGCTGGGCGCGGATTTCTGGACGCTTTTCGTCGCCTATCTGGTGGTGCAGGGGCTGGACGGTAATGTGATCGTGCCGCTGCTGTTCTCCGAGGCCGTGAACCTGCATCCGCTGGTGATTATTCTTTCTGTCGTGGTGTTTGGCGGTCTGTGGGGATTCTGGGGGGTGTTCTTTGCCATACCGCTGGCGACGCTGGTCAAAGCCGTGGTTCACGTCTGGCCGGATGAATCACTCAACGAAACGGTCTGATTTTTTCTGCTTACCGCACCCAATAAAAAAAGCGCGTCTGCGCTTTTTTTGTCTCCACAATCTGACCGTGTCGGCTATTTACCGTTGAGGTAGGCCATGACGATGTCATGGTGATTGGTGGTTTTGAAATCGTCGAACACTTTCTCGACTTTGCCATTGCCGTCGAGCAGGAAGCTGATGCGATGGATGCCGTCGTAGGTTTTCCCCATAAAGGATTTTTCACCCCAGACGCCAAACTGCTCACAGACCTGATGATCTTCATCGGACAACAAGGTGAAGTTCAGCAACTCTTTCTCAGCAAAACGCGACAGTTTTTCCGGTTTATCGGTGCTGATCCCCAGCACTTCCACTCCGGCATTTTTTAACTGATCCATGTTATCGCGCAGTCCGCAGGCTTGTACGGTACAACCCGGCGTCATGGCTTTAGGATAGAAATAGACCAGGACTTTCTGTCCCTGGAAGTCGGCCAGATTAATTTGTTCACCGTCTTGGTCGGGCAAACTAAATTGCGGCGCAGGGTCACCGGCTTTCAGTGGGCTCATTGTCTTTCTCCATATCTCTTAGCGATTACTGCAGTTTATCTTCATTCTCAGAATAACTAACCACGTTAATACTGCCTTGCGCTTTCAGTTCTGTACATAGCTGATGAAACGCCTGCTCAATAATTGCCGCATCGGTATTGGCTGCGCTGTGCGCCGTTATTTGAATCGATAACTGCGCCGGCGTGGCGGCATCTGCCGGGCGCGTTTTTGAGGCAAGTTCGGCGATATTCATCTGATGCGTATCGAATAAATCGGTAAAACGTTCGATCAGATGCGGAGAGTCTTTCACCTCCACTTTCACCCAGACCGTAGCAGGCATTGGCTGGCGTTCATGTGCACTGGTTCGCTTCATCACGATCAATAATTCCAGCTCTGCGCCTTTTTGCGGCAGGGTGGATTCGATCAGTGTAATCGCGTTCCAGCTTCCGGAAAGCAGCATGATAAACGTAAACTCATCACCGAGCATCGCCAGACGGCTGTCTTCAATATTACAGCCGCAGCTGCTGACCTGACGGGTAATGGTGTTGACGATACCCGGACGATCAGCGCCTAAGGCGGTGATCACGAGATAATGTTGTTGTGGCTGCGGCAAAATAGGTCTTCCTGTCGTGCTTGGGAGTATTCCCAAGGTAAACATAAAAAAAACCGCCGGACAAGCGGTTACCGCTCGTTGATTGCTTGCTTTTGCAGTGGTGTCAAAAGTACCATGAGTGACCTGTTTGTGGAGGGGAAGGTCAATGTTTACGGGAAGTATTGTTGCACTGGTTACGCCGATGGACACCAAAGGTGCTGTCGATCGCGCGAGTCTGAAAAAACTGATTGATTATCATGTGTCCAGTGGTACTGCGGCGATCGTTTCCGTTGGCACGACCGGCGAGTCGGCCACGTTGAGCCATGAAGAGCACGGTGACGTGGTCTTACAGACGCTGGAACTGGCTGATGGACGCATCCCTGTTATCGCAGGCACGGGCGCAAACGCGACTGCTGAAGCGATTTCTCTTACGCAACGTTTTGAAAAAAGTGGCGTTGTTGGTTGCCTGACAGTCACCCCTTATTACAACCGTCCGACGCAGGAAGGTCTGTATCAGCACTTCAAAGCCATCGCTGAAAATACCTCTTTGCCGCAAATTCTCTACAACGTGCCTTCACGTACCGGCTGCGATATGTTGCCGCAGACTATCGCGCGTTTAGCAAAATTGAAGAATATTGTTGCTGTTAAAGAAGCAACAGGGAACTTAAGTCGGGTTAGTCAGATCCAAGTGCTGGTTGATGATGAAGATTTCATTTTGCTGAGCGGCGATGACGCCAGCGGTCTGGACTTTATGCAACTCGGTGGTAAGGGCGTTATTTCCGTCACGGCTAACGTAGCTGCCCGTGAAATGGCCCAACTTTGTGAGCTGGCAGCGCTTGGCAACTTTGCCGAAGCGCGTCGCCTGAATCAGCGCCTGATGCCTTTGCATCAGAATTTGTTTGTAGAAGCAAACCCAATCCCGGTGAAATGGGCCTGTAAGGCACTGGGTTTGATGGCAACCGATACGATGCGTCTGCCTATGACGCCGTTAACAGATGCTGCCCGTCCGGTCGTGGAAGAAGCATTAAAAAGCGCCGGTTTGCTGTAACTCTTAGGAAGATTTGATGGCCTCTTTATTTGACAAGAACAGTTTCCAGATGACCCGATTGCAGAAAACGGCCGTAGCAAAAGTGGTCGGGGTTTCCCTGATCATGCTGCTGGCCGCCTGTTCAAGCGATCAACGTTACAAACGCCAGGTAAGTGGCGATGAAGCCTACCTGGATGCGTCAGGTCTGCATGAGCTGAAAGCGCCGGTCGGGATGATTCTTCCCGTGCAGAACGGAACGTATGAAGTTCAGGCAGGATCAATGCAGGGCGCCGTGGGCAAACAGCTCGACATCCGTCCACCATCCCAGCCACTGGCGCTGCTGAGCGGTTCCCAGACGCAATTCTCTGGCAACAGCAGCACCGTGTTGCTGGAAAATACCGCGCAGAACCGTGATCTGTGGAATAACGTCGTGAAAGCGGTTGAGCAAAATAATTTCAAAATTGCCAACCGTGATGATGCTAACCAGACACTGACCACCGATTTCGTTGACTGGAATCGTGCGGATGAAGACTTCCAGTATCAGGGGCGTTATCAGATCAGCGTGAAACAGCAGAGTTACCAGTTAGCGCTGACGGTGAAAACGCTTGAGCTGAAACAACAGGATAAACCTGTGACCTCTTCTGCTGAAATCCAGCGTTACAACAGCCAGATGATGAACGCCATCACGGCGAACCTGGATAAAGTGCAGCAGGATACTCAGGCACGCCTCGACAACCGTCGTGTTGGTGAGATTGATGTTCAGAGCGGTGCAGATGATACCGGCCTGCCGGTGCTGATTGTTCGTGAGAGCTACGGTGTTGTGTGGGATCGCCTGCCAAATGCCCTGACAAAAGTCGGCATGAAAGTGACCGACAGCAGCCGTCCGCAAGGCACATTGTCTGTGACCTACAAACCGCTGAATGACGATGCGTGGCAGACACTGGGTGCGAAAGATCCGGGGCTGACTTCCGGTGATTACAAACTTCAGGTTGGCGACCTCGACAACCGTAGTAGTTTGCAGTTCCTTGATCCAAAAGGACATGCTCTCAGCCAGTCGCAGAACGATGCGATGGTGGCGGTCATGCAGGCCGCGTTTAGCCAGAGTAACGCAAAATAATACCAAGGGGCTCCGGCCCCTTTTTACATCTGTTTTTTCCACTGGAGTAAGTAAAGATGCAAAAGTTAGCTGAGTTGTATCGCGGCAAGGCGAAAACCGTCTACACCACCGAAAACCCGGACCTTCTGGTACTGGAGTTCCGTAACGATACGTCAGCACTGGATGGTCAGCGTATTGAGCAGTTCGACCGTAAAGGCATGGTTAACAATAAATTTAACCATTTCATCATGGCTAAGCTGGAAGAAGCCGGTATTCCTACTCAAATGGAACGCCTGCTGTCTGACACCGAAGTGCTGGTGAAAAAACTGGATATGGTCCCGGTTGAATGCGTGATCCGTAACCGTGCTGCTGGTTCGCTGGTAAAACGTCTGGGCATTGAAGAAGGTCTGGAACTGAACCCACCGTTGTTCGATTTGTTCCTCAAAAATGACGCCATGCACGACCCGATGATCAACGAATCGTATTGCAAGACGTTTGGCTGGGTGAACGAAGAAAACCTCGCGCGCATGAAAGAGCTGAGCTACAAAGCCAACGACGTGCTGAGCAAACTGTTTGATGATGCCGGTCTGATCCTGGTCGACTTCAAACTGGAATTCGGTCTGTTCAACGGGGAAGTGGTGCTCGGTGATGAGTTCTCTCCTGACGGCAGCCGCCTGTGGGATAAAGAAACCCTGAACAAAATGGACAAAGACCGTTACCGCCAGAGCCTGGGTGGCCTGATCGAAGCTTACGAAGAAGTCGCTCACCGTATCGGTGTGAAACTGGACTAAGCTGCACGTTATTTTTTTAGCCAGACTACGCAATCGTTTACGCGGTATGCACTAAACGGGTGATGGCCTCCGTCACCCGTTCTCTTTCCTGCATTTAATTTTCTTGTTTTAACACTGATTCCTTTCATTTAATTCCTCCGCCACTAAACTTACGTCCTTTCGCAGATGGTATTAACTGCGTGTGCTGGCTAGTCTTAAAAAAACAGGTTGGAGGTATCTATGCGTTGGCAAGGGCGTCGCGAAAGCGACAATGTAGAAGACAGACGCGGACAGGGCTCTAACGGCGGCGGTTTAGGCGGCGGAGGAATGCGCCTGCCGATCCGTGGCAAAAGCGGTATCGTGATCATCATCGTGGTGCTGGTGGCCGGGTATTACGGTATCGACCTCACTCCGCTGATTGACGGCGGTCAGTCCGGCGGCATGCAGCAAACACAGTCACAATCCATCAGCCCGAAAGATGACGAGCAGGCAAAATTCACCTCGGTGATCCTCGCTTCGACGGAAGACACCTGGAAAGAGATTTTCCAGCGGCAGGGCATGACTTATCGTGAACCCAAACTGGTGATGTATCGCGGCGCGACCCGCACCGGTTGTGGCACCGGCCAGTCAGTGATGGGGCCGTTCTATTGTCCGGCGGACAGCACGGTGTATATCGATCTGTCGTTCTATCAGGAATTGCAGAACAAACTCGGCGCGGGCGGTGATTTTGCGCAGGGCTATGTGGTGGCGCACGAAGTCGGCCACCATGTGCAGAATTTGCTGGGCACCGAACGCAAGGTTCGCGAGATGCAGCAGGGCGCGTCGCAGACTGTGATAAATCAGTTGTCGGTGAAAATGGAATTACAGGCTGACTGTTACGCCGGTGTCTGGGGACACGCGATGCAGCAGCAAAATGTTCTCGAAGAGGGCGATCTGAAAGAAGCGCTGGATGCCGCGCAGGCCATCGGCGATGACCGGTTGCAACAGCAAAGTCAGGGGCGCGTGGTGCCGGACAGCTTCACTCACGGTACTTCCCAGCAGCGTTATACCTGGTTCAAACGCGGCTTCGATACCGGTAATCCGGACCAGTGTAATACCTTTGCCAGCCGCTGATTAAGTGGCAGGAAGCGCTGGTCTGCTGCTAAAAACTGTTCAATAATCAATGACCGATCCAGAGAGGCTCCCCGGGCCTCTCTTTCATTTTCATGTTGAACCGCTGGGAATGCCATGGCTTTTCTCGATCCAACCCTATTGATCTTACTTGTTTTCGCTGGTCTGGGCATTATCAGCCACAACAGCGCCGTCACCATCGCAATGTTCTTCCTCCTCACGGTGCGTATTACGCCACTGAACAGTTTTTTTCCGTGGATAGAAAAATACGGCCTGACTATCGGCATTATTATTCTGACCATTGGCGTGATGGCGCCGATTGCCAGCGGAAAAATCAGCGCCAGCACCATGGTGCATTCTTTCCTCCATTGGAAATCTATTGTCGCCATTCTGGTGGGTGTGCTGGTGTCGTGGCTTGGCGGACGTGGCCTGACGCTGATGGGCACGCAGCCGCATCTGGTGGCTGGCCTGTTAGTCGGCACCGTGCTGGGCGTGGCGTTGTTTAAAGGCGTACCGGTCGGGCCGCTGATTGCTGCCGGTCTGTTATCGATGATTGTCGGGAAAACCTGACATGTCTGCGACGTTGCTACAGCAGCAGATGCAGCGGCTGGGTGTCCGGCGTTTGCTGGTGTTCAGTGGCGGGACGCAGTGGTGTGAACAACAGGCTGTCCTGTTCTCTGCCCAAATTGCCGGTGACTGGCTGTGGCTGAGTGATTCACCGCCTGATGGCGTCACATCCTGCCCGCCTTCAGCGGCGCAGACGCTGCTCGGACAGGACATTTTTCACGGTGTGTTTGATGCGCGTTATGGCCTCAATACCGAGGCGCTGGCGGTATTTTCCGGCACATTGAAAGCCGGAAGCTGGCTGATTCTGCTAATACCGGAATGGAACGCCTGGCCTGACACGCCGGACGCGGACAGCCTGCGCTGGAGCGAACAACCGCAGGCGATCCCGACGCCGCGTTTCATCCGCCGTTTCCGGTCTTTACTCGAACAAGATCGCAACATTACGGTTTGCCAGCAGGATCAGCCTTTTGATATCCCCCCGCTGCCAGCAGCACCCGACTGGCTGCCACCCGACGGTCAGCCCACCGCTGAACAATCGCAGATTTTACAACAACTGATGCAGGCTCAGTCCGGCGTATGGGTGCTGACGGCTGCCCGTGGCCGTGGCAAATCGACGCTGGCGGGAATGCTTGCCAGACAGTGGCCGGGCACCTGTTGGGTAACCGCACCGGCGAAAGCCTCAGCCAGCCAGATTCTCAATCATCAAACAGAGTCTGCCCGCTTTATCGCGCCGGATGCGTTGCTTTCATTATGCCGCGAAGGCGCGGTAACGGACATTGACTGGCTGATTATCGACGAAGCGGCAGCAATTCCGACGCCGATGCTTTCGGAAATTATCGCGGCTTTTCCGCGTGTGTTACTGACCACTACGGTTCAGGGATACGAAGGCACCGGACGCGGGTTCTTACTTAAATTCTGTGCGTCCCTGCCGCGGTGGCATGACCTGCGTCTGAATTCCCCGATCCGCTGGTCATCATCCGACACGCTTGAGCCGTTTATCAGTCAGTTATTGTTGTTTGACGAGCATTTGCCTGTAGCAGAACAGACGGGCGGCACATCAGAAATTTTCTCCATTGATGCCGACGACTGGCTGAGTGAACCGGCGCTGTTAGAGGAATTCTACGGCCTGCTGACCAGCGCGCACTACCGCACGTCGCCGCTGGATCTGCGGCGTTTGCTGGATGCGCCGGGCATGACATTCAGTGCGTCACGACAGAAAAACACCCTGACCGGCGCATTATGGCTGGTGGATGAAGGCGGGCTGAGTGCTGAACTGGCGCAGGAAGTCTGGGCGGGCAGGCGACGTCCGCGCGGTAATCTGGTGGCGCAGTCTCTCGCCGCGCACGCGGGTTTCCCCGAGGCTGCCGTTATGCGTTCACGGCGTGTCAGCCGGATTGCGGTACATCCCGCGTTTCGCCGTCGGGGTATTGCCCGTGATTTGTTAGCAGCGCAAAAACAGCAGGCGGGGCTGGATTTCCTGTCGGTGAGTTTTGGCTACACGTCAGATCTGGCGTCATTATGGCAACAGGCCGGATTCCGGCTGGTGCGCGTCAGTATGCAGAAAGAAGCCAGTAGCGGCTGTTATGCCGCGATGGCGATATTACCGCTGAGCGCGGCGGGGCAGGCACTGGCGGACAGAGCCGTGCATCAGCTTGAACGTGACTGGCGCTGGCTGGCGCCTCAGATGGATTTAACCCTGCCGCTCGATACCACTGCGGATACGCAACCCGATGATGCCGACTGGCGCGAACTGAACGGATTTGCGTTCGCCCATCGTCCGCTGGAAAGCAGTTTACCGGCGCTCAGTCGCGTGCTGTTGCACAGCACTTTGCCACTGACGGCGTTGCGTGCGCATCTGCAACAGGGGCAAAGTGTCGCGCAAGTCGTCATGTCGCTGAAGCTTTCCGGCCGTAAAGCGCTGGTTTCGCGCTGGCGTGAGGAGACACGACAGGCGCTGAAAGCCGCGGGAATGGCTGAATAAATCAGCGGTTTCATTGCAAAAAATGGAAAGACTCGTTCAATAAAACCCGATTTCACTGACCGGCGGGCGGCGTATAGTGAACTCATTAAATGACAACGGGAGAGAGCAATGAGCTCAGAACAAATTATCGTCCAGCAGCCGGAAGAAATCGCTAACCAGCTGATTTTATTATTTCATGGCGTGGGTGATAACCCGATTTCTATGGGCGAAATCGGTAAGTTTTTCGCTGTTTCATTCCCGCAGGCGCAGGTGATAAGCGTCGGCAGCCCGGATATTTGTGATTTTGGCCGGGGCTTCCAGTGGTTTTCCGTGCAGGGCGTGACCGAACAAAACCGTCAGCCGCGAGTGGATGCCGCAATGCCAGCTTTTGTGCAGATTGTCCGTGACTGGCAGCAAAAAACCGGCGTTACCCCGGAACACACCACATTAGTCGGCTTCTCGCAGGGCACCATCATGGCGCTGGAGTCGACGAAAGTGGAAGAGCATCTGGCGTCGCGCATTATCGCGTTCAGCGGGCGTTTTTCAACGCTTCCGCAAAAACCGATTGCCGCCGGTACGGTGGTGCATTTCATTCATGGCGAACAGGATCCGGTGATTAATCCGTTCCAGTCGAAAAGTGCGGTAGAACGTCTGAAATCGTTGGGTTGTGAATGTACGCTCAATCTTCAGCCGGGTATGGGACACGGGCTGGATTCGCACATGATTAATACGGCGATAGCGCATTTGCAAAATTACGAACCGAAGTCGCATCAGCACTGATTTCATTGCCACTTTTATTGAAAAACGCCCCCGGCTGCATCACAACCGGGGGCGTTTTTTTAATGTCTGACTGAGGCGATTATTTGCGGTTTTTACGCATAAAATCATCCATGAAGTTCGTCAGCTTTTCTGCCGCTGGCAGTGACAGGGCGTTGTAGATAGAGGCACGGATGCCGCCAATCGCACGGTGCCCTGCCAGACCTGAGAAGCCAGCTTTCTGGCTTTCGGCCAGGAATTTCTTCTCCAGATCCGCATCCGGCAACTTAAACGCAACGTTCATGTGTGAACGGTCGGCTTTGCTGCTCCAGCCATTGTAGAAACCGTCGCTGTTGTCGAGCATTGCATACAGCAGTTCTGCTTTATGGCGGTTGGTTTGTTCCATATTTTCCAGACCGCCGACGTCGTTAAGCAGCCAGCGGGTGACCAGCAGCACCACATAAATCGCAAATACCGGCGGCGTATTGAGGTTGGAATGAGATTCCACCTGGCGGCGGTAATTCAGGAATGATGGCAATTCGTCAGATGACGCTTTCACCACGGTATCGTGCACCAGCACGATGGTGACGCCCGCCGGGCCGATGTTTTTCTGCGCATGAGCGTAGATGACTGAAAACTTATTGGCATCGCACGGTTTGGACAGGAAATCGGAAGACATATCGCAGACGCGGGGTACGTCGTCGCGGCCCAAAACGCGCTGAAACTGTAACCCTTCCACTGTTTCGTTCGAGACATAATGCAGATAGGGCGCATCAGGCGAGAATGCCAGTTCTTCGTCAGAGGGCAGACGGTTGAATCCGCACGATTCGCCGCTCCACAACACTTTTACCGGCCCTTCGCGACGCGCTTCGGTCACGACTTTACTGCTCCAGTAACCGGTATCCAGATATTCTGCCGCATGCTTCTGACCGCGCAACAGCGTCATCGGCACCATCGAAAACTGCTGCGTTGCGCCACCCTGCAGGAACAGGATATGGAAATCTTTCGACAAGCCGAGCAGGGTGCGGATGTTGTTTTCGGTTTCCTGCACAATGGCGGCAAACCAGTCTGAACGGTGGCTGATACCGAGGATCGACAGGCCGACTTCCGGCACTTCTTTTATCGCGGCTTCAACCTGAGTGAGAACGGTTTCCGGCAATGCGCCAGGGCCACCGGAGAAGTTCAGGGCGTTACGTGAAATCATGTTTATTCTTGTCCTTTAAACGCATCAGCAGAGGTGTCGGTGTGCGCAAAGGCACGGGATAACAGCAACTCGCGGCATGCTGTTTTAACTTTATTCATGTGGATTTTTTTGTGCGGGAACATCACTTCCAGATCCATTGCGTGTACCACCATCGCCGGATCAATTTCAAACACCAGCAATTCGCCGTCCGGTGTTTCGCTGCAATCGATGCCGAGATAGTCGAGCTGCGTGGTGTCATAAATCGCTTTCAGCGCCTGCTGGTGGCGGGTGGCAAATTCGTGGAAGTTGTTCAGGAATGCGGCTTCTTCTTCACGCTTTTGAATATCTTCGTACATAAAAGCGTTAACGTAATGCACCATCCAGTGGGATGAAATCGCCATATGACAGGCATACGGCACGCCGTTGATCAACGAAATGCGGTACTTACGGAACTGACCGTCTTCATTGCTGTAATCAATAAACTGCGACAGGAAATAATCTTCAACCTGCACGCGGGTCAGATAATCAGCCAGTTCTTCCTGACCGGTGATTTTTTCCAGACCGTGACCACCGTGCGAACCTGCAGGGCGCAGGATCACCGGATAACTGCTGTCAGGCAGCGCAGCGTGCAGCGTGGTTTCTCCGGCAGCGACGGCAGATAACGCCGCAAACGTCATCGCATGCGCCTGGGCAATGGCTAAACCCGGTTGGTTTTGCAACAGGCGGCTGGCGGTTTGGCGTTCAGAACTCGGGATATGCTGTGGCGCATTGATCACCGGCACAGGCCAATGTTCCGTGACATCTTCCAGTTGCTGCAACAGGAACAGATTTTCGGTAGTGGCGCTGATGCCGACCATCAGTAAATCATGTTCAGGGATCGGGGCTTCAAAAGGGGCTTCGGGCGTGATGTAGTAATAAATCAGCTCGATGTCGCTGTTTTCCAGCAGGCAATCCAGCGGCACATTCGCGGAAAGCGTGCCGGGCACCATGAGTATCAGTAAGCGTAACTTCGCCGGTTGTAGCGCGGGGCAAAGGGTATAGACCTGCTGCATCGCCAGTGCCTGATTCTGAATCGTCAAACCCAGTTCAGTGCGTTGCAGGCACAGCATGACAGTGGAAAGGTTCATCCACAATACGGCGTCATCCGGGGTCTGTTGCGCACGGGTGATCAGTATCTGCGCGATGTCAGACCATTCCTCGCCCGCGATGCTCATACGTAGAAACGGAGCCAGACCCAGAAATTTCGACGCGTCAAAGCGTTCAGGCACTGCCTGATCCGCCCGGGTAATAGGTAATGTTTGCAAAGACTTGTTCTCTCCGTGCATCAGTTTCATGTTGAATGATAACGGCAGGAGGTAAAGTCAATCGGCGGAGAATCGCTAGATTATCCGCCGACTAATATTGATTAAAAGTGAGATGCTACCGGGGTGGATTACTTTTTCTTTGGCCAGTCGTCATCTTTATCCCACTCGGCATTGTTGTCGCGATGCGGCGGGATCTCAGGTTTATCTTTCAGGAACTTTTTCACATCAACGCGGTTCAGCTCTTTGATGCCGCTGATAAACATGCCGACCAGAATGATCAGAACGATCCACCAGTAATCTTTAATCCACTCCATGGTGTACTCCTTAAAAGGGTGAGAGGGCGATAAATCGCGGGAAAAGAGTGTCCATTTGCCCGGCTAACCAGTCTGCAGCAGCGACGTCTTTTCCGGTCCAGGAACTGATCAACACCTGCGGCGTAAGCTGTTTTTCACATTCTGCCGCCAGCGGGCGGTAACTCAGATGCCAGGGTTCGACAGCCACACCGCCGCGATCTTCCGCATACGGCCGGTAAAAACCATATTCTGTCATATGCGCTGACATCCATTGGTTCAGCGGATAAAAATACCCGCCTTCTTCATATTCCCACGGCTCCAGTTGCAGCGTCTTACCCGCCGGTAACAATGAAGGATCGTACACATCCAGGTCACTGCCCCAGTGGTGACGGCTTGCACCCGGCAGCGCAGACCAGCGCAAAATCAGCTCGCAACGTTCTGCTGTCGTCAGCGCGCTGACATCCACCGGCTGGCTGTTCTTATCTAATACTGGTCGCTCGCCGCGAAATTTGCCATTCCAGATAGCCAGTTGCCGATCGAAATCACGAAAGGTGCTGGCCGGTTGCAAGTCAAAACCGGCTTCACGGGCTGCCAGACGCATTTTTTCGAATGCCTGCGCCGCTTCCTTCTGCAAACGATGCGGCCCGTCGTCGATAATCACCAGATGCGCAGCGGAGCGTCCGGTCAGCATCTCGTGAGTGATCATGCGACTAATTGTTCCATGATGCGCTGATACATGCGGCTGAGCACCTGCAGATCGGCGGCATGTACGCATTCATTGATTTTGTGGATAGTCGCGTTGACCGGCCCGAGTTCAACCACCTGCGCCCCCATCAGCGCGATAAAACGCCCGTCAGAGGTACCACCGGTAGTTTGCAGTTCCGGCGTGATTTCACTGTAATGGCGCACCGCATTGACTACGGCATCCACCAGCTCACCGCGTGATGTCAGGAATGGCTGGCCGGAAACCACCCAGTTCAGGGTGTATTGCAGGTTATGGCGATCCAGTAATTCGGCGACGCGCTGTTTGATGATGGCATCAGTCAGCTCGGTGCTGAAACGGAAGTTGAACTGCACATACAGTTCGCCCGGAATGACGTTGTTGCTGCCGGTGCCCGCGTTGATATTGGCAATTTGCATGCTGGTTGGCGGGAAGAATTCGTTACCATTATCCCACACGGTGGCGACCAGCTCATTCAGCGCGGGCATGGCGCGGTGTACCGGATTATCCGCCAGATGCGGATACGCCACATGCCCCTGAACGCCATGCACATGCAGGTTGGCGGTCATGGAGCCGCGACGGCCATTTTTCACAATATCGCCGACGCGCGTGGTGCTGGAAGGCTCGCCGACCAGACAGTAATCAAGGCGCTCATTGCGTGCCATCAGCGCGTTGACCACTTTGACGGTGCCGTTGACGGCGCTGGCTTCTTCATCAGAAGTGATGAGAAAAGCCAGACGACCCTGATGATGGGGATTGGCGGCGACAAACCGCTCTGCTGCTACTACCATCGCCGCCAGTGAGCCTTTCATGTCTGCCGCGCCGCGACCATACAGCATGCCGTCGCGCAGCGTTGGCTCAAACGGGCCGGTAACCCACAGCTTATGATCGCCGGTAGGGACCACATCGGTATGCCCGGCAAAGGCCAGGGTTTTGCCTTCACCACGTGTCGCCCAGAAATTCAGGGTATCGCCAAAATGCATCGGCTCAATGTGAAAACCAATGGCCTCAAGGCGGGCAATCATAATCTCCTGGCAACCCGCATCGTCCGGGCTGAGGGAAGGGCGGCGGATTAACTGTTGCGCTAAATCGAGAACCGGACAACTCATGTTACTTCACCTGTGCAAGGAATTGCTGATAGCTTTCTGGTTTGAATCCCAGCAGAGACTGGCCGTCTGGCGCCAGTAAAAACGGACGTTTGATGACAGCCGGATGTTCGAGCATCAGCGCTTTGGCGCTGGCTTCGTTATCACAGGCTGCGCGCGTGGCCTCATCGAGCTTGCGCCAGGTAGTGCCACGGGTATTGAGCATCGCTTCCCAGCCTTGTTTATCTAACAAATCCTGCAGCAACGCGGCATCCAGCCCTTCGACCCGATAATCATGAAACTGGCATTCAACACCGTTTTCTTCCAGCCAGCGGCGGGCTTTCTTAACGGTGTCGCAATTTTTTATGCCGTAGAGAATAAATGAGTTTTGAGCTGAAGTTGTTGCCATAGAAAAACGTAACCTGTCAGTAAAATAAGCGCTTTTTAGCTGCGCTGATAAGTGGCGTCAGAGAAGGACACATAATGAGGCAAAACGCCGGCAGGATCCAGACGGGGCGGGATTGTGATCGCGCTTAAAAATTAGTCACGGAGTTTTTGCATGGTCAAAAAATAAACGTATACTGCCAGCGTCCAATCAAGGGGAGTAAAATGTTAGAGCAAGAATTAGGTCACTGGAAAGACTTTATCGACCGTATGTTGAAAGCGTAATTGCCCACATCGTTACCGACAAAGCAAAGAAAAGATTTATTCTCAGTGCAGCACGTCATTATAAAAACGTTTGTTCAGGAAGACCATTACGTTGCATTTAGCGACGATTCTCACAGCCAGTAAATCATGAATAAAAAAGGCGTTAATGTGAATTAACGCCTTTTTTGTTGCCTGCGATCCGGCGTTTTTACCGGTGTTCGGCGGGGGCCGTTTCCACGATATCAGCAATTACCTGGTGCAGTGTGTTTGCCCGGGAAACGACGGCGGATCAATACAAAGAACAGCGGTACGAAGAAAATCGCCAGCACCGTGGCGGAAATCATCCCGCCGATCACACCGGTACCGACGGCGTGCTGGCTGCCTGAACCGGCCCCCATGCTGGTCGCCATCGGCAGAACGCCGAAAACAAATGCCAGCGAGGTCATCAGAATCGGACGCAGACGCATTCTGGCGGCTTCGAGCGTGGCCTCCAGCAGTTCCTTCCCGCGAACATTCAGGTCATTGGCAAATTCGACAATCAGAATGGCGTTCTTCGCTGACAAACCGATGATGGTCAGCATACCGACCTGGAAATACACATCGTTTTCCAGCCCGCGCAGCCAGGTGGCAATTACCGCGCCGAGCACGCCGAGCGGCACCACCAGCATGACGGAGAACGGAATGGACCAGCTCTCGTACAACGCCGCCAGACACAGGAACACCACCAGCAGGGAAATCGCATACAGCGCCGGTGCCTGAGAACCTGACAGTCTTTCCTGATACGACAGACCGGTCCATTCCAGACCAATACCCACCGGCAACTTCGCGACCAGTTTTTCCATGTCATCCATCGCAGTACCGCTGCTGATGCCCGTTGCCGGTTCACCGACAATTTCCAGCGCGGAATAGCCGTTGTAACGCTCAAGACGCGGCGAACCTGTCAGCCATTTCGACGTGGCGAAAGCGGAGAAGGGCACCATGGTTCCGGCGGAGTTTCGCACATACCAGCGGTCAATATCGTCCGGCAGCATGCGGTATTGTGCAGCGGCCTGCACGTAGACTTTCTTCACACGGCCACGGTCAACGAAGTCATTGACGTAGGTTGAGCCCCACGCGGTACTCAGCGTGCTGTTGATATCAGAGATAGCCACGCCCAGCGCCTGCGCTTTCACCTGATCGATATCGATCTGCAACTGCGGGCTGTCATCCAGACCGTTGTGACGCACGCGGGTCAGGTTGCTGTCTTTGGATGTCATGGCCAGCAACTGATCGCGCGCCGCCATCAGCGCATCATGACCAAGCCCGGCGTGGTCCTGTAATTCCATATCAAAGCCGGTGGCGCTGCCCAGACCGTTGATTGCAGGCGGGCTGCTGGCGATCACGCGGGCTTCGGTTATCTTGTTAAACGCTTTGGTCGCCCGCTCAATCAGTGCAAAGGAAGAATCGTCGGTGCCGGTGCGTTCATCCCATGGCGTCAGGCGCACGAACATACGCGCAACGTTTTGCCCGTTACCGCCGGGGCCAGCACCGATGGTTGAGAACACCGAAAGCACGTCTTTCTTATCTTCAGTCAGGAAATACTTTTCGACCTTTTCCACCACTTTTTGTGTCTGCTGCAGCGTTGAACCCGGCGGCAACTGAACCTGAACAGTGAACACGCCACGGTCTTCCATCGGCAGGAAGGAGGTGGGCAGTTTGATAAACATAACGGCCAGCAAGGCGACCAGTGCGGCATATCCCAGCATATAACGCAGGCTGTTACGCAGAACCCTCGCCACGCCATTTTCGTAGCGACGCGCGTTGCGGTCAAACATGCGGTTAAACCAGCCGAAGAAACCGCGTTTACCGTGATGATGTCCCTGCGCGACAGGTTTGAGAATGGTCGAGCACAGCGCTGGTGTCAGCGTCAGCGCGACGAACACTGACAGCACCATCGCCGAGACAATGGTGATGGAGAACTGACGGTAAATCGCGCCGGTAGTGCCGCCGAAGAATGCCATCGGCACGAACACCGCCGACAGCACCATGGTGATACCGACCAGCGCACTCTGAATTTGTCCCATCGATTTTCGCGTGGCCTCTCTGGGGCTGAGGCCTTCTTCACTCATCACGCGCTCGACGTTTTCCACCACCACGATGGCATCATCCACCAGCAGGCCGATGGCGAGCACCATCGCGAACATCGTCAGAGTATTGATGCTGTAACCGAACTGATGCAGCACGGCGAACGTCCCCAGCAAGACCACCGGCACGGCAATTGTCGGGATCAGCGTAGCGCGGAAGTTTTGCAGGAACAGATACATCACCAGGAACACCAGCACGATCGCTTCAAACAGCGTTTTCACCACGTCGGTGATCGCCGCTTTAACAAACGGCGTGGTCTCGTAAGCGATTTCGGCTTTCAGACCGTGCGGATAATAGTGAGAAAGCTCATCAAGGCGCGCACGGACGGCTTTGTCGGTTTGCAGTTCGTTGGCACCGGACGCCAGTTTAACGCCCATCCCTGACGCAGCCTGTCCGTTATAACGGCTGAGCAGGGCGTAGTTTTCCGCGCCGAGACCGATGGTGGAAACATCCCCAAGTTTGACCTGCGAACCGTCCTGATTCACTTTCAGGGTGATCTGGCGGAACTGTTCCGGCGTCTGTAACTGTGCCTGGGCATTAATGGTGGCATTCAGGGCCTGAAAATCCACCGAAGGTGCGCCGCCGAGCTGACCGACAGCGACCTGACTGTTTTGCGCTTTGATGGCGGTGACCACATCGGCGGTGGTCAGCTGGTAATTATTGAGCTTGTCCGGATCCAGCCAGATGCGCATCGCGTACTGTGAACCGTAAGCATCAATGCTGCCGACGCCGGGCACGCGGCTCAGCGGATCCTGAATGTTGGACGCCACATAGTCGGCGATATCCTGCTTATCCATGCTGCCGTCGGTGGAGACAAACGCCACCATCATCAGGTTGGTATCACCGGTTTTTGACACCGTCACACCCTGCGTCTGCACGTCCTGCGGCAGGCGTTTCAGCGCCTGCTGCAACTGGTTTTGCACCTGTTGCAGCGCTTCGTTGGGATCGGTACCGGCGGTAAAGCTCAGGGTTATCTGCGACTTACCGTCATTACTGCTTTGCGATGACATGTACATCAGATTATCGAGGCCGGTCATGTTCTGTTCGATAATCTGGGTAACGGTATTTTCTAATGTTTGTGCTGATGCGCCGGGATAGGTTGCAGAAATCCTGACGTTTGGCGGAGCCAGATCGGGATACTGTTCAACCGGCAGAAAATAGATAGCGAGTGCGCCGGACAAGGAAATGATGATCGCTAAAACCCAGGCAAAGATTGGGCGATCGATAAAAAAGTTAGCCATGCTTCAGGAACCTCGTTGTCACTCTGGCGTGAGTAACTAACATCAGCAAACAAACAGAACGTCAGTAATCTGACAAAAAAATCCCCTGAGCGCTATTTTCTCATAGGCAGTCTCAGAGGCGGAACCGTCCCGACGGGACTGAGCAAGTGTTAGAGTGGAGTTCTACGTCAATGCACTTTACCTTCTCATGTCGCATAAAACGTGGAGAAATAAAGGAGATAATGTAAAAAAAACCTCCCTGTACACAGGGTTATGCCGCAGACAGATTCGCTGATACCGTCTACGCTTTGACAGCCTGCTTTTTTATGACACGCATTCGTATGTCCACACTGGAGCCGTTCAGATGAGTTTGATGTTAAATTCGGTTTTCGCCCGTCGTCTCTACCTTTGCTGGTTGCTGGACTCTGAACAAAAACCGAACGTACCAAAACTGATGGAAATCACCGGCTGGCCGCGCCGCACCTTGCAGGACGTACTGAAAGCGCTACCGGGTATGGGTGTCGAACTGGAATTTGTGCAGCAGGGTGTGCGCAATAATGACGGTTATTATCAGCTTTCCGGCTGGGGGCCGCTGGATGCGAAGTGGGTTGAACGCCATCGGGAACAACTGCTTAATGCAATTGAGCACGGCTGAATCTGGCGTGCGCGGTGTAATGCCGCTATGATGTCTGGCTTCTCTCACCCTCTGAGCGGAGGCACGCTTTATGTCATCTGATGACAAGTCATCCCGGATCGAAAACGTT
Source organism: Rahnella sp. RcJ3 (assembly GCF_009498575.1). Taxonomy (NCBI): domain Bacteria; kingdom Pseudomonadati; phylum Pseudomonadota; class Gammaproteobacteria; order Enterobacterales; family Yersiniaceae; genus Rahnella; species Rahnella sp. RcJ3. The sequence continues at coordinate 217,085 of NZ_QSNX01000001.1, forward strand.
CAAAACCAGTTACTCTCTGATAACTGGTATGTTCTTCGCAAATACACCTACGATTTAATCAAACGTAATGGCGAACGCCAGCCGCAATCCCGTGAAGTGTATGACCGGGGAAATGGCGCGACTATTCTGCTTTATAACCGTCCTAAAAAAACCGTTCTGCTGATCAGACAGTTCCGTATGCCGACCTACGTCAATGGCAACCCGACCGGTATGTTGCTGGAAACCTGCGCCGGTTTGCTCGACAACGATTCGCCGGAAGATTGCATCCGTAAAGAAGCCATTGAAGAAACCGGTTTTGCAGTGGGCAAGGTAGATAAACTGTTTGAAGCCTATATGTCGCCGGGCAGCGTGACCGAAATCGTGCATTTTTTCGCGGCAGAATACGATGAGTCGCAGCGTCAGAACGCCGGTGGCGGCGTGGAAGACGAGGACATTGATGTGCTGGAGGTGCCGTTTACCGAGGCGCTGGCGATGATCAAAGATGGCCGCATCAGAGATGGTAAAACCATTATGTTGCTGCAATATGCGCAGATTCAGGGCTGGCTGGCGTAAAGATGACCGGCGAAAATGCATCTGAGGCAAAGGCACCCGCGGGTGCCTTTGTTATTTCAGTGTTCCAGGTTTATTGCGGTGCTGCCCGCGTGGCCTTTCATGGCAGACCATGGCAGAACGGACCATTCCGGGCCTTCGCATGAACGCATGACACGGGCAAACGTCGGATCAAAATACAGCCCTTTTTGCGTGAAATACCAGGCCGGGAATTGCCAGATCGACGGGTCTGAATAATCACAATCGTCTTCGCTTTCTTCCGTCGGCTTTTTCATCTGTTGCGGATAAGCCGCGGTCAGTTGTTTCACCAGCCACGGCGCCCATTTCTTATCGCGGTACTGCGCGAAGGTATCGAAATCCACATCGTTTTTACCCGTAAGGGCGCGATCTTCAGCATTCAGATAGTGGAACGGTGCGCCATCGCCCACCCAAATCACATCTTCCAGCGTCAGCGTTTCTGCGGTTTTGGCGTTCAGGTTGATCGGCGCTTCGCCGAAATCAGGATGCGCACCGCCGCAGTCATAAGAGGTAAATACGCTGATGCTGACCACATCGGGACTCATGAACTTCGGCGTCACCGTTTGCTGATATTCTCCCTGACCAAAACGGCTTGCCCCGAGCATACAGGCATGCCAGCCGCTGACTTCCTGCCATAGACGGGCGCGCAGCTTCTGGTTAATGGCTGGTAAACTGGCTTCCGGATAACCGGAGACAATCTCAAAGAAACTGATTTTTGATTGCGGTTCCGTCCACCATTGCAGCTGATAGCCCATGAAGTTTTCGTTTTTGCCCGCTTTCAGTTGCAGCGCGGATAAACGCAAATACTCGTACGGATCGGTGTGGATCAGCGAACTGAGATAGCCGTCGTCCGTGGCGGCTGCCGGTAACTGCGCGGGTTGCAACTTAACCGGCAGTGTTTTGCCCTGCGGGTTGGTCCAGTTGCCTTGCCAGTCACCGTTTTCATCTTTGGTCAGCGTCAGTTCAGGGCGCGGTGTATCGTCGAAATCATCCAGACCTTCCTGTAATTTCAGTTCCTGACCATCCAGCGCTCCGTTGAGCGGCAGATCCAGACGGTATTTTTGGTAGAAATACCGTCCGGTCACTTCGTCAGGTTTATTTAAATCGAGTTCGACGACAATGCTGGTTTTACCCAGTGTGCCGGCGTACACCACCGGAGGCTCTTCAGCCAGCGCCGGCAGTGATAACAGCGTTATCATCAAAATCAATAACTTCATCCGTATCTCCCAGAGAAATGATCTTCATCCTTTTCGCCATTATTGTTTGTTTTTGGCTCAGCCAGTGTACTGAAAGTTTCCCTGCGTCACCATTGCGGCTTCTCGTATGTCATGAAAAATTATTGTCTGCCGCAAACCCTGCGGGTGGAGTATCTCTTTATAATTTCGGGTAAAAAATGCTGCATTGAAGGCAGTCTCCTGGCGAGGGTTACGCTATTATCAGAAAGATAATTTCGAACAGAGCTGAAACTTATAATGTGCAGATGGATAACCGCCCCTTTATGCCTGCTGGCCACCATGCTGGCTTTTAGCGCCCAGGCTGAGCCGTTGCAGGCTATTTATAACGACTGGCAGGTCAGCTGTGACAACCTGAATCACTGCGTCGCGCGTAATTCGCAGGACGGGCAGGAACTGGTAATGAAAATCACCCGTGAAGCCGGGCCGGAAGGGAAATCCTCCGTCAGCATTGATTACCAGCGTAACAGTGATGAGCAGACGACGGATGCGCCGGTTGCCAGCCGCTTGCAGATGAACGGTAAGACACTGAGTTTTAATCACCGTGAATGGGATGTCAGTAAAAAACATCTTTCCACCACTAACCGTCTGGTGGTGAATGATTTTATTGCCGCGATCCGCGAAGGCAGCAGTATTCAGCTGGCAGTGAAAGCTGACCCGGCTCAGCCCGTTAAACCGGAAGTTTCACTGAAAGGGATCAAAGCCGCGTTGCTGGCCATTGATGCGCAGCAGGGGCGCGTTGGCACCAAAACGGCCTGGATTAATCGTGGTGCGAAACCGGCGAATACCGTGCCGCCCATTCCTGCCACGCCGGTTCTGCCGCGTTTCAGTGAACCGCATGCATTATCCGAAACTGAGATTTCGGCCATCACGCAGAACGCCGCCGCCACCATTGAGAATAATGATTGCAGCCTCGACCCTTCCGAACGGGAAGTGCATATTTTCGCGCTGAGCAACGATAAAGCCCTGATGACTGTCAACTGCGACATGGGCGCGTATAACCTGTATGCGCTGGGCTTCCTGGTTTCGCGTCAGGCGCCTTATAAAATGGACAATCTGGCGCTGAATATGCCGTTCAAACTGGGCGAAGATGATGATTCGCCGGAACTGATCAACGCTGATTTCGACCCGAAAACCGGTATGCTCTCGACTTACGATAAAGGGCGCGGCATCGGTGATTGTGGCGTGTCTTCACGCTGGGTGTTTGATGGTAAACAGTTCCGGCTGGCGGCATTTGCCTCTGAACCCAGTTGTGACGGTTACAGCAGCGGTGGCGAATGGCCGGTGTTGTGGGTGACGCAGCAGTAATTTGCCTTCGGCCTGTCACTCTGCCGATAAATAAAAAAATGCCCTGTGAGCTTTCGCTTGCAGGGCATTTTCTTTTGTCGTGCAACGCTACCGGAAAGATTATTCGGACGCTTTCACCACGACTTTGTTGCTGGCGAACTCGACGTTCATATCAGCAACGATTTTGCAGCGCTTACGGGTTTCGACTTTACCGTTGACCTTAACCTGGCCTTCGGCAATCACTGCTTTCGCCGTACCGCCGCTGTCACACCAGCCCATAAATTTGAGCAGATCGCACAGTTCAACGTGCGGGTGTTTTTCGAGAAAGAAAGTTTCCATGTATTCCTGACTTTTTGTGTAGTGCAAAGGGTTTAAGACTTACTGGCGCTGACGTCATGATATTCCTCGCACGCCTGCAAGGTATTCTGAATCAGCGTCGCGACCGTCATCGGGCCAACACCGCCCGGCACCGGTGTGATAAAGGAAGCTCGCTCGGCGGCGGCATCATATTCCACATCGCCGACAACTTTACCACTTTCCAGACGGTTAATACCGACATCAATGACAATCGCGCCCGGTTTAATCCATTCGCCGGGAATAAAGCCCGGTTTACCCACAGCGACAACCACCAGATCGGCATTCTCAACATGATGGCGCAGATTTTTGGTGAAACGGTGGGTGACGGTGGTGGTGCAACCGGCCAGCAGTAATTCCATGCTCATCGGACGGCCCACAATGTTGGATGCGCCAATCACCACGGCGTTCAGGCCGAAGGTTTCAATACCGTAACGTTCTAACAGCGTCACAATGCCACGCGGCGTACAAGGGCGCAGCGTCGGCGCGCGCTGGCACAGACGGCCGACGTTATAAGGATGGAAGCCATCGACGTCTTTATCCGGATGAATACGTTCCAGCACTTTGATGTTATCGATACCGGCTGGCAGCGGAAGCTGAACCAGGATGCCGTCGATTTCGCTGTCGTTATTCAGTTTTTCGATCAGGTCCAGCAACTCACCTTCCGTGGTGGTGGCTGGCAGGTCGTAAGAGCGGGAGATGAACCCGACTTCTTCACAAGAACGGCGTTTGCTGGCGACATAAATCTGTGACGCCGGATTTTCACCGACCAGCACCACGGCCAGACCGGGCGCACGCTTTCCTTCAGCCAGTCGTTGTTGAACACGCGCTGCAACTTCGCTTCTGACTTGCTGCGCAATCGTTTTACCGTCAATAATCTTTGCTGCCATCAGGGAATAAATCCATTAATTAATAAATGCAGGGGGATGCGCCTATTTTGTCAGAAGCCGCGGGCGCTGTCAGGCGTTGAATGCGAATAACTTGTTATCTGCGGATGAGAATTTAACCTGCGACAGTGGCGAAAAAAGTGTCTATTTTAGGTATGACTCTTTTTAAATCATAAGGAAAGAAACAAATGACACGCAAAGTGGGGATCATCGGTGCCGGTCATGTGGGCGCTGACGTTGCATTCTCTCTGGTCACGCTGGGGCTGTGTGACGTGATTGTCTTGCTGGATGAAAACGAACCTAAAGCGGCCAGTCAGGCGCTGGAGTTGCGGGATATGGCGTCGCTGACGACCTCACGCGTGCAGGTTATCGCCAACGACTACAGCGAACTGCATGATGCCGATGTGCTGGTCATCGCCGTCGGCCCGAAAACCTTGCTGCGTGAAGATCGTCTGGAAGAACTTGCTGAGACCCGTGCCGCCGTGCGTGAAGTGATCCCGCGCGTGATTGCCAGCGGCTTTGGCGGCGTGATCGTCAATATCACCAATCCGTGCGATGTCATTACTCAGATTATTCAGCAGACCAGTGGATTCCCTGACGCACAGGTGTTCGGCACCGGCACCTCGCTCGATACCGCGCGCATGAAACGCGTGGTCGGCGAGTTCTTCGGTTTCGATCCGAAAAGCGTCACTGGCTATGTGATGGGCGAACACGGCGAATCGCAGTTTGTGGCCTGGAGCACCGTGACACTTGGCGGCTGTCCGGTGGCAGAACTGGCAGGCGACCGTGACGTCGACTGGGCAACAATGAACGACGCTGTGCGCGGCGGTGGCTGGGAAATCCTGCAAGGCAAGGGCTGGACCAGTTTCGGCATCGCTACTGCAACAGCGCGGCTGGTGGATGCCATTTTGTCCGACGCCCGCAGTGTCTGGCCGGTGTCTGCCCTCGATGAACAACTGGGCGTCTATATCGGCCAGCCAGCGGTGATTGGTAAAAAAGGTATCGTACAAACATTGCGGCCGGAACTGACGGCTTACGAAGGTGTCGCTTATCACGCGTCTGCCCGCGTGATTGCTGCCGCGCTGAAATCCGAAAAATAGCCGATACTGATCACATAACGTTGCAAGACAGTCCGGGAATATCGGCAAATTGTTCAGGCATTAAGCAGTGAGTTCGAAAGCCATTGACTCATCCCGGTCTGCCCGTATAATCCGAACCCGCAACGCTCCTGAAAGGGACAAGCAATGCGCCCTTAGCTCAGTTGGATAGAGCAACGGCCTTCTAAGCCGTAGGTCACAGGTTCGAGCCCTGTAGGGCGTACCATTTCAAGTCAACACACCTCTGCTGAATTCGCTTTTTCTCCTTTATATTCCCTGAAATTACTGAATTTTTCTGTCCCGGGTTCTATCGAAGTCAACTCAGTTATACCCAAATCAAGTGGTATTGTAAGTATCTCTGCTTTAGTTCCACGCGCTTTTTGAGATTTCCGGTTTCTCAGCCATAAGCCGATATTCTTCCCGCGTCCAGGGTTGTTTGCCTGTGATTTGCGTAGCGATATGTTCGAGAAGCTGCTGTGTGGGTGCTTTCTTGCCAAAGCTCATCAGTGACAGAGGGAGAATAAGCAGAATAGCTAATGGAGTGAATGTGAAATAGCGCATGTTGCGGTCGTGTTGTGTATATAAAAAGATTACGCTGCAAAGACTGCCGAGAATAAATCCTGAGATCACTTCGCTGACGGAATGAGCATGCAGTGCGAGCCGGCTGATACCCACCATAATGGCAATGAAATACCCAGCAGTAATCATCAGCCTGCGTCCGTCAGGTTGAAAACGTTGGCCTATCAGCCAGAACATGACCGGCCATAAAGTGGCTGACATCGTGGTATGCCCGCTGAAGCCTGTAAAATTAAATGTACTGCTGCCAATGCCCCAGGCGAGAAACAACAGCTTTGAGATGCTCACCGCGAGGCCAGAAATACCCAGTATAATCAGCCAGATCAATGCTGTGACTGGGTTGTCAGCCTTCCATAACATAAATAAAGCGAGGGTTATTCCGGTTGGCAAAATGAGCATGCTGTCGCCAAAGTAGGTCAGGATATTCCAAAGCAAAACGTAGCCCTCGACGATAAATAGTAAATTTTTAAAAAGAATCAATCGGTAAGTGTATCAGCAGGGTTTTTTTACCAAAAGGGATTAGCTTCTCTCATTTCATTTTCAGACTGCAACCCGATTTATTTCTGTAGGGTGAACTCACCCTTGGAGTATCAGCCGCATATTCTGGCGCTGCGATAAAAGCATTAAAGAAACGTAATGAAGACCAGGCAGAATTTATCGCTACTTTGTCTGAACGTTTGAAAGCGATCGAAACAACGCTTGTCATCTTTTTGCATGTTGGGACGTGTGAGCGGGGGCTATATGCGGTAAGTTAATGATTTATTGCACGGTTCTTAGAGATTCTAAGCCGCAGGTCACAGGCTCGGGCCCTGTAGGGTTCAGGTCAATAGACGTCAACTGACGTCTATTTTTATGCATTAAATTCAGTGAGTTATCAGGTTTTAGTGCTTCATGGTTCAAGCTGATTTTACCTATATCAACCGACATCAAGTACTATCTGTTGGTACATGTGTTGGCATCGTAAACATCCCCTCAAAACGTACGACTAGCCTGTGCCCACACCCGGGGCGTGCGATCCGTGTCGCTTTGTGCATCGGCATTACCCAGTTTCCATGCCGCGACCGCCATCAGATGCCAGTTGCCGGCAGACAATGTCGAGCCCACACCCGTAGCAGAAAGGCTGCGGTGATTTTCGCCGTCAGCCCAGGTGTCTTTGTTCAGCCGTACTTCGCCATGATCGACGAAGGTGAACAACTGCACCATCTCGGTCAGTGCGTATCGCAGTTCGGCGCTGGTCACATACCCCTGGTCACCCTGTGCTTCGCCTTCCGGATAAGCCCGTACGCCATACGCGCCGCCGAGGCTGATTTTTTCAGAGGAATCAAGGTTGCCGTCAGTCCATTGGCCCTGGAACTGACCATAAAGACTGATCCGATCCGTCAGGCGCTGCAGGCGCACGATGCCAGGATTGATCTTCTGAAAGGTGCCGCGAGTCCTGGCTGTGAGATCATCCAGCACTTTGTCTTGCGGGTTATCCAGCGTCAGGTTGCCCTGGCTCCAGGCCAGCGAGAATGCATTCGAACCGCCACCCAAAAAATTGTCGCGGGAGTTGCCGTTGAGACTGGCAGTCACGACATGCGACTGTTTGTGACTTTTATAGTCGTAAAGATCGATGTCATCTCTTAAGCGTTTGTCATCGAATTGCAGTTGCGCAGTCAGGCTGAAATCCCGGAGGCGAATCAGTGGCTGCTGCACAAACACGCTGGCAATCTTCGCGTTACCCGAAGCATCAAGATTGTCAAAGTTCCTGGCTAACTGATAATTCATGTACGAGTAAGCGACACCGGCTTGCGTCGCCCACGGACCGATCGGCAACTGATACGCTGCCCGGAAGTAATGCTGATCTTCATCAGAACCCATGATCCGCATGCTGGCCTGATCACCCATGCCTGACGGGCTGGCGAGGTTCAGCGTACTGCCCAGACGGTATTCACCGGTGAAGCGGTTGCCATAGTTGTCCAGATCCACCTGACCCGAAACCATCGGCGCCGAGCGGGCATCGACCACCAGGTCGCTGGCACCCACGGCGGTGCCGGGTTTCAGCGTGGACCGGACTTCAACGCCGGGGATTTCCTGAAGCAACAGCAGACTGCGTTCCAGAGGGCCGGCGCGCACCGCTTCACCGTTTTTCAGCGCGCGGAGCGGCGCAGCCAACGTGCCGTCGCTGATGCGCGAAGCGTTATTAAGCTTCACTTCGCCAAAATGACCTTCGAGGACGGCAATGGTGACGACGCCATTCTCCACGTCCTGAGCCGGCAAATAAGCCCGTGCCAGCGGGTAATTTTTCTGTCGATAAAACAGGGTGATACGCCCGGCCGCAGCCTGCAACTCACCAAAGCTGACCGTGCGATTTTGCAGATCAGCCAGCAATGGCAGCAGATCGGCGCTGCTGATCGCCTGATTGCCTGTCAACCTGAATTGCGCAACCTGCATCGTTGGCCCGCGGGCAGTCGGATGAGTGTCCGGCGTGTCGGGAAGGTTCAGTTCCAGCGTCTGGCGCGGCGGTAAAACCGGCGGTTTAGTTTGGATCTCACGGATTGACTGACCCGCGTCCGGCACAATTTCAGCCCGGGCCGTACTGGCAGTTAACGTCAGGAGAGCCAGGGCAATGGGAGTAAGACGGATACGCATAAATCAAAGTCCTTCCGGAAGGCGCAAGCCTTGCTCAATTACGCTATAGAGGCCGTCGGACGGCAACTGCACCGCCAGAGACGTGGTGGGGGTCGGTAATTTACGCAGAGGTTGGGTGGTCACCGCCGCTACGTTTTCGGGGGCACTGAGCAAACTGAGCAATTGGTTTAGCGGCGTTACACCGATGTTGAACGTACCGTCAGTGAAAGCGATGGCGTAATTGCTGTTGTTTAGCGAGCCTTGTTCAATCCTGTACTGACCGGCTGTTTCGCCAGCACTGCGCGTCAGATTGCCGTTGAGGTGGTCACCGTTAACCAGATTTCCATTGGTGAACCAGGTCAGTGCCGGGTCGCTGGTGTTGACGATTTTGCCAAGGTTGTTAGCAATAACGGCCAGGGCGCGGGGAGCGACGATCCATTGGCCATCGGATGTTTGAGTCACGCGGTAATTGCCATTGGTCAGTACGCCCTCCACGCGCACCACATGGGTGCCGACGTTGGTGGTGCCGCTAATGCCTGTGCTGCTCAAACCGCTCAGTACCGACACATCCTGGCCGTTGACCAGGCCGATGGCGCTCAGGGCTGGCTGAACAGGGGTCGCGCCGTACGTTGAACTGCCACTGCTGGCCGCTACGGTGATGTTTCTGGCATTGACAGTTAAGTTTCCGTGGCTTGCAAGTGCGACCAGGTAACCCTGCAAACCGCTTAAAGTCCCCTGGCTTGCCAGGATGGCGTAACTGCCTGCACCCGCAGTAGCCGCTGTTCCCGTTGAAGATATCGCTAAAGTGCCCGCTACCACGTTAGCCAGGGTATCGGCTGCAAATGCTCCTGTAACCCCGGCACTTACTCCAGAGGTTGTATACGCAGAGCTGACATCTGCCGTATCACCATAGGTCTTGCTGACATTTGCCGGGGTGTAGGTGACCGTCGGTTGATAGCGGAACACGTACCGGTTACCGGTTACGGAGCTCGCCGGAAGGGTATTAATGCTGGCATTCCAGATAGCAGTATTGTTGCTGTTCAGTCCGGCAAAAGTACCGGTGGCGGGGGTATTGGAATAAATCACCCAGTGGTGTCCGCCGACAGTTGAGGCGGTAACGGCATGACTGCCCGCGTTGTTAATAAAGGCACCCGTGGCGGATAACACCACATCAGACCCGCTGACATGCTCGCCCAATGCGATGGTCAAATCCCCTGCGACGCTCACGTTGCTGTTGCCGACCGCGCTCAGGGATTGGTCAAAAATGAAACTCCCGGCCCGGGTGAATTGCACATTACCGGTGGCGTTCAGACCACTGGCATCGAGGGTAAACAGCTTGTGGGCGCTGTCTGCGCTGCCGCTGGCCGTGTTCAAATCTGTCAGCAGCGAGGACAGAGAGTTTTCATTGCCCGTCAGTACCAGCGTGTCAGCCGTCAGATTGATGTTACTGGTCGTCCCCGTCACACCCTGCGTGAAGGTATTAGCCAGATTGCCGCCGCTTTGCGCGTAGGTGAACACATCAGTGTTCGCCAGGGTGCCGGGCGCGAGCAGACTGTAGTAGTAACCCCCGGCGCCGATGGAGGAGGTACCGACCACCAGGCCGTTAATCACGGTGGAGACCAGGCCAGCCGCATCGCTGTTTTGAGCGAAGCCGGAAATGGCTTGCGGTGTGCCGTTCGGATATTGGGATTTCAAATAGGGGTAAAGACCGCTGGCTGTGCCCCAAACGGTATTATCGAAATAAGAAGGTAATACGCCCTGTAACTGTGCGAGGGTTAAACCGGTGACCCCGGAAGTGACGCCGCCGCCAATCCCGACAGTGTTGCCACTGGTGACGCTATTCCAGTAAACGTTTGTCACCGTGCTATTGGCTTGATTGTAGCCAATAGCACCGCCAGCGTTACTGCCCGTCGCCCCCCGCACCTGACCGGTGGAATAACTGGAGAAAATAGCGCTGTCGTTATAGCCTGCGACCCCGCCCACATTATAGTCAGCCTGGACATTGCCGAAATTGTAGCTATTGGCGAGGGAGCTGGCAGTATCGTTAAGGCCAACAACACCGCCAACAAAACTGTTGCCCGATATGTTGCCCGTATTGTAGCTGTCAGAAATCGACCCCCGGTAGCTGTTGCCTGCCACCCCGCCAACACGTGTATTGCCCGACACGTTGCCGGTGCTATAGCTGTTAGTGATGGTGGCGCTTTCGTTAGCGCCCACGACCCCGCCAACGTAGTCACCATTACCGCCATTTACGTTGCTGGAGCTGTGGCTGTTTGTCACCAGGGCACTGCCGTTATAGCCCGTTATTCCCCCTGTCCAGCGGGTGCCCGTTACCGTGCCCATGCTATAGCTGTTTGCAATCGTCGAGTTATTTCCATTAAAGCCGGCGATCCCCCCGACCATTATGCCGGAGGATGACGTTGACACCGTGCCGCTGAAATAGCTGTTTAATACAGAGGAGGAACTCTGGTTCATAGAGACGATACCGCCGACGTAAGATCCGCCGCTGATAGCGCCATTAACTACACCCAGATCCCGAACCGTTGCCCCCTGATTGTCGCCAAACAGCCCCGTGTTGTTTGCGTCCGGAGCCGTGATGGTCAGATTCGATAGGGTATGACCCAGGCCTTCAAAGGTGCCGGAGAAGGGCGAATCATAATCATAATTGCTCCCCACGAGTGCGTTCGTATATATGACGCCACTGGCATCCTGATTACGGGCCAGGGCGTAATGCCCTGCCAGTCCGCCTGCCGCTGTCTGGTCTGTAATTGCGCCAGACGAAGCCGGATCCCCGTCGATTCCGTCGATGTCGGCCATGCTGTAAACCAGCGTGTAAGCCGAACCGTTGATGTTCAAACGCTGCCCGCTGCCTTCCGGTGCCGTGAAACTGGCCGAGACGCCTTTGGCAAACGTGAGATCACCGCTGCCACTGCTGGTACCGTTGCTGTTGTTATTCGTCACCAGCACCAGACCACCTGCACCGGTGACGGAGACATTGGCATTGATCGCAATAGAGTGGAACGAGTCCAGCGTCAGGGTGTTTGGTGAACTCCAGCTCAGGGCTGAATTAACGGAAATATCACCGAGGCCTGTTGCCGTGGATGTGAGGGTGCCGGTGGTTTGCAGGGTGACGTCGGTGTTCAGGAGAGCGGCGTTGATCGTGGCCGCTGAAGCGTCATCAACGTTCAGGTCTTCAGGATCCACCCGCCAGTTACCCGTTTTGCCTTTGGTTGCCGAGGTGTTCACCTGGATGCCAGTGAAGTCAACGTGATGGCCGGAGGTTTCTACGGATCCTCCGTCACCGCTTTGCGTGCCGCCCCTGGCTGAGAAATTGCCCTTGGCCACGGTCGTTCCGTTGGACCAGACGACTATGTTGCCGCCTTTTCCCGTGGTTCCGGCGTCAGCCTTGAGGCTGCTGCCCGCATCCACGCTGACACCTTGTGCATTAACCAGGGGGCCTTTGCCTTGAGCGTCGCCGCCGACCTTGATGCTGCCGCCACCGCTGGCACCTGAGACATTCAGAGTGGCGGATGTGAGCGCAATGTTCTGGCCGGTGATTTGAATCGCGCCGCCCGTGCCGTGGGGTGAAGAGGCATCCAGGGTACCGGCGACGCGCACCAGACCGCTGTCACTGCCACCGAGGGAAATCTTACCGTTCTTGTTCTGCAAGCCTCGCGCTTCAATCACACCGGTGTTGTTGACCACCGTCCTGAGCAGCGCATTGCTGGCCGCCGCGGTCATAATGACCTGGCCACCGTCGGCCTGAATCAACTGGCGGTTTTCCACCAAGGCATTCCTGGTCGCTTCATCGACCTGGACGTTAAGCAAGCCATCACCTGCGAAGTCCAGCGTCACCGTATTGCCGGCGGCCAATGCGACGGAACCCTGTTTCGCAACAATCACGCCCTGGTTGCTGACGGTGCCGCCGAGTAACACCACGGCTCCCCCGTCGGCAGCGTTAATCGTGCCCTGGTTGATGACGCTGGCGTTGCTGCCATCCCCCCTGAACCTGTACTTGCCGTTAGCAAAATCCTGGTTCGAGATATTGAGTGTCGAAGCCACCAACCCACCGACACTGACGGAGGCGCCCTGACCAAACAGCACGCCATTGGGGTTGATTAAGAACACCCGGCCATTGGCGTTGAGTTGGCCCATGATCTTCGAGCCGTCAGCACCGATCACCCGGTTCAGGGCAACCGAATCAGCGCCGGGCTGAACAAAGGTCACTTTGTTGTCTTTGCCAATATTAAAACTCTGCCAGTCAATTGCCATTTTTTGGCCGGACTGGTTGATCGTCAGTTGATGATCGGCCGCCGCGCCAATCTGGCCGCTGCCGAGAACGACATTACCGCCAGTGGGCAAATCTGCGGCCATGCTGATAACAGGCATGAATGAAACAATGAATGAGATAAGGGCAATGGCAAACGGTGGCGGCGTGATCGCGCCGTTGACTGGGGTTGAATGATCATCGACCTGAATCGCACGGACGTCACTGCGTTTTCCACGGCGAGTGGTCAGCTCACTGACGACCACAAAAGCATTACGGCTGTGGTTCCAGATCACGCTGAAGATGCAATTCATATGTACGCCTTTCATAAGGGGGGGAGGAAAGCATGTTGACTAAACTGTATTAGCGGCAGGGGGCGTGCTATCGCTGGCGCACATTGGAATGAGAGGCGGTGTTGCCGCCTGTATCAGAAATATCGGCAGGGATGAGGAGAATCTTTATCAATAGAAATGTTTAATATGATATTTGCGAGTTGCGTCAAAGGGAGAGACATCAGGCGGCTAAACCCCTTGCAAACTTACCCCAATGGGGATTCATGGCGATAATGTGATCACTATTTTTCATTTCCCAGCTATTAATGACTTGGTTAAAGTAGAAGCGACTATTTTCCCCCTGAATAATTCATGAGAATTAATGATGCAAGAACTCGATACGATCGTAAATTTCGCGGCGAATCCGATATTGGATACGAATTTTCTTTCTCAGTGTAAACAGACGCTGAATGAAAAGGGCGCCCTGGTCTTGCATGACTTTCTTAATCCTGCTGCGCTGAAAGCGATTAAGCGTGAGGGGGATGAAAATCGCCACCTGGCCTATTACACCAGCAATAATCATAATGTTTATCTATTGAAACCTGATGCCGGGCTGCCAGATTCGCATCCAAGAAATCGGCAGATTGTTTCCTCAAAGGGCTGTATTACCGATGAAGAGATCCCGCAGGATTCGGCGCTGCGCGCACTGTATAACGCGCCAGTGTTTCGTGCGTTTCTTTGCGCGGTGCTGGGTGAGGCGCAACTGTATCCTTACGCTGATAAACTCTCTTCAATCAACCTGCATTACGCCAGCGAAGGCCAGGAGCTGGGCTGGCATTTCGATAACTCCTCTTTTGCCATCACCCTGCTGATTCAAAAACCTCAGGCTGGCGGTGTATTTGAATACGTTGAGAACTTACGCGACGCTGATGCTGGCGACATGAATTTTGATGGCGTGGAAAAATTACTGGATAAGCAAACTGAGCCGAAAAAACTCGGCATTGAGGCAGGCGATTTGGTGCTGTTCCGCGGCCGGAATGCGATTCATCGTGTGACTCCAACGGAGGGGGAGACCACGCGCATGCTGGTGGTTTTGGCTTACAATTCTCAGCCTGATATTTCGTTGTCTGAGTCTGCCAGAATGACCTTCTACGGGCGGATTTAACGGCCTGCGATTCTGATTCAACGCAAAGCGAATCAGCACCGCGTTTATCATCGGCTAACGTGTTCGCGGCTGAACGTTGCCGCTATCGATTGAACTCACCCTGTCAGGGGGATTTTCGTCAGTGCAAAATAATGCCTGGGGCTGGCAGACGATCTGTTGTCAGCTAAAACCGTTTTGATGCGCATTCAGAGATGATTGTTAATTTTTCTAATGGAAAAATTTTTTCTGAAATCTTCAGCTACTCTACGGGGGTTTTTTTAGTCCGTTTGGAGGTTTTATGGAGATTTTGAATCCCGTTTTTGAAGAAGCGTGCAGGATGGTAGGTGAATGTTGCTTTATGCTTGCTCAGAATGGGGAAGAGATAAGTCGCTCTAGAATTGCCAGTCGTTTAGAGCGTGTTCAACAATCAGCTGTGACAATAACAGGTAAGCCTAATGATGCATTGTGTCAGGCGATAGAAGGTCTTAGAGAGTAGTGGGTTACACGCACCAAAGCCCGGTCCGCTAGCCGGGGTGAAATGAGCAGAACATCACAGCCCTGAGCGCAACAGTACACATGCTGTCAGGGGAAAGGGATTTAGCAAACCGGCCAGCGCATTCAACCACGAGGCCTCTGGCCGGTTGCTGTCATGACAGTGAAAATATAATTTTGGCTGTTTCAGGTGTCAAGAATGCTTCGCACTTCACCGGGCAGGGTAAACCTGTCGTCTCATCTGCTTCAGAAGTCCAGCTCAAGTGCAAAACACAGATAGGACATCAACGGCGCACAATGTCTGAACTGCTCTGCGCAAAAATCAATAACATCTGGCTTGCACAGATCCTCAAAGGCGATGTTTTTAATCGCGATAAAATCTTTGCGTTTTAATTCAGCTAACAGCGGGTGGTTTTTGTCGTAGCCTCTTGGCGGACGACTCAGACTGTCGCCATCCATCACAAACCCGTTATCGTGCAATGTCTTGAGCGCTTTCTGATAGGCATTCGGGTTCTCATCAATACAGGCGCGAATCGCGTTTAACGCTTTTGATTCCGGGTGCCAGATCCCTGCCGCAATAAAACAACCGTCTTCGGCGATGTGCAGATAGAGGCCGGGTGCGTGCACATCTTTGCCCTGGAAATGACGAAACTGAATGCCGACATTGGTTTTATACGGCGTTTTATCTTTGCTGAACCGGCTGTCGCGCTGCGGGCGCATCAGGCTGCCACCCACTTTTTTCGCGACGGCAGTCAGTCTCGGAGAAATGGCAATAATCTCTGGCTGCATTTGCTCGATAAAGCGCAGCGCGGGCGTTCTCAGCGTATTCTCGTATTCGTCCTGATTAGCCTTAAACCAGTCCCGGGTGTTGTTTTGCGCGAGTTTATTCAGAAATTGCAGACCGGCTGCGCTAAAAATTGTCCCTGCCGCAACCGGCGTTTTAGGTGTCTGAGTCGTCATTATCGATAAGCCTTTATCACTGCCAATGGGGAATCAGGGTAAATCCTGACGCCAGACACGACTCAGTGCAAACTGAAAAGTAAAAAATTTTCCGGATTAAAGGATGTGGGGAGAGTGGGTGCTTTAAAGCCCGCCAGAACAGTGCGGCGGGCCTTTTCATGTCTGATACCTGTCAGTTAATCGCGGCAGGACTCACTTTTCCCGCTTTCCCTAAGCTGTCATTCGCCCGTTCACTCAGCTCAAACAATACGGGTAATAAATGCGCGGTCGCCTTGAGATAGGCGCTGACCTGCGGGATACCTTCCGGCGGTAATATCTCACCATTCTCCAGCCCTTCGCTCAGGCACAGCAGGCCGTGGCACAATCCTTCGGCAGAGTCCGATGCCAGCGCGCTGAGATCGTAAAGCTGAGCATCTTCGAAATGGCTGAAATCCAGCTCGGCGATCAGTGAGCGGAAGACGGTAATTGAGTTTTCAGAGAAAGCAGTTTCGGTGTTCGTCATGATAGAAATCTCGTGTAAGAAAGTTAAAGACGACCACCTGAGACGCTAAACTCGGGTGGCAGCTCAGACAGGGTTAGCGTACCGGCTTACACGAATCCGATGCTTCTTGCGAAGCCCCTGCCTGAGCCACCATTATTTGGGGTGAATCAAAGCGCACGAAATTATCACATAATTTCGCCGTGTAAGTATCGGAACGCTAATTCCGGCTGCGGATTTTGCCGCAGCGGGGAGACTTTATTCCTGCTGCCGAAGCAAAGAAACAGGCTGGATGCATTTACAGGGAGTTGTATTCAGATTTGGAAGATATCTCGCAACGATCGGTTCTGCCTGACTTTTATTCCCCTGCACCATATCGCCGCCATCTTCTCCCCAGTGATCCCGATCACAGAAAGTCCGGTGCAGCACGATTGTGTATATATGTGCCTTTCCTGCTCTCACCCCACAGGGCACTTGTGCTTATCGTAATGGCTGAATGATTTTTTTCTGATGTCCGTTGCTGTATTCCCCCTTTCCGGAGAAAAAAATGTCGTCATCTGATGTGGTTAAACTGACTGAAAGTTCGCTCAAAAACACCAAAGTGATGAACCTGTTTGTGTCTTTTGCGGCGGCGATGGCGGGGCTGTTATTCGGTCTCGATATTGGTGTGATTTCTGGTGCGCTTCCCTTTATTACTGAGCATTTTGTGCTGAGCAGCCGCCAGCAGGAATGGGTTGTCAGCATCATGATGCTCGGCGCAGCGTTCGGTGCGCTGGCCAATGGCTGGCTCTCTTTCCGGCTGGGACGCAAATACAGCCTGATGGCGGCAGCGCTGTTGTTTATTCTCGGTTCTCTCGGCTCCGCCTTCGCTTCCAGCATTGAAATCCTGATGGTGTCGCGCCTGATCCTCGGTTTTGCTGTCGGCATTGCGTCCTACACCGCACCGCTGTATCTGTCTGAAATGGCGTCAGAAACCATTCGCGGCAAGATGATTGCCATGTATCAGCTGATGGTGACGATCGGCATTTTGCTGGCTTTCCTTTCTGATACCGCATTCAGCAGCAGCGGTGACTGGCGCGCAATGCTGGGCGTGCTGGCGATTCCGGCGTTTGTGCTGATGATTGCGGTGTGTTTTTTACCAAACAGCCCGCGCTGGCTGGCCGCCAAAGGGCAGCATATTGAGGCCGAGCGTGTGCTGAGAATGCTGCGTGATACCTCGGAAAAGGCCCGCCAGGAACTGAATGAAATCCGTGAAAGCCTGAAACTGAAACAGGGCGGATGGGAATTATTTAAAGCCAACAGTAATGTGCGCCGGGCCGTCGGCTTAGGCATGTTGTTGCAGGCGATGCAGCAGTTTACCGGCATGAATATCATCATGTATTACGCGCCGAAGATTTTTAATCTGGCGGGATTTACCAGTACACGCCAGCAGATGATCGCCACGATTATTGTCGGTCTGACGTTTGTGCTCGCGACGTTTATTGCCATCGGCATGGTTGATAAAGCGGGACGCAAACCGGCACTGAAAATTGGCTTTAGCGTGATTGCGCTCGGCACGCTGGTGCTGGGATATTGTCTTCAGCAATTCAATCAGGGCACGGCCGGTGCCGCGCTTTCCTGGCTGTCGGTCGGTATGACCATGATGTGTATTGCCGGTTACGCCATGAGTGCGGCGCCGGTGGTATGGATCCTGTGTTCTGAAATTCAGCCGCTGAAAAGCCGTGATTTTGGTATCACCTGTTCGACCACCACCAACTGGATTTCGAACATGATTATCGGCGCTACTTTCCTGACGCTGATGGACAATATCGGTGCAGCAGGGACATTCTGGCTGTACACCGCGCTGAACGTGGTGTTCGTGGTGATCACTTTCATCCTGATACCGGAAACGAAAAACGTCACGCTGGAGCAAATAGAAAGAAACCTTATGTCCGGAAAAAAACTGCGCGATATCGGGCAGTAAACACGCCGGTGATTCATTGTGGATGTGAACAATATCAGGGAACAGTTGATGCGCGACTTACTCAAAATGACCAGCGGGCTGGATTACCATATTAATGATAACGAATTACGTGAAATTCGTTATCAGACCCGCGATAAAGTGGATGGATTTAATGCGCTGAGCGCCCGTCAGACGGCGGAGAAAGACGCCCTGATCAGGGAAATATTTGGGGAAGTGGGCAGCAATGTCCATTTTGAAAAAGGCATGCGCATTGATTACGGCATAAATACCCGAATCGGCAATAATGTTTTCATCAATTTTAATTTTGTGTTACTTGATTGCGCGCCGGTCACAATAGGGAATAACGTTTTTATCGGCCCTGATGTGCAAATTTATACCGCACAGCATCCGCTGGATATTGATTTACGTCGTGAACATATTGGCAGCGCCCGGCCAGTCACTATTGGCAACGATGTCTGGATTGGCGGTGGATGCGTGATTTTGCCCGGCGTGACCCTTGGCGATGGTTGCACGATTGGCGCCGGAAGTGTGGTCACGCGACCGGTGCCAGCGGGCGTGGTTGCCTGTGGAAACCCCTGCAAGGTGGTGCGGAAACTGACGTAATGTTTACCTGACCGTCTCTCCGACATAAAAAAGCCCGCTCTGAGGCGGGCTGCAAATGCAAAAAATACAATATTTCTTAAAGTGCGAACAGAATGAGACAAAATTTAAATAAAATCAATTAATTATCTTCCTGAAATAAGTGTCCGTTTTTTAGAGATGATTGTGATCAAATCGTGATCTTTATTGTTATTTTTATATCGCTGTCCTGCCGCGCGTGCTGACTTATGAATTTATCTCATAGCTCCTTTCATATTTTGCCCTCTGGTCGTCATAAACGAACGGCGCTATTGTTTATGACATGACGAACTTTCCAGCAGCAGTCCCCCAGGCGGAGAATGAAATGACTGATAAAATGAAAATTACCAAAAGTGGTTCTGTCCCTTCACAAAACGGCCCGGAAAATTACTTCACCGGCAAGGTGCGTATCGACTCGCCGTTCAGCGGCACTGCCTCTGCCCGTGTCGGTGGCGCAATCGTGACCTTTGAACCGGGTGCGCGTACCGCCTGGCACACGCATCCGCTGGGTCAGACGTTGATCATCACACAAGGCCGTGGCTGGTTGCAGGAGGAGGGCGGCGAAATTCGCGAAATGAATGTGGGCGATATCGTGTGGATCCCGGAAGGGGTGAAACACTGGCACGGCGCGACCCCGGAGAATGCCATGACGCACATCGCGATTGCCGAGTCCCTGAACGGCAGTCCGGTTGAGTGGATGGAAAAGGTGACGGACGCGCAGTACAGTAAGTAATCACCTGTCCTGGTGGAATTTATATAACCTTTGCTCAAAAGGGCGGCGTAAAAGCCGCCTTTTTTGTGGCAATATATTGTGACTGCATAAAATCGATACAGTTATTTCTGTATTTCCGAATTTTTATCCTAAATTCTCTGGTTAACCATTAACCTGTCTTATTTAACGCTAAAAACCCCCGTTGTTCGGCGCATTAAAATTATCGCTTTCAGTAGCTCTGAGATAAGTAACTCGACTAATATAAATAGAAATCAACTCAAGAGCCGTTTCCCGTATGCCATATTATTCTCCAGGTGAAAGTCTCGTCCGTGAGCGCTCAGAGCGCTTCTTACGGCGAATGTACTTAATGCGGATACTTGGCACTTTTCTCTGCTTTTTTCCTGTGTTTTCTGTCCTTCTTGAACGCAATGCTTCCTGGATCGCCATCAGCCTGCTGGCGCTGAATGCCTTTGTCTGGCCGCATGTCGCTATGCTGATTTCACAACGCTCAAATCACCCTAATCAGGCGGAATTCCGAAATCTGGCATTTGATGCCATCGCGGGGGGAGCCTGGGTTGCGCTGATGGGCGTTTGTCCGCTGCCGTCGGCCATTATTACGGCTATTCTCATCGCTGACCGTTTTTCTGCCGGTGGCTGGCAGTTGCTGCGCCGCGCTGCGCTGTTTTATTGCGCCGGTTTTATTGTCTGCTGGCTGTTGTCGGGAATGACGTTTTATTTCACCGTCACTGACCGGACGTTGTGGCTGACGTTGCCGCTTTCCACGATTTATATTATTGCTTTCAGTGCAGCGAATTATTCCATTTCCAGAAAGCTGCGGGATAAACAACACGAGCTGGAAAAGGCCGCCCTGATGGATCCTTTTCTCGGTTTGCCTAACAGGCGGTTACTCGACCGGCGCCTGATGCTGGAGTTTGAACGCGCAAAACATGATTTATCCTGCCTGATGGTGCTGGGTGTTGATGACCTGAAAATGGTAAATGATTTGTTCGGGCGCGAAGCGGGGGATTATGTGTTGCGCTCGGTGTCAGCGATTTTACGGCAGGAAACCGGGCAAAATGATTTCCCGGCTATTCTGGGGGGCGATGAATTTGTGGTGATCCTGCCGGGGGTTTCTGAAGAAGAAGCGTATGCCGTGGGTTACCGGTTATTACTGAAAACCTCAGAAATCCGCTTATCGCAGGATTCCGGTTTCCAGTGTTCGCTGAGTATCGGCGTGGCGACATCCCGCAATCATGAAGATTATAACCAGTGGCTGGCGGCTGCCGAACGGGCATTGGTGAATGTGAAACAAAATGGCAAAAACAGTATTGGCAGCGTGAGCAGGACAGATACTTCTGCTCAGCTACACTGAATAACGTTAACGTTTTCCGGGATGAGTAATGAAAAATATCACCATAATGTGGGTCGCTGCGGCCGTCGCCGCAGGTTTGCTGGCAGGCTGTTCATCTATTGATAAACCGGTTGGCGATGCGACTTATCGCCCGGCCAATTTTGACCCGTCGTTTACGCAGGGCGAAGCAAGTTATACGACATCCGTGTTTTCAATCCTTGAGCGGCAGCGTCGCGCGGATACCTACAAAAAGATCTTCGATTTTTGTAGCGGCAAATTCCAGACGCTGGGTGAAAGCAACGACGGCGAGAAGGTACACATAAGATTTGCCTGTCTGCCTAAAAATATTGCGCAGACGCAAAGTCCGTACTCGATGCAGCAGAAGTCGCCTTCGCTGTACTAAAATTGACTATTGGCAATGTTATCCGGAGATTTTATGAGCAAGGAAAGACCTGATTTTATCCGACACTGGACCGAGCTGGAAGGTCCAGACGACGGCAATTATCCCGGCGATGATGAACTGATGTCGATTGGCGCACCGCTCGGCAGAGCGCTTGGCCTGACGAAAATTGGTATTCATCACGAACGTTTATTACCGGGGCGTCGTACCTGTTACGCCCATGCGGAAAGTGCGGAAGATGAATTTGTGTACGTGCTGGAAGGGTATCCTGACGCGTGGATTAACGGCCATCTGCATCCGCTGAAACCGGGCGATGCCGTGGCCTTTCCGCACGGCACCGGTATCTGTCACACCTTCATTAATAACAGCGATGAGGAAGTGCGGCTGCTGGTGGTGGGGGAGGCAAATAAGCCGGAAAACCGGATTTATTACCCTCTGAATCAGGAATATGAAGCGACGCGCAAAGACCGCTGGGTGGATGTACCTGAGCAACAATTTGGTGATCACGACGGCATTTCGGATCAGCGACGTGAACAAAAGAAAAAGCCGGTCAGTTGAATGCCGGCTTTTCTATGGCTGACGTGCGTGTAAACCCATTTATTGAATGGAAAGCGACTGCCAGCGTTGCTGACAATACGGCATCATTCGGTGAATTTT
Organism: Rahnella sp. RcJ3; assembly: GCF_009498575.1. Taxonomy (NCBI): domain Bacteria; kingdom Pseudomonadati; phylum Pseudomonadota; class Gammaproteobacteria; order Enterobacterales; family Yersiniaceae; genus Rahnella; species Rahnella sp. RcJ3. The sequence continues at coordinate 239,009 of NZ_QSNX01000001.1, forward strand.
CAGGCTCTGTGCCTGATGACGGTTCAGTGAATAGCCCTCCGGCGTAATCTCTAAGGTGTCGCCGGTTTGCAGCTTAAAATCATTGTCTACGGACAAAATCAGCTTCAGGTTTTTAAAAGCCTGGATACAGATATATTTCAGTCCGGTCTGCGGGATATTCAGGATGTCGATGATCTTCCATTCCATACATTCACTCCTTTTCTGTGGCTGCCTGATTTTCGTTTCCCTTTTCTACCTCAAATCCCTGTCATTTTTTGTCATGACAAAGTAATGATTTCTTTATAGGCGTTCCTGTTATTTCATTGCTTGAAGTGACTCACAAAAAAGGATTGCCGAAACCATGCAGATCGCAGAATGGATTATTTAAGGACAATCCTGCATTTTTCGGAAGGTTATTCAGAACGTAAAAGGAAACTAAAAGACTTGAAATCACCGCCATAAAACGGGTATTTCTGGATGCTTTCTACTTTTCTTTTATTTTTCAGGGGCAGGATGAGATGAATTATTGGGTAAAGGGTTTTCTGGGCACCTTATTCGCGTTGAGCACATTTTCTGTACTGGCAGAAAACTGTATCGAAACCCGCGGGGCAATTGATATGGGATCCGGTACCACCAAAATTCAGGTGGCGCAGGTTGATATTTGCCGACATCTGCCGGGAAAAGTGCTGTATGAAGACCAAAGGCCGCTGGGCTTTAATGAGGATTTGGGCAAATCCGGCAACAACCAGATCAGCGAGGCCATGCAACAACAGGGCGTGACGGCGCTGAAACAGATGGTCGATAAAGCCCGCAGCTTTCATCCGCAGCGCATTACCGGCGTTGCCACCGCAGTGTTTCGTTCAGCGGCTAACGGTCAGCAGGTTATTGACCGTTTCAACCAGCAGACACAAATCCAGCTTCGTGTGATTTCTCAGGAACAGGAGGCGGAGCTGGGTTTCCTGTCGGCGAAGGCGGCGCTGCATGACAACACCATCAACAATCAGGATCTGCTGGTCTGGGATATCGGCGGCGGCTCAATGCAAATGACCGCCATCCGCGAACAAAACGGTCAGCCCGTGACGGATATATATCAGGGCAAACTGGCATCGGTAACCCTGAAAGAATTCATTATCAGCGTGCTTAAAAATCAGGAACTGGATAAAGCCGCCTCGCCGAACCCGATTGGATCGCTGCGCAATACGGTGCTGCGTTACGTGAATTTCTACGCGAGGACCCACGTCAGTCCTCAAATCAAACAGGATGCGCAAACCCGCCGGGTGATTGGTATCGGCGGCGTTCATGGTTTTTCGCTGAAAGACCAGATCCATCCGGCGAACAATACTTACAGTCTGGCTGATGTAGAACGCGTGTCGAAAAATCAGGTGTGGAAAGGGGACAGTGAACTTACCGGCGAATACCGCGCGACCGATGTCAGCAATTTACTGCTGGTGGAGGGCTTTATGCAGGCGCTGAATATCTCACAGGTGACGATTGTCAAAGCCAGCCTGATCCAGGGCATCCTGGTGCAATAAATTCCTGAAGCGATACTCTTTATCTTTGAGAGTAAACGCGTTGATTTAAAAGCATTCAAAATGGCTGTATTGACTGAAGGAGCAGAATGACATGACAACTGACTCAGGCACTCCCCCGCAGGATGATTTCATCTGGCTCGAAGGTTTACGCAACGAAAAAGCCCTTGAATGGGCGCGTGAGCAAAATGCCATCACGCTGGCAGCGTTTACGCAGGGTCACGATTTTGAGCCGCTGCGGGAGAAAGTGCTGGAAGGCCTGAATTCGCCGGATCAAATCCCCGGCGTGTGGAAATGTGGCAACGACTGGTACAACTTCTGGCAGGACGCGAAGAACCCGAAAGGCATTTTACGCAAGACCACGCTTGATGAATTCCGTAAAGCCGAACCTCAATGGCACACCGTACTGGATATCGATGCGCTGGGTAAAGCCGAAGGGAAGGAGTGGGTGTTTCACGGTTTCTGGAATTTAAAACCGGATTTCGGGCGTGCGTTGTTAGTGCTGTCGCCAGACGGCGGTGATGCCTCTGAAGTGCGTGAGTTTGATTTAATCACTCAGGATTTTGTGCCGGACGGTTTTTATTTGCCGGTCGCGAAAAGCCGCATCAGCTGGATTGACCGCGACCATTTGTTTGTCGCCACTGATTTTGGTGAAGGCTCAATGACCGGTTCCGGTTATCCGCGCATCGTCAAAATCTGGCAGCGTGGTACACCGCTGTGCGAAGCGGTCACGGTGTTCAGCGCAGAAAAGACAGACATGATGGCGGCGGGTTATAGCGATGCCACCAAAGGGTTTGAGCGCAATTATGTGGTGCGTGTCACCGACTTCTATCATCGTGAAGTGTTCCTGCTTGATGACGACAAAAACTTAATCAAAATCGATCTGCCGGCGGATGCCAAATTCAGTAGCTGGCGCGAGTGGATCCTGATCCAGCCTTCTAGTGAATGGCAGGTGAACGGCGAAAGCTGGCCGTCCGGTTCGTTGCTGACCATGAATTTTGACGCTTTTATGGCAGGCGATCGCACGCTGAAACCCCTGTTTATGCCGGGTGCGCATTCTTCTCTCAGCGGCGTGACGGCAACCCGTGACCAGCTCAACGGCTATTCCTACACCCGTGATCATATCATCCTCAGTATCACGCGTGATGTCGTCAACCGGCTTGAAGTGCTGACGCCAAAAGACGGCGACTGGCAGCGTGAGCCGTTCGGTAAAGTGCCGGAGCTGAGCAAAATCAATGCGTGGGGCGTGGATGATGAGACCAATGAATATTTCATGAGTGTCAGCGGTTTCCTGCAACCGGCCAGTTTGTCGCTCGGAAATCTGGATAGTGGCGCGGACGTGGAAGCCGAACTGCTGAAACAAGATCCGTCGCATTTTGATGCCACCCGTTATCAGGTCAGCCAGCATTTCGCAGTGTCCGACGACGGTACCCGCGTGCCGTATTTTGTCATCTCGCGCAAAGATGTGGCGTATGACGGCAGGAACCCGACGCTGCTTTATGGCTACGGTGGTTTCGAAGTCTCCCTTGAGCCGTATTATCTCGGGGTCAGCGGTGTGTCGTGGCTGGATCGCGGCGGCGTGTTTGTGGTGGCAAATATCCGTGGCGGTGGTGAATACGGGCCGGAATGGCATAAAGCGGCGCTGAAAGGAAAACGTCTGCGCGCTTACGAAGATTTCGCGTCCGTGGCGAAGGCGCTGATTGCCAGCAAGATCACCTCACCGGCCCATCTGGCGGCGCAAGGCGGCAGCAACGGCGGTTTACTGGTCGGCAATATGCTGACACGCTACCCGGAATTATTCGGGGCCATCGTGTGTGAAGTGGCGCTGCTGGATATGTACCGGTACACGCAAATCTCGGCTGGCGCTTCGTGGATGGCTGAATACGGCGACCCGCAGAAACCGGAAGAATGGGCGTTTATCCGCGAATTTTCGCCGTATCACAATATCGATCCGGCAAAAAAATATCCGCCGGTATTGTTCTCAACGGCGACCAGCGATGACCGCGTCGGGCCTGACCATGCACGTAAAATGGCAGCGAAAATGCAGGCGCTGGGTATCCCGCAGGTCTATTTTTACGAGAATACTGACGGCGGCCACAGCGCCGCGGCTGACAAAAAACAGTCCGCGTTTAAACGGGTGATGGTGAGCGAATTTCTGCTGCACTTTATTGGCCGTGACAAAGCCAGCGGTTGATATTGCCCGCGAGAGTCTGATGAAAAACGGGATGCCTCTGTGGTATCCCGTTAATATTTCGACATGTTTTAACTCCCTCTGTCCGCTTTAAAAACGTTGCCCCCTTCACCTTTCCTTGTTTATTATTTCGGCTTGTGTTGATAACAATTATCAAAATCATTTTTCATTCATTCTCATTTTCGGGTAATCGCATGTTAAAGAATACTGCTCGCGTGCTGTCTGTTGCCGGTCTGATGGCGGCCTCCTTTGCCAGTTTTGCTACCACGTATCCGCTGACGGTCACGGACATAGCCGGTCAGAAAGTCACTATCGATAAAGCGCCGCAACGGGTCATTTTGCAGGACGGGCGCGACCTTCTGGCGCTGGCGGTGCTGGATAAAGCCAATCCTTTTCAGCATGTGGTGGCCTGGAATAACCTGCTGAAGAAAACTGACAGCGGCACCTGGGAGATGCTGAAAAGCAAATGGCCTGAATCGGCGAAAATCCTCGATATGGGATTCAGCGACAAAGGGCAGGTGGATCTGGAAACGGTGATCGCTAAAAAACCAGATCTGATGATTGCGCAGATGAGGGCGAAAGATTCACTGGCGCAGGCCGGGGTGCTGGATAAACTCGCCGCGCTGCACATCCCTGTACTGTTTGTCGATTACGAGCTGGATCCGGCAAAAAACACCGCGCCAAGTATTGATCTGCTCGGCAAAGTGATGAATCAGGAGGATAACGCCCGCGCCTACACCACGTTCTATAACCAGCATTTCCAGGCTATTCAGAAAGCCGCAGAGGCGATTAAAACCAGGCCGAATGTGTTTATCGAGCCAATTGCCGGTCGCGACGACTCCTGCTGTTTCACACACGGTAATGCGGGATGGGGAAAACTGATCCAGGCGGTAGATGCCAATAACATCGGTTCCAGCCTTCTGCCGGGCGCATCCGGCACCGTTTCTCTGGAACAGGTGATCAGCATGAAGCCGGACGTTTACATCATGACCGGTTCGGCACGTCCGAAAAGTGGCTCTGTGACGCATATTCTGCCGTTTGGCTACGGTGCCGATGAAGCGGATGTGGATAAAGAAGCCAAAGTGTTGCTTTCACGCACCGGCGTGGCGCAAATCCCTGCGGTGAATGCGGGCCACGTTTACGGTATTTATCACCAGTTCTACAACCATCCGTATAACATTGTCGGGATGGAATATCTGGCGAAGTTTATTTATCCGCAACAGTTTAAAGATCTGGACCCGGCGAAGACTTACCACGACATCGTACGTAACTATACCAACCTGCCGGATCAGGATTTCATCCTTGGCTGGACACCGAAAAAGTAAGTGCTGATAATTCCCCCGCCTGTGGCCCCGCAGGCGGTTTTTCAATTCCTCTGCGCGCTTTCTGCACTAACTTTACCTCCGTCACATTTGTTGACACTCCGTTAATTTATACAAAAAACTAACTGTATTACTGTATCTGAATAACGCCGACCGGCGTCGCTCCTGACGCAGTACGACATATCAACAAGGTGAATTTATGCAATCTGAAGAACAGCGTTTAATTGACGGGCTTTTTAGTCGCTTACAACAGGCTGAGTCCAACACGGCACCGCGTGATGCGGAAGCTGAACGTGTGATTCAGGCCCATATTCGTCAGCAGCCATCTGCCCCGTATTACATGGCGCAGGCAATGATTATTCAGGAAGCGGCGCTGACCAAACTGAATGCGCAGGTACAAGAATTGCAACAGCAGGTTCAGCAGTTGCAACAACAGGCGCAGACGGCCAAACCGCAAAGCACCGGTTTTCTGGCTGGCTTGTTTGGCGGTGGCACGTCTCAGCCTGAACCGCAACGCCAGGCGTCGCAGGGCAGCCAGCCCATTCCCGGTACACAAGGCTGGGGAAGTCAGCCTCAGCAACAGCAATATGCCCAACAGCCGCAACAGCAGGCACCGGCACAAGCTGCACCCCAGCAGCCGGGTTTTCTGGGCAGTGCATTGCGCACGGCGGCGGGCGTCGCGGGTGGGGTGGTGCTGGCGGATATGCTGACCGGCATGTTCCATCACAGCCAGCCGCAGGAAATCGTCAATATCATCGAAGAACCGCCAGTGCAGGATCTCAATCCTGCCGACAGCAGCTTCCTCGATAACAGTCAGGGTTTCGACAGCAATCAGCCGTCATGGGAAGATGCGTCGCTGCGTAATGACAATTCGGATTTGGGGTTTGGAAATGATGACTTCAACACTGATGATTTCAACAATGATGATGACTCATTCTTCTAACCGGTTGATGTCATAAGGCTATTAAGGGGCTTTTTGGCAGCAGAAAAAAGCAGCAGAAGGTGAAGAGTGAGAGGTTTATCGCTTATTGCCATCAGAATTCTGGACAAAAGCCAAATCTGTTGCTGTACTGTGTTTGACACACATTTTGTGTCCAACATTCACGTAAAGGTAAGTTTGATGTCTAAGATTAAAGGTAGCGTTAAGTGGTTCAATGAATCTAAAGGTTTTGGTTTCATTACCCCTGAAGATGGCAGCAAAGATGTTTTCGTTCATTTCTCTGCTATTTCCAGCAACGGTTTCAAAACCCTTGCTGAAGGCCAACGCGTAGAGTTCGAAATCACCAATGGTGCCAAAGGCCCGTCGGCTGCTAACGTTATCGCTATCTGACTTTAGCCGATTTATTGAAAAACCCGCCGAAGCGGGTTTTTTTTTGCCTGCCGTTCGCCAGAACCTTATGCCGGTTTACGCACCAGCGTCACGAACATCAGGATGGCAATCGCGTAGCAGCCGAGAATGGTCAGCCCCATCGACAACGCCGGATGGCTGCCGAAACCCGTTACCGGTACGGCAACCGCCCCGAGCGCAAACATACACACGCCCAGCAGGGCAGACGCGCTGCCTGCATTTTTCCCCTGACTTTGCATCGCCAGCGAGCCTGCATTCGGGCTGATAATCCCGATCACCATCACCGAGAAGAACAGCGGCACCAGTAACATCACGAGTGGCGCATTCAGGCTGGCGGCAATCACCAGCGCCACCGAGGCCACTGCGGCGATGCACAAACCGGCCTTGACCAGCGCCATTTCGCCGAAGCGGCGGCTCAGACGGGTAGACACCTGTGCGGAAATCACCAGGCCGATGCCGTTAATCGCAAAGCACAGGCTGAACATCTGCGGGCTGAGATGGTAAATCTGTTGCAGCACAAAAGGTGACGCGCCGATATACGCGAACATCCCGGCCATAATAAAGCCCTGTGTCAGGCACAGCCCCATAAATGGACGATGTTTCAGCAGGCTGAATACCGAGCCCAGCATGCTGAAAATACCGCCCCCTGAACGGCGTTCGGGCGTTAAGGTTTCATGCAATTTTAGCGAGGAGAAGCTGAACAGTAAGATGGCAATAAACGCCAGTACGCCGAATATTCCCCGCCAGTTAACCCAGTGCAACATTGCGCCGCCCATTACCGGGGCGATGATCGGTGCCAGCCCGTTCACCAGCATCAGCAACGCAAAAAACCGTGTCAGTTCGTGCCCGTTATACAAATCCCTTGCCACCGCGCGTGACAATACCGCGCCACCGGCACCGGCGATCCCTTGCAACAGACGAGCGACAATCAGCTGACTGATGTCCTGTGCCACCGCACACCAGACCGAGGCAGCCAGCAATAACGCCAGTGACCATAACAGCGGGCGCATACGGCCATAGCGGTCGCTTAGCGGGCCGAACAGTAACTGGCCGAAACCGAGGCCGAGTAAACCGGCGGTCAGGCTTAACTGCGCGCTGGCGGTGGACGTATTCAGGTCGCCAGCCATCTCCGGCAATGCCGGTAAATATAAATCCGTACATAACGGCCCGAGTGCGGCAAGCGAGCCGAGAACAAGGGCGTAACCGAGGCGTTTTTCGTGCAGGTGAGCGCTCATGGTAAAAGTTTATTCCAGTTTGCTGGTGGTTAAATCCGTTTCGAAGAGGCTCCGGAAGTAGCGATGGTATAAGGCTTCCAGAATCTCAGCGTCGGCGTGAACAGTCGTCAGGCGACGAAAAGCCGTGCCTTCGCAAATGACCGCTAATGATTCGACTTTTGCGGTCATTTCAGCATCGGAAAATTGCGGGAAGGTGGCACTGAGGAGCGTTTTTGCTTCGTTAAAAAGCTGTTTTTCGGAGTCACGCCAGATTTTTTCCACGATCGGATTGCGGGTCGCTTCTGCGGCGACTTCCAGCATCAGCGCGTGGTCAATTTCGGCCTGCTCTTTTTGTTCGATGCACTGATCTTCTTTATACGGCGCGCTTAAATTGCCAATCCGACGGTGCGCCAGGTTATGAGCCACCTGCTGCAAATTATGCGCGTTGCCGGTCATCAGCCTGATTTTTTTCATCACTATTCGCCGCACGATATCTTCGATGATCGCATCTTTATTGGCGAAGTAGCGGTATATCTGCCCCACACTGAGCTGTGAAGTTTTAGCGATTTCAGCCATACCGGCACCGTGGAAACCATGCTTGCGAAAACACAGGCGGGCGGCGGCAATAATCTGGTCGCGTCGGGCGCTGATGCGCGCATCTTTAGTGCATTGTTGTGGGTGAAGCATGAGATACCCGGTAATGTGACTGATGTAGGTTGCGAACGATCATTCTCAAGTATAGGCAATAAGGAGGAACAGGTAAATATTTGTATTATGAATGAAATAAAAAGTGGCGTTTCGTTTCCGCGCATTTAAGCGTGACGCACAAAGGCAAACGGCGCAATCCAGAGGAATGCGCCGTTTACGGGAAAGGGGGGCTGCGGGTCAGGCGGGGCTGTTAAGCAAAGTATGCCTGTAAAAAAGCCACAACTGTCAGAACACAGAGGGCAACAACCAGGAACTCAGAAGACGTTTTTGGAACAGAAAACATGTCATACCTCAAAGATAAACCAGAGTGAACTGACGCTATTATCTGCAGATAAGATGAAGGAAACATTAAGATACGGCGGGAGGAGGTGAACCCGCGTCACAGATTTATCACAGCGATGCCTTTTGTCATTAAAAAGGCATCGCCGGAGGATAGGATCAGTGTGCGCTGAACCAGCTGACCAGCATAAACGCCAGTAATGTCATGGCCAGTGAGCCGGCCAGATTCAGTGCCATGTTCAGCAGGGCGGCGCCAAAGCGACCATCCTGTAGCATGTAAACCACCTCCAGAGAGAAGGTGGAGAAGGTTGTCAGGCCACCGCAGAAGCCGGTGGTGATCAGCAGCTTCCATACCGGGTCGATATGGGTCAGGCGGGTGAAAATCGCGATGCCCAGACCAATGATAAAGGCGCCGACCAGATTCACGGTCAGGGTGCCGGCGGGCAGTAGCGGACTCATTCCGTTCATTTTGAGACTGACATACCAGCGCACAACGCTGCCAATACCACCGCCAATAAAGACTGCAAGTAAGGTGCTAAACATAGTGATACCTTAAAAAATAGATGAAATTCAGAAAGGCCCGGGCATGACGCTACGAACCTCTCGCGAGATTGCGCAGACATCATCAGCCGGTAAAGGCGGTTTGGGAGGAATGTCATCTCCACAGTGCAAAGTAATGCAGGCGCTCAGTTTACATTGTGTGATGGCGCTTGTGTAGACGCGTTTCGGAAACAGTTTGTGAAAAGGAAAAGGCGATGTTAATCAGAGAAGGTACCGTGCAGGATGCGCCAGTTCTGGCGCAATTGCTGGGGGATTTGGATTATCCCAACAGGTCTGAAGCGATAGCAGAACGTGTGGCAAAAATGGCCGTGAACCCGGACAGCCGCCTGTTAGTGGCCGAAACAGAAGGTCAGGCTGTCGGGTTTATTTCGTTGCATTTCATTCCGCAAATTGCGCTGGCTGGCGAATTTTGCCGTATCAGTTATTTGTGCGTCAGCGATCACGCGCGTGGCAGCGGTATTGGCCAGAAATTGCTGGATGAGGCCGAACGTCTGGCAGCGGACCGGGGGTGTGACCGGATGGAAGTTCACAGCCATACCCGCCGTGTACGCGCCCACACTTTTTATGCGCGGGCGCAGTACGAGGAATCGCCAAAGTATCTGCTGAAAAAACTCTGAATGATCAGACATCCAGCGCCAGCACGATAGCGTCGGCGATCAGATCAACCTGCTCCGGTTTCATCTGACTGGTGCTGATACGGATAAATTGCCCCGGCCCGATGCGGCTGCGTTCGCCGGGCAGAACCGCAATACCACGCGCGGCCATCGTTACCAGCGCAAACTGTTCCGATGGCACCGGGATCCACATTGCCAGTCCGTCGCGGTCGGGGATATTCACGCCGCGAATGCGCAACGCATCGGACATGGCTTTGCGTCGCTCCGCATACACTTTTTTAGCCTGCGTAATCCCCTCCTGCGTTTTCGGATCGTTAATCAGCCACGCCAGTGCTTCCTGCAAAATACGGCTCGACCAGCCGGCACCAAAGTTACGGAATGATTTGATTTGTTTGATTAAATCCACCGATCCCGAAATCACCGCCAGCCGCAAATCCGGGCCGTACGCTTTGGAATAAGAACGGACATGCACCGTGCGGTCCGGCAGTTTGCTGCCCATACTCAGCGGCGCGTAACGTGACAACTGTCCGATCCCGTCATCTTCAATAATCAGTGTGTTACTTTGGCTGAGAATGTTGGCCAGCGCAGCATAACGTTCTGCGTTAATCGCATGGCCACAATGCGAATGGGTACGTGGCTGAAAAATAAAGGCTGAAGGATTTTTCAGCAGTGCCTGACTGAGTGATTCCGGCGTGGGGCCGAATTCGTCGCACTTCACCGGAATGACCTGCGCACCGAGATTGTCCAGCATATCCAGCAGGCGTGTGGCAGTCGGGTCTTCAATTGCCACCACCGAACCCTGCATCAGCAGGGTTTGCAGCGTCAGGTTCATGCCGTCAAATCCGCCATCCGCCGCCATAAAAGCGGGGGCGTCATAAGGCCAGTCCTGGCGTGCGGCCTCAAGCAGCGACGGCGCGATAGCCTCACGCTGATAACTGTTCAGATTGTCTGCGCCAACACCGCGCTGCATGGCTTCGTGCAAGTCAGGCAACAGTGCCGGATCCGGCGATGACAGCGCCAGATCCGCAATAATATGCTCACCAAAATTGCCGATTTTCTCGAAGCGTGCCGGTCGTGGAGACAGCATGTCGCCGCACACCCAGACGCCGTTTCGCCCCCGCCCGGCGATCACTTTCTGACGTCGCAACTGACCCCAGGCGGCTGAAACCGTGGCCGGACTGACGCCCAGCGCCTGCGCGAGTTCACGCACGGCGGGAAGATGCGTACCAATCTCGATCACACCGGATCGGATCATCGCTGCGGTTTCAATCGCAATGCCCCGCATGGAACGATCCTGTAATTGCGTCGCTAACCATTCTGCATCCAGCGTTTTTTCGAGAGAGTTTTCTGTCATTTTTTTGCCTTTTGTTCAGTAACAAAGATTCTATTGTACATATTAATTTATGCCATTAGTATCAAACTTAGCCAACACAGGCGATAAAATAATCATCTTGCCGTGAAGATGATGGCCTTAGTAAAAGAATTTGGTGTGTTTTCGGGCAGGTTTGTAAACGCACAGTTGTTTTTCTGCATATCAACCATGCTGACACTTAAGGGGAAAGATGTGACGATTACCATCAGGCTGGCGGTTCGTGACTGGGATTATTTTACGCCGCTGGCATTAGGCGATCTTAAACCGGAAGGGTTTAATCTCGAGATAGACCGCGTGGGCACTTTGGTTGATAACCTGGGGACCAGCGATAAATACGATGCGGGTGAAGTGTCTTTCAGCCGTTATGCACAAGGGCGTGCGCGGGGCGAATCTGATTTACTGGCGATACCGCATTTTCTGATGCGCGGCTTCCGTCAGCGCTGCATCATCACCCGTGAAGACAGCCCGCTGACCGAACTTTATCAACTGGCCGGTAAACGTATTGGCCTGACCGGCTGGCAGGATTCCGGCAATACCTGGACCCGCACGTTGCTGGCACTTGAAGGTGTGGGCATTGAAGATGCGAACTGGTATGTCGGCCGCCTGACCGAAGCGCACCCGATTGTTGACCGTCTGGCCGGTTTTGGCCGCGAAGGGCGCATCGAAGCCGTGCCGGAAGAACGTCCTATGATGGAGTTGTTACAGGAAGGCTGGCTGGATGCGGTATTTACACCGTTTATGCCTGAGGGATTCTTCAAACCTGATTCCGGTTTCCGTCAGTTCCAGCCGGATTTTCGTGCCGCCGAACTGGCCTATTTCAACCGCGTCGGGTACATCCCCGGTATTCACCTGCTGGCAATCAAACCTGCGCTGGCCGAAGAGCATCCGTGGTTACCGCAGGCGCTGAGCGAAATCATCGATCGCTCTTATGAAGTCTGGATGGATAAGCGCGCGAAATATGCCGATACCACGCCATGGTTGCTGGATGATTTACGTCGCACTGTGGTCGATTTACCTGCGGACTGGAATGCAAACGGTTACGCCGCCAATGAAAAGATGATCGACGATTTTGCGCAGGAATTACATGCCCAGGGGCTGACTGCCAGGCGCCTGACGCCGGGAGATTTGTTCCCGAACTTTGCTCAGTAACACTTAACCGATCGCTTTCACAAGTAAGCGACGGGGGGAGTCAAAAATGAAAGTTGCATTAGGTCAGTTTGCGGTTTCCCGTGAATGGGAAGCCAACGTCGAAACCTGTCTTTCGCTGATGGCGAAATCTGTCGAAGCGGGCGTGGATTTGCTGGTGCTGCCGGAAGGCATTCTGGCGCGTGACATTACCGATCCGGATTTGGTTTTAAAAGCAGCACAACCTCTGGATGGCCCGTTTGTCAGTCAGTTGCTGGCGGCCAGTCGTGGCAATCAGATGACCACCATGATGAGCGTGCATACGCCTGCACCGGATGGCCGTGCATATAACGTGCTGATTTCAATCCGTAATGGCGAGATTATTTCTGAATATCAAAAGTTGCATCTTTATGATGCGTTCTCCTCTCAGGAATCAAAAAATGTCACGGCGGGTGACGAAATACCGCCGCTGGTGAATGTCGCCGGGTTTAACGTCGGCCTGATGACCTGTTATGACGTGCGGTTCCCGGAGCTGGCGCGGCGTTTGGTGCTCGACGGTGCCGATGTACTGGTGCTGCCTGCCGCGTGGGTGAAAGGTCCGCTGAAAGAAATGCATTGGGAAGTGCTGGTCACGGCACGCGCACTGGAAAACACCACCTATATGGTGGCCGTGGGTGAATGTGGCGAGCGCAATATCGGCAACAGTATGGTGGTCGATCCGTTGGGTGTGGCTATTGCCCGCGCAGCCGAGGCCCCGGCACTGGTGTTTGCCGAGCTGGATAAAGATCGTCTGGCGCATGCCAGAAAAGTGTTACCGGTGCTGGCAAACCGTCGTTTTGGTTTACCGCAACTGCGTAACGACTGAGTCTGTGCGCGGCCGGTCCTCAACGGCTGCCTCAGCGCTCATGCAGTACCGCGCCCTCACCAGGGGATGCGTTTGTTTTTTCTATAGATAAACAGCCATAAAAAGAAAAACCCGGAAAGTTGCCACGGAAGGTAATCACTATAAAACCACAACATTCATAAACTCACAGACCGACTTTTTACACAGAGGAAACAAGAGAATGATGGCAAAACAACTTCGTCAGATTGCTGTACTGACCGCTGCATTACTTTCCGTATCTTCCATAAATGCCTTTGCTGCTGAAAACGTGACAATCCCGACTCAGACGATGGATCCGGCGATCCACGCAAAATTACCTGCGGATATTCAGAAGTCAGGTGTGATGACCTCTGTGAATAACGGCTCTTTCCCTCCGTATGAAATCGTGACCAGCGCCAACGGTCTGGATGGCGCGAGTGCGGATCTGGCGCATGCGCTGGCACAAGTCATGGGGGTAAAAATAGAGCATGCTTCCGTGAGCGGCTTATCCGGCATCCTCAGCGGCATGGCCGCAGGACGCTACCAGATGGGCATCGGCCCGATCGGCGATTATCCTGATCGTCAGGCGAAAAATGATTTCATCGATTTCGTCAAAGAATATGTCGTCTTCGGGGTGCGCAAAGGTAACCCGGAAAATATCAATTCCCTTGATGATACCTGCGGTAAACGCATTGCCGTGATGGCGGGGGGATCGGCTGAACAGGTTATCCGTAAGCAGTCTGATGTGTGTGTCAAAGACGGCAAACCGGCCGTGACTGTACAGTCATTTGCCGATCAGCCTACGTCGATTCTGGCGGTTCGTTCTAACCGTTCCGACGCGTTCTTCTCTTCTCAGGCACCGCTGACCTATTTTGTGGAAAAAGCCAACGGTCAGCTTGAACTGACCGGCACCGGCAAATCCAACGGCTTTGGCGATATCTTCCAGGGGACGGTCGTCGCCAAAGACTCACCGGTTCGTGACGCGATCCTCGCCGGTTATCAGAAACTGTTCGACAACGGCACGTACGCCATCATCATGAAAAAATGGGGGCTGGAAGGCAATATGATTTCAGCACCGGGCATTAACCTGGCAAAGGCGCAGTCTAAATGACGGATAAATCGTATAGTTCAACGCCGGCAGTCAAGGACGACTATACGCAGGATCCGCGACGTAACGTTGAGTTTTCCCACGCACCGCGTAACTACGGCCGCTGGATTGCCTGGATAGTGGTGTTGCTGATTGCCGCTGATGTGGTTTGGGCCGTTTCGCACAACCCGAACTTCGAATGGCATGTGGTGGCGCAGTGGTTCACGGAAGGGTCGGTGATCAAAGGTCTGGGCGTCACGCTCGGCCTTACCGTGGTGTCGATGCTGCTCGGTGTGTTCATCGGGCTGATGCTGGCGATTGCCCGTTTGTCTGACAGCCTGTTGCTGAGAAGATTAGCAGGGCTGTATATCTGGTTCTTCCGCGGCACGCCGCTGCTGGTACAGTTATTGTTCTGGTACAACATGTCGACGCTGTTCCCGCGCGTGGTACTCGGCGTCCCGTTTGGCCCGGAGTACATGAGCTGGAATACCAATGATCTGATCACGCCGCTGACCGCTGCCATTGCCGGTCTGGCGCTGAATGAAGCGGCATATATGGCAGAAATCATTCGGGCAGGCTTGCTGTCAGTCGATAACGGTCAGGCGGAAACCGCGCAGGCATTTGGCATGAGTCGTGGCCGTGCGCTGCGCCGGATCATCATTCCGCAGGCCATGCGTTCGATTATTCCGCCGACCGGTAACCAGCTGATCAGCATGATTAAAGCGACGTCGCTGGTCAGCGTTATCGCGATGGGCGATTTGCTGTATTCCGTGCAAACTGTCTACAACCGGACCTTTGAAGTGGTGCCTATGCTGATGGTAGCGGTGATCTGGTATCTGTTTATCACGTCATTGCTCAATCTCGGACAGTCTGCGATTGAACGCTATTATTCCCGCGGTACACGCCGGACGTTGCCAAATGCCAAACGGCGTCAGAGCAATGCGGAAGAAAAAACCGCGCCGATCATCAATTCACCGGGCATGGCCCAAAAGGAGGACTTATGAGTCAATTGCCCGCTGACGTACAGTCATCCGGACAAGCATCACTGGTGGTCGCCCGTAATGTGCATAAAAGTTATGGTGATAACGAAGTGCTGAAGGGGATTGATCTGGATGTGAAACCCAGCGAAGTGGTGGTGATCCTCGGGCCGTCGGGTTCAGGTAAATCGACATTCTTGCGCTGTATAAATCATCTGGAAGATATTGATCGCGGTTCCATTATGGTCGGTGGCGAGCAAATCGGTTATGAACTGCGCGGAGACCGTCTGCATAAACTGCCCGAACGGGCGATTGCGCGGCAACGCCGGGATATCGGCATGGTATTCCAGCAATTCAATCTTTATCCGCACATGACCGTATTGCAAAACATCATTGAAGCGCCGGTTGGTGTGCATAAAGAAAGCCGTCATGAAGCGGAGAAATATGCGCGTGAATTGCTGCAAAAAGTCGGCCTGAGTGATAAAGCGAATGCCTACCCGCGTCATCTTTCCGGTGGTCAGCAACAGCGCGTTGCTATCGCCCGTGCGCTGGCGGTGAAACCTAAACTGATGTTGTTCGATGAGCCAACGTCCGCACTCGACCCTGAACTGGTGGGCGAAGTGCTGGCTACCATGCGGGATCTGGCAAAGCAGGGGCTGACGATGATTGTGGTGACGCATGAAATCGGTTTTGCAAAAGAGGCTGCAGATCGCGTGGTGTTTATGGATCGCGGCGTTGTCGTTGAGCAGGGGGCAGCGGATGATGTTCTGGTCAATCCGAAACATCAGCGGACACAGGCTTTCCTGAGCCGCTTTATCTGATCCGAAATCAAGTTTGCAGGTGGTTTGCTGTAAATAAAGACAGAAGTCCTTTATGGGCGTGCTGTTCACGCTCATAATAACTCACTCTGGTCACAATGCGCACAGTTGCGGATCCGTTCTGTTACATTTTCGGGTTGTATTAACGTCGCGAATGGCCGTTAATAACGGCAAATTGTCACTGCTGTTTTCCAGCACTCAGTGTAAAGAAGGTATGTATGGAAGGTTTAAGTATTACTAAATTGTTGGTGGTCGGCGTGCTGATCGTTCTGTTGTTCGGTACCAGCAAACTGCGTTCTCTGGGCGGTGACCTGGGCGCGGCACTGCGTGGCTTTAAGAAAGCCATGAACGATGATCCGGCTCCCGCTTCTGCTGAAAAAACCGCAGAAGAAAAGCCAGCTCAACGTGTTGAGCACAAAGACTGAGTTTTCAGAACGTCAGTCTCCGGCCTCTTAGCAAACGAAAAAGGTTGTTCTTGCGAACAACCTTTTTGTCTTTCTGAAGCGAAAAAGTAACGAGATATTACTTAACTTCTAACCCCTTGGCTTGCAGGTCGGCGTGATAAGAAGAACGCACGAACGGACCGCAGGCTGCATGGGTGAAGCCCATTTCCATCGCTGCTTCTTTCATCTGATCAAACTCTTCAGGGCTCACATAACGCTGCACCGGAAGATGGTGACGGCTTGGCTGTAAGTACTGGCCGAGTGTCAGCATCGTTACGCCATGACGACGCAGATCGCGCATCACTTCGATAATTTCTTCGTTTGTTTCGCCCAGACCCACCATCAGACCTGATTTGGTTGGAATTTCCGGATGCGCTTCTTTAAAACGTTGCAGCAGCGTCAGGGACCACTCGTAGTTAGCACCCGGACGAACCTGGCGGTAAACACGCGGCACGTTTTCCAGATTGTGGTTAAACACGTCCGGCGGGCTGGCGTTAAGAATTTCCAGCGCACGATCCATACGTCCACGGAAATCTGGTACCAGCGTTTCGATTTTGATGGTCGGGTTTTTTGCACGGATAGCCGTAATACAATCCGCAAAATGCTGAGCCCCGCCGTCGCGCAAGTCATCCCGGTCAACCGAGGTGATCACGACATAACGCAGACCCATATCAGAAATAGTCTGTGCCAGTTTTTCCGGCTCGTTGATATCAGGTGCGGTTGGACGACCATGTGCCACATCGCAGAACGGGCAGCGACGGGTACAAATGGCACCGAGGATCATGAACGTTGCGGTACCGTGGTTGAAGCACTCGGAAAGGTTAGGGCAGGCCGCCTCTTCACAAACGGAATGCAGGCCATTCTTGCGCAGTGCTGATTTAATGCCCTGAATTTTTGTTGAGTCGGCAGGCAGTTTGATTTTCATCCATGCCGGCTTACGTAACATTTCCTGCCGGTCACTGACCACGGTTTTCACCGGAATTAACGCCATCTTATCTGCATCGCGGTATTTGACGCCGCGTTCCATCTGAATCGGTTTACTCATAATCTTGCAGCTTCCAGGTTTGTCACTCGTTACCCGAGTTTTCTCAGGACATTCAATGAACTGGCTGATTCATCAAAAAAAGTAGAAATAATGCGGAAATTATATCATTGAAGCATCCCTTCGTTCAGCCCTTCGTCATGACCGGAAGTGCTAAATGCTGCAATTTTTTAACCTTAAACAGGAAGGGTTATCAAAAAAGGAGTCATTAATTGAATGTAATATTTTGAAAATACTGATTATTTTAGCGGTTCGCTGAGGGGGCTGATGGGGTGTTAATGGTGTGTAAATATTTTCTCGCGCTCCCGATAAATGACAAAAACACGAGGTACGCGAGAAAAGATCAATACAGCCGTATCAACTCTGCCCAAAAATCACGGCGGAGAAGGGGCGTAATGTTCTATCTGCCAGGGCAGATAATCAACCTGCTGATAATCAAGGCGATGGTTGAAGGATTTCACCAGAACCGGCATCACCTGATCGACCGTCAGCCCCGGTTTTTCGAGGCTAGCCTGCGTCATTTCAAGGCCAGCATAACCACAGGGGTTGATGCGGTGGAAAGGCTCCAGATCCATATCAATATTTAATGCCAGGCCGTGTAACGAACAACCTTTGCGGATGCGCAAACCAAGCGAACAAATCTTCTTGCCATCGACATACACGCCCGGCGCGTCCGCACGCGGATAAGCGTCGATAGAGAAGTGTGCCAGCGTATCCACCACCGTTTGCTCAATTGCCGTCACCAGTTGACGGACACCGAGTTTTTTTCGTTTTAAATCCACCATCACGTACATTACCTGCTGACCGGGACCGTGATACGTCACCTGACCGCCGCGATCGCTCTGGATAACCGGAATATCACCGGGCATCAGAACATGTTCAGCTTTGCCTGCCTGACCCTGCGTAAAGACACGGTGATGCTGAACCAGCCAGATTTCATCAAGCGAGTCGGCATTTCGGTGCTCAGTAAAATGGTGCATGGCCAGAGAAACCGGTTCATAGGGCTGAAGACCAAGCTGGCGCAGTACGATACGTTCTTGCGGATTTTGTGATTGCACGGCAGTTATCGTCATTGAAGAGGGGGAAAACGCGCGACAGTGTGACTCCCGCGCGGATCGGTCAGAAAGGGCTTACAGCACCATGCGGAC
The DNA here is from genome assembly GCF_009498575.1 of Rahnella sp. RcJ3. Lineage (NCBI taxonomy): Bacteria > Pseudomonadati > Pseudomonadota > Gammaproteobacteria > Enterobacterales > Yersiniaceae > Rahnella > Rahnella sp. RcJ3. The sequence continues at coordinate 257,628 of NZ_QSNX01000001.1, forward strand.
AATTTCGATATTGCCCAGTTCATCGTACAGGGTTTCGACCTGGTCGATGTGAGTCGCAGTGATCGTAATCGAAACGGAGTGGTAATTCCCTTTACTGCTCGGTTTTACCTGAGGATTGTAATCGCCAGGCGCATGGCGTTGCACGACTTCCACAACCTGGTCTACCAGCTCGGGTTGTGCCAGGCCCATTACTTTGTAGGTAAAGGGACAAGGGAATTCGAGCAGTTCGTTCAGTTTGGTTTTCATGTGCACTCCAGCGTGTTGTACAGCGTATTAAGTGTTGTCTCTGAAAGTATAACTCCCGCCGTAGCGGGAGCTATAATCTATACCGGTTATATGGGGATTGTTGCAAACTTTTTCAAGCGGGCAACTTAGCCAAACCAGTGGTGGAACATCAGTTTGATGTAATCCACGATGCGACCGAAGAAGCCGCCTTCTTTCACTTCGTTCATGACCACCAGAGGGCGCTCATCAATGGTTTTGCCATCAAGCTGGAAGTTGATCGACCCAACCACCTGATTTTTCTGCAAGGGCGCATGCAGTTCCGGTGTGTTCAGCACGTAGCTGGCTTTCAGATCTTTCATACGACCACGTGGGATCGTCAGGTAAGCATCTTTCTCAACGCCCAGTGCGACGCGGTCGGTATCACCGAACCAGACAGGTTCTGACGCGAACTCTTTACCGGCTTTCAGCGGAGAAACGGTTTCGAAGAAACGGAAGCCCCAGGTCAGTAACTTTTTACTTTCAACTTCACGGCCTTTATACGTATGACCGCCCATCACTGCGGAGATCAGACGCATCTGGCCTTCTGTCGCAGAAGCTACCAGGTTATAGCCCGCTGAATCAGTATGACCGGTTTTAATGCCGTCAACATTCAGGCTGTTATCCCACAACAAACCGTTACGGTTCATCTGGCGGATATTGTTGAAGGTGAATTCTTTCTCTTTGTAGGTGGCATATTCTTCCGGTACATCACGGATCAGCGCCTGACCAATCAGCGCCATATCGCGGGCTGAGCTGTACTGGCCAGCGGCATCAAGACCATGAACGGTGCCGAAATGGGTATTTTTCAGACCCAGAGAGTTCACGTAATTGTTCATGATGGCAACGAAAGCATCCTGACTTCCGGCCACATGGTCGGCCATTGCCACACAGGCGTCGTTACCGGATTGCAGAATGATCCCGCGGTTGAGCTCAGAAACCGGTACACGGTCGCCGGGTTTGAGGAACATCAGGGAAGAGCCCTTGAACACCGGATTGCCGGTTGCCCAGGCGTCCGGACCCACGGTAACGATGTCGGTCGGAGAGATTTTGCCGGCTTTGATGGACTGACCGATAACATAACTGGTCATCATTTTAGTCAGGCTGGCTGGGTCGCGGCGCGCATCGGCATTCATTTCTGCCAGAACTTTGCCGGAGTTGTAGTCGATCAGGATATAGGCTTCAGCATCAATCTGCGGAACGCCAGGGATCATTGTTTTTAAATTAACATCGTCGGCATAGGCGGACGCTGCACTCAGAGTGATTACGGTGCCAAATGCGAGGCTTTTGACTAAACGTGAAGTATTTACAAGTTTCATGATCGGGACAACAACATCCGTGGGAGTAAGTGATAAACGTGCGCCACTATAGCAGAAGAGTCATAAGTCAGACATCTTCGATTACCGGCGCTTACTGACTTTTACTTATAAGACAGGGGACTTATAAGAACGGGGCCGATGCCCCGTATTTTGAGATTACATGCCAGCAGTGACGAAAGACTGCTGCTGAGCTTCGCTGGCCAGTCGCTGTTTCAGCTGTTCGGCCTGCTGGCGGGTGCTGAACGGACCAAGCTGCACGCGATAGGTGCTGCCATTGGCCTGTACTTTACCGGGTACAGAGAAGCGCTGGCTGAGGCTTTTTTGCCACAGTTGCGCGTTCTGAGGATTACTCAGTGCGCCAACCTGTACCATAAATCCCGAGGAAGGAATGGCAGTGGTATGCGCAGGCGCTGCGGAGGCCGCAGCTGCTGCTACCGGTGCGGCACTGGCGACAGCAACCGGTGCTGTTACCGGTTCGCTGCCTTCTAACACACCCTGACGCAGAGGTGTTGGCGCGCTCAGAAACCCGCCGCCACCGCTGTTACCGGACATCGTGGTCGCTGCTGGCGCAGAGGCTACGGTGCCGTTGTTATCTTCGTCATTCGTTAATGGCGCAGCATTAGGATTACTCAGGGTGCTGTTACTGATCGGGCGTACATCTGACGTATTCGCCGGCTCTGCTGTCAGCGTAGGCGTACCCATATTGCTGGCGCCTAAACTTGGACGAGACGGTAATGCATAAGATTGTTTGGCGACGGTCGTACCAATAGTCCCCGGGCCGGAAAGCGTACCGTCAGGCGCAACGTTGATAAAATCAATGCGTACTTTGGTACTGTTGGTCAGGTTCAGACGGTCTGCCGCAGCCTGAGACAAATCGATAATTTTGCCCGGCACATAAGGGCCACGATCGTTAACACGCACGACCAGCATGCGTCCTGTCGCCATGTTGGTGACGCGGACATAGCTTGGGATCGGCAATGTCGGATGCGCAGCGGTCATGGCTGTCGGGTCGAATTCTTCACCGAGCGCGGTAGTGTTGCCTCCATTCTCCTGACTGTACCAGGCCGCTTGCCCTACCTGCGAAAAGTTGGACGGGTCTTTGATGATCTTATAGGTTTTACCGTTAACGGTATAATCCTGCATCGTGCCCTGATTATAAGGTTCGTAACGCGGATCAGCCCCGCCGATTTCTACCACAGGGCCATTGTAGGCTTGCTGCGGTGCCGGTTGTTGTTGCTGTGTATCTTCAGTGGCACAACCACTTAACAGCAAACCGATAATGACAGCTCCAAGCCACTCCTTACGCATTGCTCACCTCTATAAGTTTTTCGACAACATTTTTCGATGAGTATGTATCGACATAACGATACCAAACCCTGCCATTAGCACGATGAGTGCTGACCCGCCATAGCTGACCAGAGGCAAAGGTACCCCAACTACCGGGACAATACCACTGACCATGCCGATGTTAACAAACACATAAACGAACAGAATCAGCATCAGTCCGCCGGACATCACGCGGCCAAAAGTAGTCTGTGCATGGGCGGCGATCACCAGACCGCGCATGATCAGGCATAAGTACAGCCCAAGCAGCACCAGAACACCAATCAACCCCAATTCTTCGGCGAGTACAGCGAAGATAAAGTCGGTATGTCGCTCGGGCAGGAATTCCAGCTGAGACTGCGTGCCATGCAACCAGCCTTTGCCGGAAAAACCGCCAGAGCCGATGGCAATTTTAGACTGAATAATATGATAGCCCGCACCCAGCGGATCGCTTTCAGGATCAAGCAACATCATGACGCGGTCGCGCTGATAGTCGTGCATCAGGAAGAACCACAGGATCGGGATAAATGCGGCAACCAGCAGGGCGGCGACAGCAATCAGTTTCCAGCTCATGCCCGAAAGGAACAGCACGAATAAACCGGATGCGGCAATCAGGATCGAGGTGCCCAGATCGGGCTGTGCCGCGACCAGCAGGGTAGGGATGAAGATTAATGCCAGGGCAATCGCGGTATTTTTGAGTGAAGGCGGGCAAACGTCGCGGTTGATAAAGCGCGCGACCATCAGAGGCACGGCGATTTTCGCCAGTTCTGACGGCTGGAATTTAATGATCCCCAGATCCAGCCAGCGCTGTGCACCTTTACTGATACTGCCGAAGGCATCCACCAGCACCAGCAGGAAAACGCAGAAGATGTAGAGATAAGGTGCCCAGCTTTCGTAAACGCGCGGCGGGATTTGTGCCATGACCAGCATAATCACCAGACCCATCAGGATCTGGCCGATTTTACGTTCCATCATGCCCATGTCCTGACCACTGGCGCTCCACATCACGAACGCACTGTAGGTCAGCAGCGCGAGCACGATCAGCAACATCGTCAGGTCGATATGCATTTTCGACCACAATGATCTTTTTTGTTGGTTCTCAGTCATTGACGGTTAATCACCTTCGGTTCCCGGTGGCGCTGGCGCGTCAGCCGGTAATTGTGTCGTGTTGTCGCCCAGTAAAATGTGGTCGAGTATCTGGCGTGAAATTGTCCCCACTGCCGGACCCGCACCGCCATTCTCCAGAACTACGGCAACGGCCACGGTCGGTTTGTCATAGGGTGCAAAAGAGGTCATCAGCTTGTGGTCACGCAGATGCTCAGCGATTTTATGCGCATTATAGATTTCATTGGCTTTCAAACCGTAAACTTGTGCTGTCCCGGATTTTGCGGCGGCTTTATAAGGCGCGTCAGCAAAGTACTTGCGGGCCGTACCGTTCGGACGGTTTGCTACGCCATACATACCGTCTTTGGCAATTTCCCAATAGCCGGAATGAATATCGCCAATCTGGGTCGTTTCCTGTTGTTTGTACGGCACCTGCTGGCCGTCAACTTTGGTGCTCAGCAACAAATGTGGCGTTTTGACATTGCCGTCATTAATCAGCGTGGTCATGGCTTTCATGATTTGGATTGGAGTTGCGGTCCAGTAGCCCTGACCGATACCCACCGGAATGGTGTCGCCCTGATACCAGGGTTTTTTGAAGCGTTTAAATTTCCAGTCGCGGTTTGGCATATTCCCGCTACGTTCTTCTGATAAATCGATACCGCTGTACTGGCCGTAACCAAATTTGCCCATCCACTCGGAAAGACGGTCAATCCCCATATCATAAGCAACCTGATAGAAGAAGGTATCAGCCGATTCCTCAAGGGCTTTCGTCACATTCAGGCGACCATGCCCCCAGTGTTTCCAGTCGCGGTAACGCTTGTCTGAACCCGGTAACTGCCACCAGCCTGGATCAAACAGGGAGGTGTTTTTATTGATAACACCCGTTGTCAGCGCAGAAACTGAAATATACGGTTTCACAGTAGACGCTGGCGGATAAACCCCCTGCGTTGTCCGGTTGATCAGCGGCTTATTGGGGTCGTTAAGCAGCGTGTTGTAATCTTTACTGGAGATGCCATCCACAAACAGGTTCGGGTCATAACTCGGGTTAGACACCAGCGCACGGATGGCGCCATCGCGGGGATCGGTAACCACCACAGCGGCGCGGCTGCCGGTCAGCAAGACTTCAATATATTGCTGTAATGGCAAGTCGATCGTCAGGTAAATATCTTTGCCCGCCTGCGGCGGTTCTTCGTGTAGCTGGCGGATAACGCGGCCACGGTTGTTCACTTCAACTTCTTCATAGCCGGTTTTACCGTGCAGCGTATCTTCGTAATAGCGCTCAATGCCGAGCTTACCAATGTCGTGCGTGGCGGCATAGTTGGCCAGAATGCCATCTTTATCGAGGCGTTCAACGTCACGGTCATTGATTTTCGATACATAGCCGATAACGTGCGTCAGCGCTGAACCATACGGATAGTAGCGACGCTGATAGCCTTTGACTTCAACGCCGGGGAAGTGGAACTGGTTGACGGAGAAACGCGCAACCTGAACTTCAGTCAGGGCCGTTTTGACGGCAATAGACGTAAAGCGTCGCGAACGCTGGCGCTCTTTTTTGAAGTTATCGATATCTTCCTGCGTGAGGTCAACTATCGGTTTGAGGCCTTCAAGCGTGGCCTGCAAATCGTCCACTTTTTCCGGCACCAGTTCAAGCTGATAGATCGTGCGGTTCAGCGCCAGCGGCGTACCGTTGCGGTCATAGATAATGCCGCGGCTGGGCGCGATCGGCACCAGCTTGATACGGTTATCGTTAGAACGGGTTTGGTAATCCTGAAAACGGACAATTTGCAGATTATAAAGATTAAAAGCTAAAACGCCGCTAAGTAGCAGAATGCCGATAAACGCCACCAGTGCACGGCGCACAAAGAGGGCTGATTCAGCCGTATAGTCGCGAAAAGGGTTACGATCTATTTTCATCCCACTACTTAATTCATGTTGCTGACATTCACCACCCGTTATTCGCGGTGATATGGATGATTAGTGGTAATACTCCAGGCGCGATAAAGACTTTCCGCCACCAGAACCCGCACCAGCGGGTGAGGAAGCGTCAACGGAGAGAGCGACCAGCTCTGTTCCGCTGCGGCTTTACAGGCCGGTGCCAGCCCTTCCGGACCGCCGATCAACAGGCTGACATTGCGTCCGTCCTGCTTCCAGCGTTCCAGTTGTTGTGCCAGTTGCGGGGTTTCCCATGGTGTCCCTGGAATATCCAGCGTCACGATGCGATTCCCTTTACCGACAGCGGCCAGCATCTGCTCGCCTTCTTTTTCAAGAATGCGCTTGATGTCTGCGTTCTTCCCACGTTTCCCGGCCGGAACCTCTGTCAGTTCAAACGGCATATCTTTAGGGAAACGGTGCAGATAATCGTTAAAACCGGTTTGCACCCAGTCAGGCATTTTTGTGCCGACGGCGACAAGTTGCAGCTTCACGCATCAGCCCCAGAGTTTATCAAGCTCATACAACTGACGGCTTTCTTCCTGCATAACGTGCACGATCACTTCGCCCAGATCGACAACCACCCAGTCAGCTTCATTAATGCCTTTCACACCCATGGCATCAAGGCCAACGGCTTTAATTTCTTCAACCAGATGCCCGGCGATGGACATGACATGGCGGCTTGACGTGCCGGTACAGATAATCATGCAGTCAGTAATACTGGATTTACCTTTAACATCAATGGCGATGATGTCTTGTGCTTTCAGGTCATCGACTTTATCGACAACAAAATCTTGGAGCGCTTTACCTTGCAAAGGTTCCCCCTGGGGATGTTTGAAACAATTGACCTCACGAGATGTCCGCCGGTGTGGCACCGAAGCAATGATCAATCTCATGAAGGATAAACATAGCGGTTGTCTGGAAAACAGCTTAAAACGTTTAACAATCAATACATTGTATTGGTTGATTACGCAGCGTTATCGAGAGCCGAAATTAAGCGGCGCAGTATAGCACGCGTTAGCTACTCGCGGTACAAGCCCTGTGATTCTATATAACGCTCAACGGCGGAAGGCAGTAAATCTGAGCAATCAAGACCCGCATGACGGCGTTCACGGATTTCAGTCGCTGAAATATCCAGCAATGGGGTATTGGCCTGATAAATGAATCCGGCCGGTTTTTGCTTAAGCGCATTGGCATCATTCACCCGATGGGCGTCATACCATTTCTGCAGTTCCGGTGTATCAAGTTGTTCCTGATAACCCGGACGCGCCATCACCACGATATGACAGAAATCCAGTAACGATTCCCAGCGGTGCCACTTATGCAGCGTCAGTAACGAATCCTGGCCAATGATAAACGCCAGCGGGCATTTGTCGCCATGTTCTTTACGTAACGTTGCAAGTGTCTCAATCGTGTAGGAGGGCGTATCAACAGCCAGCTCGCGGGGGTCGACTGAAAACAGCGCGTTATCCGCCACAGCCAGCTTCGCCATATGCAGACGTTGCTGCGGCGTGGCTTCGGGTTGTGGCCGGTGGGGAGGAACGTTGTTGGGCAGCAGGATCACCTGATCAAACCCGGCCTGCGCTGCCAGCGCTGCAACGGGTTTCAGATGACCATAATGGATCGGGTCAAACGTACCGCCAAAAAAAGCCAGCAGCTTTTCAGCGGTTGCAGAAGAATGTGCGGCGCGGCGCGGCATAACGGTGTCCTGCTTCAATACGAACCCAACTCCGTCAATCCGGTGGGTAAGGATTTCCCACAGAGTAGCATAGACAGGCTTTCAAGCTCGGCCCAGACTGACTGACCGTAATCCTGTTTTAGTGTGATTTCCATCTGGGTCAGTAAGCGAACGGCCTGAGACAGCTGGGCAAGAGACAGGCGTTGCAGTGCCTGAGTCACCAGCGCCCGGCGGTTTTGCCAGACTTTTTGCTGATCAAACAGGGTCCTGATCGGCGTCGTGTCCATTTTCCGTTTCAGATTGAGCAGCATCAGCAGCTCACGCTGTACGGTTCGCAGTAAAATAACCGGCTCGCTGTCTTCCTGTTGCAACTGACGCAAAATATGCCAGGCTCGCTTACTTTTCCCGGCCAGTAACGCATCCAGCCAGTGATAAGGTGTGAAATGTGCCGCATCGTTGACGGCCTCTTCGACGCGCGGTAGCGTGAGTTTGCCATCCGGATAGAGCAGGGAAAGACGCTCCAGCGACTGCGCCAGCGCCAGCAAATTTCCTTCATAGCAGTAGCACAAAAGCTGATTAGCCGGTTCATCGAGTTCAAGTGAAAGTTCTTTGGCGCGACGGGTCACCCAGCGGGGAAGTTGTGCCTGTTCGGGCGTCTGACAACTGACGAAAACACCTTTGTCACTTAACGCTTTAAACCAGGCGCTGTTTTCCTGCGCTTTAGTCAGTTTTGTACCGCGCAACAGCAGCAGAATATCGTCGTGGAGCAGGGTGGTCAGTTTGAGTAATTGTTCTGCCATCGGCGCCGTCGGGCCATTTTCGGGCAGAATAAGCATCAGGGTCTGCCGGCTGGCAAACAGGCTCAGGGCCTGACAGATGCTGAAGATGGACTCCCATTCGGTATGGGCGTCAAGAATGTAGGTGTAGTGCTCCTGGAAGTCAGCCTGCTGGGCAGCGTGACGTATGCTGTCCTGGCTTTCCTGCAAAAGCAAAGGGTCGTTTCCACATAACACATAACAAGCGCGCAGCCCCTCACGGAGCTGCGCGGCAAGTTGTTCCGGATAAACTCGGATCATTGTGCGGAAGGGGTGGCCGGTGCCGTGGAAGATGCCGCAGAGGCATCAGACGACGTCGTGGCTGATGAACCGGTAGAAATGACTTCTACCTGACGCCCGCCGACATCCTCTGCTTTCTGCAATTCTGAAGCATGGACGGTCAGCAACTTACGGATCAGTTGCTGCGCAGCCTGCTGGCGCATTTCCTCGATAATGATGTCCTGTTCGTTATCTTTGGCCAGCGCCGTTAACGGGTTGTCAAAGAAGGAACGGAACACTTTTACATGGATAGGATACAAATCCTTGCCAGGCATCAGAACCGTCGCATTAATGTTCATTTCCATCTGATATTCCGCAGTCTTACCGTCCTGGAAGATTGATGCGGTAGTCTGACCCACTGACTCAGCCCCAATGCGCAGCGACGGGATATCCTTACGCTGTTCTTTGGTCGGATCATCAACAATGGTCACATTACTTAGACGCAGCTGAGCCCTGATATTACGAGTCAACGGACCATATGGATCCCCACTGTCCAAAACGATTGTTTTCAGTTCGTCAGGAACATTGGTTTTCCCACGTAAATGGAATCCACAACCTGCTGTAACCAGCACTGCTGCGGTGAGCAGCAATGTCATTATGGGATGTCGCACAGATCCTCCTTGACTCAACCTACAACCAGGTTAAGCAGTTTGCCCGGGACGTAGATTACTTTGCGAACCGTAACCCCATCCAGATATTTTGCGACCAAATGTTCTTCTGCCGCACGATCGCGCACTTGTTGCTCGGTAGCATCAGCGGCTACGGTGATTTTAGCACGCACTTTACCGTTCACCTGTACAACGACCAGCTTGGAATCTTCAACCATTGCCTGCTCATCAGCTTGTGGCCATGGCGCGGTATCCACGTCGCCTTCTCCTTGCAGCGACTGCCAGAGGCTGAAGCAGACGTGCGGAGTGAATGGATAAAGCATACGGACAACCGCCAGCAAGGATTCCTGCAGCAGCGCACGGTCCTGTTCGCTATCCTGAGGTGCACGACCCAGCTTGTTCATCAGTTCCATGATTGCCGCGATAGCGGTGTTGAAGGTCTGACGACGACCGATATCATCGGTCACTTTGGCGATGGTTTTATGCAAGTCACGACGCAGATCTTTCTGTGCTTCATTGAGAGAAGCCACATCCAGAGCGGCAACAGGACCTTTTTCTGTGTGCTCGAAGGCCAGTTTCCAGACACGTTTCAGGAAGCGGTTTGCCCCTTCAACGCCGGACTCTTGCCATTCCAGCGTCATTTCTGCCGGAGAAGCGAACATCATAAACAGACGCACGGTATCTGCACCGTATTTATCGACCATCACCTGCGGGTCGATGCCGTTGTTTTTAGACTTGGACATCTTGCTCATGCCCGCGTAAACCAGTTCGTGGCCTTGCGGGTCAGTGGCTTTGGTGATGCGACCTTTTTCATCACGTTCAACAATGGCATCCGCCGGGGAAACCCAGATACGTTCGCCGCTGTTACCGGTGTAGTAGAACGCGTCAGCCAGAACCATACCCTGACACAACAGGCGCTTGGCCGGTTCGTCAGACTCCACCAAACCTGCATCACGCATCAGTTTGTGGAAGAAGCGGAAATACATCAGGTGCATGATGGCGTGTTCAATACCACCGACATACTGATCGACTGGCAACCAGTAGTTGGCGGCCGCAGGATCCAGCATACCTTCGTCATATTGCGGGCAGGTGTAACGCGCGTAATACCAGGAAGATTCCATGAAGGTGTCAAAGGTGTCGGTTTCACGCAGACCCGGCATACCGTTGACGGTAGTTTTCGCCCACTCAGGATCCGCTTTAATCGGGCTGGTGATGCCATCCATTACGACGTCTTCGGGCAGAATAACCGGCAGTTGATCTTCAGGCGCAGGAATAACGGTGCCGTCTTCCAGCGTGATCATCGGAATTGGTGCGCCCCAGTAACGTTGACGGGAAACCCCCCAGTCGCGCAGGCGATAGTTCACTTTGCGCTGACCGACACCCTGAGCAACCAGTTTATCGGCAATGGCATTGAAACCGTCTTCGTGGTTCAGACCATCAAATTCGCCAGAATTGAACAGTGTACCTTTCTCAGTCATGGCTTCAGCGCAGACATCAGGATGGCTGCCATCAACGTTGAAGATAACCGGTTTGATCTGCAGGTTATATTTGGTGGCGAATTCCCAGTCACGCTGGTCGTGAGCTGGAACGGCCATTACCGCACCGGTGCCGTATTCCATCAGAACGAAGTTAGCGACCCAGACTGGCAGCTTTTCACCGGACAGCGGGTGAATGGCAAACAGACCGGTTGCCATGCCTTTCTTTTCCATCGTCGCCATTTCTGCTTCGGCAACTTTGGTGTTACGGCATTCGTCGATGAAATCGTTCAGCGCAGGATTATTCTGTGCGCCCAACTGTGCCAGAGGATGACCGGCAGCCACAGCGACGTAGGTCGCGCCCATAAACGTATCAGGACGGGTGGTGTACACCGTGACTTTTTCATCGCTGTCAGCCACATCAAAGGTGATTTCCACGCCTTCTGAACGCCCGATCCAGTTGCGCTGCATGGTTTTCACCTGCTCTGGCCAGCTTTCCAGCGTGTCCAGATCGTTAAGCAGCTGATCGGCGTAATCGGTGATTTTGATAAACCACTGAGGAATTTCTTTACGTTCTACTTTGGTATCGCAACGCCAGCAGCAGCCGTCGATAACCTGTTCATTCGCCAGAACGGTCAGGTCATGCGGACACCAGTTCACTGCGGAGGTCTTCTTATAAACCAGACCTTTTTCGTACAGCTTGGTGAAGAACCATTGTTCCCAGCGATAATAATCAGGCTTACAGGTCGCGATTTCACGATCCCAGTCATAGCCGAAGCCCAGCAATTTAAGCTGGTTCTTCATGTATTCGATGTTTTCGTAAGTCCACGGCGCAGGTGCGGTGTTGTTTTTAACCGCTGCTCCTTCCGCTGGCAGGCCAAACGCATCCCAGCCAATCGGCTGCAGAACGTTTTTACCGAGCATGCGCTGGTAACGGGAAATCACGTCACCGATGGTGTAGTTGCGCACGTGTCCCATGTGGAGACGGCCTGATGGATAAGGCAACATGGAGAGGCAATAATATTTCTCCTTGCCAGGCTGTTCGGTAACTTTGAAGGTTTGCTTCTCTTGCCAGTGAAGCTGAACGTGTGACTCGATGTCTTCTGGACGGTATTGCTCTTGCATGGCGGCCGGTGGTCCTGTGAGTGAAAACAGCTACGCCTGTAGCTCAAAAAGTTTTAATCAAAAGATCCGCATAGCATAGCTGATAAGCGGTTGGAGCAACAACACCCAGCGAAGGCTAAAGGGAATTTCTGTCCGCTTCTGGCGCAATATTCATAATCTGCGAGTCAGCGCGAGATAATCTGCGCAACGGATCAGGGATTTACGACTAAAATAAAGGCAGTGCGTTCCCGCCGTGAAAATGGTTATGACAGTTCAAGGAGAGGAAATATGAGCAATATTACGCAATCTTACCGTCAGTTGGTGACATCACTGACCGAGCGGTTAAAACACGGTGAACGTGATATCAGCGCGCTGGTACAGGATGCCCGCGTCAGACTGCAGGAAGAGGGCAAGCTGACGGAAATCCAGATTGAACAGTTAACGTCGGCGGTACGCCGCGATTTGCACGAATTTGCCCGCAACTATGAAGAAAACCAGCAAGCCGTGGCAGAAGAAGATGACGGCACGGACAGTGTGTTCATGCGGGTCATTAAAGAAAGCTTGTGGAAAGAGCTGGCCGATATGACCGATAAAACCCAGCTGGAATGGAAAGAGGTTTTTAAAGATGTCAGCCATCACGGGATTTATCACAGCGGAGAAGTCGTCGGTCTGGGCAATCTGGTGTGTGAAAACTGTCATTTTCACTTAGCGGTGTATACGCCGGAAATTCTGAGTAAATGCCCGAAATGTGGTAACACTGAGTTTACGCGTCGTCCGTTTGAACCTTAAGCGTCAGACACCTGCCCCGGAGAGATGGGGCAGGTGTGCTTTCTTTTTTTCAGTGCCGGTCAGTGCAGGATCTTCGCCAGGAAATCCCGGGCGCGATCGGATTCCGGATTATTGAAGAAATCGTCTTTATTGCGATCTTCTACAATCTTGCCTTCATCCATGAAAATCACGCGGTTGGCCACTTTACGGGCGAAGCCCATTTCGTGTGTCACCACCATCATTGTCATACCTTCGTTTGCCAGCTCAACCATAACGTCGAGCACTTCGTTGATCATTTCCGGATCAAGAGCGGACGTCGGTTCGTCAAACAACATCGCGATCGGATCCATACACAATGCACGGGCAATCGCCACACGCTGTTGCTGACCACCGGAAAGCTGGCCGGGGAATTTATTGGCGTGCGCGGACAAACCGACACGATCCAGTAATTTCAGGCCTTTGTCTTTCGCTGCCGCTTTATCACGTTTTAAAACTTTGACTTGCGCCAGTGTCAGGTTATCGATGATGGAAAGGTGCGGGAACAGTTCGAAATGCTGGAAAACCATGCCCACTTTTGCACGCAGTTGCGCCAGATTGGTCTTCTTGTCATTGACCGGCGTCCCGTTGACCAGGATCTCACCTTTCTGAACTGGTTCGAGTCCGTTAACGGTTTTGATCAGCGTCGATTTCCCTGAGCCTGAAGGCCCGCAAACCACCACAACTTCACCTTTTTTAACTTCGGTGCTGCAATCGGTAAGCACCTGAAAGTGCCCGTACCATTTAGAAACATTCTTCAGTGAAATCATGAAACGGTCCTTTTCTTCAAATAACGCACCAGCAAGGAAGCACAAAGGCTGATAACAAAGTAAATAAGTCCTGCAAACAGCACCATCTCAACCAGCGTACCGTCACGGTCACCAATATTAGATGCGCTGCGGAAGAAGTCTGCGAGGCCCAGAACATACACCAGCGAAGTATCCTGGAACAAAACGATAGCCTGCGTCAGCAGTAACGGCACCATCGCGCGGAAAGCCTGCGGCAGGATAACCAGCTTCATCGACTGCCACTGTGTCATACCCAGCGCCAGCGCTGCAGAAGACTGACCGCGTGCGATGCTGATAATCCCTGCGCGGATAATCTCCGAGTAATACGCCGCTTCAAATAACGCAAACGCGACCATCGCAGAAATCAGGCGGATATCGGTTTTAGGTGACAGTCCGAGCACTTTTTGCAGAAAGCCCGGCACAATCAGATAGAACCACAACAGCACCATGACCAGCGGAACCGCGCGGAAAAGGTTGACGTAAGCCGAGGCAAACCAGCTGATCGGCTTGAACGTTGACAGGCGCATGACCGCCAGCAGGGTGCCCCACAAAATACCGACTACAATCGCCAGCGACGTTATCTTCAGCGTAATGACCATGCCTTGCCACAGATAGGGCAGGCCGGGACCAATAGAACTCCAGTCGAATTCATGCATGCTTATTTCCCTCCCATGTTGCCCGGCAGGCGGACTTTACGTTCTACGAAATGCATCAGCAGCATGATGACGGCATTGATAAGGACATAAGCAACGGTGATTGCAGTGAATGATTCATACGCATGCGCGGAGTAATCCAGCAGCTTACCGGCTTGTGCGGCCATATCAACCAGACCAATGGTCGAGGCAATGGCGGAGTTTTTCACCAGATTAACCATCTCAGAGGTCATTGGCGGCACGATCACGCGGTAAGCATTGGGCAACAGCACATAGCGGTAAGTTTGCGGCAGCGTAAGGCCCATCGCCAGTCCGGCATTGCGTTGTCCGCTTGGCAGGGACTGGATGGCTGCACGCACCTGTTCGCATACACGGGCGGCGGTGAACAACCCGAGGCAAATTACCGAGGAAGTGAAGAACTGTACGTCAGGCGCCAGTTCGGATTTAAACCACATGCCGATATTTTCAGGCAGCAGTTCAGGGACCACCAGATACCAAATGAAGAATTGCACGATTAATGGCACGTTACGGAATAATTCGACGTAACAGGTACCAATACCCGAAAGGATGCGGTTGGGGACGGTACGCAAAATACCGAACAGAGAACCGATGAGGAAGGCGATTATCCATGCGCAAATTGACAGTGCGACAGTGACCTGAAATCCATTCCAAATCCAGCCCAGATAAGTTGTGTTACCGAAGGGGGCTTGTTGCAGAAAAATGCCCCAGTTCCAATCTATTGACATAAAAACTCCGTAAAGCGGGTAAAGGCTTACCCATCTGAGTGATGACGCAATCCGCCTAAAGTGAATGGGAAAGAATGCGGGGTGGGGAACGACCACCCCGCATCTGTATCATCACAGGTTGGTGGTCCAACCTTGTATTTTAGTCACTTTTCACTCTTCTCTTGGTTATACCCGTCCATTTGGTATGACTTACAGCGCCTTATCGTTTGGCGCTTTGAACAGAGCTTTCATGTCATCGGACAGCTCAAAGTTCATATTCAGGTTTTTCGGAGGAATTGGTTTTTTGAACCAGGTTTCAAACCATTTGCCTGCTTCACCGGAGGTTTGTGCCTGCACGATGGTGTCATCAACCAGTTTTTTAAACTCAGCATCGTCTTTACGCATCATGCAGCCATAAGCTTCTTTGGATTGCGGCGTGCCGACAATTTCCCAGTTGTCTGGTTTCTTGGCTTTCGCACGTTCACCGGCCAGCAAGGCGTCATCCATCATGAAGGCCACTGCGCGGCCAGTTTCCAGCGTACGGAAGGAGTCACCGTGGTCTTTGGCACTGATGATGCGCAGATCCAGTTTTTTCTCTTCGTTCAGCTTGTTCAGCAGAACTTCGGAAGTCGTACCGGAGGTTACAACAACAGTTTTGCCTTTAAGGTCAGTGAAATCTTTAATCTCCGAACCTTTTTTCACCAGCAGACGTGTACCGATCACAAAGATGGTGTCAGAGAAGGCCGCTTGTTGCTGACGTTCCAGGTTGTTGGTGGTTGAACCACATTCGAAATCGTAGGTGCCGTTTTGCAGCAGCGGGATACGGTTCTGCGAAGTGATTGGCATCATTTTGACCTGCAGGTCAGGCAGGTTCAGTTTTTTCTTCACTGCGTCAACGATAGCGTCAGAATAGTCCTGTGAATAACCCACAACTTTTTGTTCGTTGTTGTAGTAAGAGAATGGCACTGAGGATTCACGGTGACCCACCACGATAACGCCATTGTCTTTAATTTTTTTCAGGGTGCCGGTCAGTTCTTCTGCGTGAGCAAAGCTGCTCACGGTAACGCTTGCCAACAGTACTGATAACGCCAATTTGCGCAATTGCATGTCCAACTCCTTGCTGTCATTAGGGATCCAAACTCAGGGATCAGAAAGTACTAATGCCTCGTCATATGAAGCTAGAAAATAGCTGAATGTGAATATTATGAAACCACATTGTTTCTTTTTTGAGACGAGACACGCACCAAATCAAAGCAATCAAACGGCTATGCACCCGGAAAGTGCATGAGGAGCAGCCTGTTTGTACCAAAATGATGCATCCTGTCATAAAAAGTAACTAATCAGATATCTTTCAATCAGATGTAGCAAGAGTCGTGCCAAATGGCCTGATTTAACTTCATAAGCGGGCAAATCGGCAGCGCTTAATGCCGCAGTCGAAACAATCGGCAGCAGGTAAAAGGGGAGGGGTATTGAGATTAAAAAGGGGTGCTACAAAAAAGAACAGACACCCGGAGGTGCCTGTTTTAGAAACAAAACGCTTGTACTCAGGATTTACGGCGACCCAACCACAGCGCAACTGCCGCCATGACTGCCGTAGCAAACCACACCGGCCACCAGCCAGCCCGGGCATAAGGTGTCATACCCGTTGTCGGTGTGACCTTCACGTTCAGCACCTGACGGGTAAACTGCGGAATTTCGTGGGTCACATCGCCCTGAGCATCAACGACGGCGGTAATGCCATTATTGGTACTGCGCAGCAACGGGCGACCCAGTTCCAGCGAACGCATACGTGCCATCTGGAAGTGTTGCCATGGGCCAATCGAATGACCAAACCAGGCATCGTTTGAAATTGTCAGCAGGAAATTAGTATCCGGTTGCAGATTGTCGCGCACCTGTTCGCCGAAGACGACTTCGTAACAAATCGCCGTGGTCAGATTCAGGCCACTGACAAACAACGGTTTCTGCACGTAATCACCACTGGTCAGCCCGGACATCGGCAAATCGAAGAAAGGTGCCAGCGGGCGAAGAATGGCTTCCAGCGGTACGAACTCTCCAAAAGGCACCAGATGATGTTTGTTGAAGCGGTTTCCGTCAGGATAGTGATAGGGCTTTTCACCGCCGAGCACGATGGCGCTGTTATACACTTTCATGCCTTCTTCATTGCGACGGGCATCGATAATGCCGGTGATTAACTGGGTGCCGTGTGAGCGGTAGATATTATCCACCATGCTCAGGAAGCCCTGCTGATCGGATTCAATGTCTGAAATTGCTGATTCCGGCCAGATGATCATGCTGGATTTACCCACGTACGGGCGGCTGAGATCGAGATAGGTCTGCAGCGCACTTTCCAGCGCTTTCGGATCCCATTTCATGGACTGTGGAATATTGCCCTGAACCAGCGCCACATCGACCGTTTTATCTGGCTGTTCCTGATACCAGTGGATATAACGCAGCGGCCACGGCAGTAACAGCATGGCAACAGCGATAATTCCCGGTGTGACGCGACGCTGATGTACCGCGTACACAATCAGTCCGCTCAGCGAGGTGAGTAAAATCGTGATGCCGTCGACGCCGGTAATCGGCGCGAGGCCTTTCAGCGGACCGTCGATCTGGCTGTAGCCGAACTGTAACCACGGGAAACCGGTCAGCACCCAGCCGCGCAGGAATTCAGTAACTTGCCACAAGGCGGGCGCGCCAAGTGCCAGTTTCCACCAGGTGGTTTTCGGCCACAGTTTGCTGAACAAGCCGGCAAACAACATCGTGTACAGCGATAAATACGCTGCCAGCAAGACCACCAGGAAAAGGTTGATCGCTTCCGGCATGCCGCCAAACGTGGCGATGCTGACATACACCCAGTTTACGCCGCTGCCAAAAAGACCCATTCCCCAGAAAAAACCGATGAGCGCGGCCTGAGCCGGACGACGATCGAGCGTTAATGCCAGCAGACCGCACAGCGAAATGATCGCCGCAGGCCAGAAGTCATAAGGGGAAAATGACAGCGTGCCACAGGCACCGAAAAAGAGCGCCAGCAGGGCGCGAACCCGCTGGCGTTGATATAAAGAGGCAATTGCCATGAAGTAATTATTCTTCCAGTATCGGTTGCGGCGCGTCGTCCGGTATTTTTACATGAACCTGAATGATACGACGGCTGTCAGCCATCGCAACCTTGAACAGGTAACCGTCAATTTCAATGCTTTCACCACGCGCCGGTAAATGGCCGAATGACTGCATGACCAGACCACCAATCGTATCGACTTCGTCGTCACTGTAATGGGTCCGGAACACTTCATTAAAATCTTCGATCGGTGCCAGTGCGCGGACGGTGTAGGTATGGCGGCTGAGCTGGCGGATATCCAGATCTTCTGCTTCATCGTACTCATCATCGATTTCGCCGACGATCAGTTCGAGAATATCTTCGATGGTTACCAGACCTGAAACGCCGCCGAATTCATCAACGACAATCGCCATGTGGTAACGCTGTGAGCGGAATTCCTTCAGCATGCGGTCTACGCGTTTGCTTTCAGGGACAACGACCGCGGTTCTCAGCACTTTATCTATGCTGAATGGCTCAGACTCTGTGCGCATAAACGGCAGCAGGTCTTTGGCCATCAGGATGCCTTCAATGTGATCCTTATCTTCGCTGATCACCGGGAAGCGTGAGTGTGCAGATTCAATAATGACATCGAGGCACTCTTCCAGCGGCTGGTTGCGTTTTAGCGTGATCATTTGTGAACGTGGGATCATGATGTCCCGGACGCGCTGCTCGGCGATATCCATCACGCCTTCCAGCATGTCACGGGTATCGGGGTCGATCAGATCGTTTTGTTCTGAATCACGGATCAGCTCAACCAAATCGCCACGGTTTTTTGGTTCACCGTGAAAAAGCTGGCTAAGGATAAGGGAAAAGAAGCCCTTCTTGGGACTGGGGCTGTCACTATTTTGTGAATGGTCATCGCTCATGGCGTTTGGTTTTTTTTACTCGTAGTTAGTGAAAATTATGCGAAACGCCTGCGGATGAACACGTTATCAGGCAGGCATTACGCGAGTTTACTGTGAAGCTTAGTTATCTTCTTTCTCTGAAATATACGGATCCGGATACCCCAGACCCTGCATGATTTCAGTTTCAATCGATTCCATTTCTTCGGCTTCTTCGTCAACGATATGGTCATAGCCCAGCAAATGCAAACTGCCGTGAATGACCATATGCGCCCAGTGAGCCAGAAGTTCTTTGTCCTGCTCTTTTGCTTCTTTCTCCACAACCTGGCGACAAATAATCAGGTCGCCAAGAAGCGGCATCTCCATACCAGGAGGTGCTTCGAACGGAAAGGATAACACGTTGGTCGGTTTATCCATCCCACGATAAGTCATATTAAGTTCATGACTTTCAGGGATATCGACCAGACGGATTGTGACTTCTGATTCTTCCTGAAACTGAGGAAGAACCGCTTCAAGCCAGGTCTGAAAATCATTTTCTGACGGTAAACCTGCTGCATCTTCGCAGGCAATTTGTAAATCGAGGATTACCGTGTTCATTGACTGGCCTGTTGTGTTGAGCTGTTCTGATGTTCATGTTTACGCTCTGCGGCAATCGCATCGCGGCGTTTTTGATCTTCTTCTTCCCAGGCTTCGTACGCAACAACAATGCGCGCAACGACCGGGTGACGTACCACGTCTTCACTGTGGAAGAAGTTAAAGCTGAGTTCTTCGACTGACGACAGCACTTCAATCGCATGACGAAGCCCTGATTTCTGATGACGCGGCAAGTCGATTTGCGTCACGTCACCGGTGATCACCGCTTTGGAGTTAAAGCCAATACGGGTCAGGAACATCTTCATTTGTTCGATAGACGTGTTCTGGCTTTCATCAAGGATAATAAAAGCGTCGTTCAATGTACGTCCACGCATGTAAGCCAGCGGGGCGACTTCAATAACGTTGCGCTCAATCAGTTTTTCAACTTTCTCAAAACCGAGCATTTCGAACAATGCGTCATACAGCGGGCGCAGATATGGGTCAACTTTCTGACTGAGATCCCCCGGCAGGAAGCCCAGTTTTTCACCGGCTTCAACGGCAGGGCGGGTCAGAAGAATGCGGCGCACCTCCTGACGCTCCAGCGCATCCACCGCAGCAGCCACGGCCAGATATGTTTTACCGGTACCTGCAGGACCGATCCCGAAGGTGATGTCGTGGTCGAGAATGTTGGCGATATACTGCGCCTGATTGGGCGTGCGCGGCTTCACCATGCCACGCTTGGTTTTGATGATGACCGCTTTGCCGAAGTCGGGCACACTTTCTGCTGTTTGTTCCAGCACCCGGCTTTCTTTGATCGCCAGATGAATTTTTTCAGGATCGATATCCTGGATCTCACCGCGCAGCGGCGCAGTGTCAACGTATAAATCACGCAGGATGTCGGCGGCTGCCGCAACCGGCAGGCTCTTTCCGACCAATTTAAACGCGTTATCACGACGGTTGATTTCAACGCCCAACCGGCGCTCCAGTTGTTTGATATTGTCATCAAACGGCCCGCACAGGCTCAGCAAACGCTGGTTGTCTTCGGGCTCCAGTAAAATCTCTTGTGTTACAACGTTCAAACGAATCCTCTGGGTCACTTCGGACCAGTTGTCATTTCACCCGGCTGAGTCACTGCTTTCAGCCGCCAACCATACCTGACTTAATAATACATGCCCTTGGCAAAATATGCTGCGCCGTGGCAGCAGTTGCAGGCACCGTCATCCGGATATGCGGCCTTTGCTGGAAAATTAAACCCTTATGATGAGGTTATTACCGAAAATCTCAAAAGAAACAGGACGCCGGAGCGCCCTGTTGATTTCAGGCTGTGCATTATTCTGGTGGTTCAGGGTTGATATAGTCCAACGCCCAATTCATTTTCTTTGCGGGTGCGTTCGATAACTGATTGTGGTGATTCATGCAGGCGAAGCGCCATCTGTTCTTCCGTACGGACAACCACACCGCGCAGTGAGTTGGCATACACGTCGACAATTTCGACATCAACGAACTTACCAATCATGTCCGGTGTGCCTTCGAAGTTGACCACGCGGTTGCATTCGGTACGGCCGGTCAGCTCCATAATGTCCTTGCGGGACGTGCCTTCCACCAGAATACGCTGAACAGTACCCAGCGTGGCGCGGCTAAAGCGCATGACTTGCTGTGTGATTCTGTCCTGTAACAGCGCCAGACGCTGTTTCTTCTCATCCATGCTCACATCATCAACCATATCTGCCGCCGGTGTGCCCGGACGCGGAGAATAGATGAAGCTGAAGCTGACGTCGTAATTCACCTGCGCAATCAAATCCATCGTGCGTTCAAAATCTTCGTTCGTTTCGCCAGGGAAACCGATGATAAAATCTGAACTGAAATGAATATCAGGACGCGCGGCGCGTAACTTGCGGATAGTCGATTTATATTCCAGCACTGTATGAGGACGCTTCATCATCGTCAGAATGCGATCGGAACCACTTTGGATCGGCAGATGCAGGAAGCTCACCACTTCAGGCGTATCTTTATAGACTTCTATAATATCATCAGTAAATTCCACCGGATGACTGGTGGTGAAACGGATACGGTCGATACCGTCAATCGCTGCCACCAGACGCAGCAGCTCAGCGAAGGTGCACACGCCACCCTCAAACGCATCGCCACGATACGCATTAACGTTCTGGCCCAGCAGGTTAACTTCACGCACGCCTTGCGCGGCCAGTTGTGCCACTTCAAACAATACGTCATCGCACGGGCGGCTGACTTCTTCACCGCGCGTATAAGGCACTACACAGAAGCTGCAATATTTGTTGCAGCCTTCCATGATGGAAACGAAAGCGGTCGGGCCGTCTGCGCGCGGTTCCGGCAGGCGGTCAAATTTTTCGATTTCAGGAAAGCTGATATCCACGACCGGGCTTTTGGTGCCACGTACGTGGTTCACCATTTCCGGTAAACGATGCAAGGTTTGCGGACCGAAGACGATGTCGACACAAGGCGCACGTTTACGCAGCATTTCGCCTTCCTGTGATGCGACGCAGCCACCCACCCCAATGATAATATTCGGGTTTTTCTTTTTCAGTAATTTCCAGTGTCCGAGCAGGCTGAACACTTTCTCCTGCGCTTTTTCCCTTATTGAGCAGGTATTCAGCAGCAGAATGTCTGCTTCTTCAGCGTTATCCGTCAGCTGGTAACCATGGGTGCTGTCGAGAAGGTCAGCCATTTTGGATGAATCATATTCATTCATCTGGCAGCCCCAGGTTTTTATGTGCAGTTTTTTAGTCATCAGCGTGTCAGTACTCAATACGGGAAACGTTAGATCGGCAGTGCCGCAGTGCATAGCATAGTTCAGGGGCGCTATTGTAAACCCTCACTCCAGTGCTGACCAGTGCAGGAAAGCAGCTTAGGCCCTGATGCCAACACAAAAATCCGGTACACTTCGCATAATGAACTGAACAGAAAGCCGGAATAAAATGAATAATTCTGAGAAGACATTTGATGCAGTCATTGTGGGTGGCGGCATGGTGGGCGCTGCCACAGCCCTGGGGCTGGCGCAGCAGGGATTGCAGGTTGCTCTGATAGAGAATGAAGAACCTGCCGGGTTTGATCCGTCAGCGCCGGCTGATTTGCGTATCTCCGCGATTGGTTGTGCGTCTGTGCGCTTTTTACAGAAACTGGGTGCGTGGGGTGCGGTTGAGAAAATGCGCTCAGTCCCATACCGCCGCCTGGAAACCTGGGAAGTTGACGGTTCTGAAGTGAAATTTGATGCGCAGTCTCTCGGATTGCCGGAACTGGGCTTCATGGTCGAAAACCGGGTACTTCAGCTGGCGCTGTGGCAACAGTTTGATGCCCTCACCAGTCTGACCCGTTTGTGCCCGGCAAAATTGCGTCACCTTTTGCAGCACGATGATAAAACCTGGTCTTTGCAACTGACTACGGGTGAATTACTGCGCACGCCACTTGTGGTCGCTGCCGATGGTGCGAATTCCCTGGTGCGGCAGTTAGCGGGGATTGGTGTGGATGGCTGGGAATACCGCCAGCACTGTATGCTGATTCATGTCGAAACCGCAACGCCGAATCAGGACGTGACATGGCAGCAATTTTTCCCTTCCGGCCCGCGGGCGTTCCTGCCGCTGTTTGATAATCAGGCCTCGCTGGTCTGGTATGACAGTCCGCAGCGTATCCGTTATCTGAAAACGCTGAATATGCAGCAACTTACGACAGAAGTGATGCAGGCTTTCCCGGCACGGCTGGGCACAGTGAAAGCAATATCCGCAGGTGCATTCCCACTGGTTCGCCGTCACGCTCAGCGTTATGTCTTACCGGGGCTGGCGCTGGTGGGTGACGCAGCGCACACCATCAATCCTCTGGCAGGGCAGGGCGTCAATCTGGGATACCGTGATGTGGAAGCGTTGTTATCGGTGCTGGAAAAGGCGCGTGACCATGATGAAGCGTGGAGCAGCGAGAAAGTCTTACTGCGCTATCAGCGTCAGCGTCGTCTGGATAATCTGCTGATGCAAAGTGGGATGGATTTATTCTATACCGCCTTCAGTAACGATCTGGCACCGGTGAAAGCGTTGCGTAATCTGGCGCTGATGACCGCACAACGTACGGGTGCACTGAAAACCAAAGCACTTAAATACGCATTGGGGATTTAATGACGTCAAGGCTGGTGGGAAAACATCTCCACCAGACCTCTATTTTTAGATAAATATTTAAAATACAGAAAAGCAAAAGGCCTGCTAAAAAGCAGGCCTTTCTAATGTGGCTGGGGTGCCAGGATTCGAACCTGGGTATGCTGGTATCAGAAACCAGAGCCTTACCGCTTGGCGACACCCCAATTTTGTTTCTCACTACCTTTTGAGTAGTGTACTGCAAATAAAATGGTGGCTACGACGGGATTTGAACCTGTGACCCCATCATTATGAGTGATGTGCTCTAACCAGCTGAGCTACGTAGCCAAATTCTACTGACTTACTTCAAAACTTCAAGCACTAATTTAACTAACTTAATAATAAATTTCAAGTGCTTACCAATTATACAGAAAGAAGTATGGCTGGGGTACCTGGATTCGAACCAGGGTATGCTGGTATCAAAAACCAGTGCCTTACCGCTTGGCGATACCCCAACAGTACAACTTCTTCAAATTGGATTTTCCTCACAACCACATCAGTACAACAATGTGAAAGGTAAGAAAATGGCTGGGGTACCAGGATTCGAACCTGGGAATGCTGGTATCAAAAACCAGTGCCTTACCGCTTGGCGATACCCCAACTGTGCTGCCGATGTCTGGAAATGGTGCGGGAGGCGAGACTTGAACTCGCACACCTTGCGGCGCTAGAACCTAAATCTAGTGCGTCTACCAATTTCGCCACTCCCGCAAAAAGATGGTGGCTACGACGGGATTCGAACCTGTGACCCCATCATTATGAGTGATGTGCTCTAACCAACTGAGCTACGTAGCCATCTTTTTTCGCGCTACCTTCATCGGCGTTGCGGGGCGCATTATGCGTATATGACCGTTTTGCGTCAACACCTTTTTTGGAGAAAAAGGCCTGACGGCGTCCATTTGTCTGGCTTATAACCACTCTGGTGATTAATTGGACAAAAGACATTATTTTTACTGACTTTACCCATTAAAAAACGGGCCTGAAGAGGCCCGTTTGCTACAAGGATATTTACCGGTAAATCGGTTATTTATAAGCGGACTGATGCACGCCAACGGCACGGCCAGAAGGATCGTCCATGTTTTTGAACGCTTCGTCCCATTCAATAGCTTTCGCTGAAGAACAGGCCACTGACGGCCCGCCAGGCACACATTCAGCCGCGCTTGGCACCGGGAATAACTCTTCAAAAATCGTACGGTACAGGTAGCCTTCTTTCGAGGTCGGCGTGTTGTACGGGAAACGGAAATGTGCAGTTTCAAGCTGTTGATCGGTGATCTGCTGAGAGGCCACTTCTTTTAAGGTATCGATCCAGCTGTAACCTACGCCATCAGAGAACTGTTCTTTCTGGCGCCAGGCCACGCTGTGTGGCAAATAAGACTCGAAACATTCACGCAGGATATGTTTCTCCATCTTGCCGTTGCCGCACATCTTGTCTTTCGGGTTGATACGCATCGCGACGTCGAGGAATTTTTTGTCCAGGAACGGGACGCGGGCTTCCACACCCCAGGCTGACATGGCTTTGTTGGCACGCGCACAGTCATACATATGCAGGGCCAGCAATTTACGCACGGTTTCTTCATGAAATTCTTTGGCGTTTGGCGCTTTATGGAAATACAGGTAGCCGCCCAACACTTCGTCTGCGCCTTCGCCAGACAACACCATTTTGATGCCCATCGCTTTGATTTTACGCGACATCAGATACATTGGCGTTGATGCACGGATAGTCGTGACGTCATACGTTTCAATGTGATAGATAACATCGCGGATAGCATCCAGACCTTCCTGCACGGTGAAGTGAATTTCGTGGTGCACGGTGCCTAAATGGTTGGCGACTTCCTGAGCAGCGCGCAGGTCCGGTGAACCTTGCAGACCGACGGCAAAGGAGTGCAGTTGCGGCCACCAGGCTTCGCTCTGATCTTTATCTTCAATACGGCGGCCGGCAAATTTCTTGGTGATGGCGGAAATCACGGAGGAATCCAGACCACCGGACAGCAGCACGCCGTAAGGCACGTCAGACATCAGGTGACTTTTTACCGCTTCTTCCAGCGCATCTTTCAGCGCTGCAGCGTCGGTCACATTGTCTTTGACGTTTTCGAAGTCAAACCAGTCACGCTGGTAGTATTCGCGAATTTCACCGTCCTGGCTCCACAGATAGCTGCCTGCCGGGAATTCTTTGATGGTGCGACAAACCGGCACCAGCGCTTTCATTTCTGAAGCGACGTACATGTTGCCGTGTTCGTCGTAGCCCATGTACAGCGGGATAATGCCCAGATGGTCGCGGCCAATCAGGTACGCGTCTTTTTCTGTGTCATACAGAATAAAGGCGAACATACCTTGCAGTTCATCGAGGAAGGCAGGGCCTTTTTCCTGATACAGCGCCAGAATGACTTCACAGTCAGATGCGGTCTGGAATTCATACTTGTCGCCCAGTTCTGCGCGCAAAGCCTGATGGTTGTAAATTTCGCCGTTCACAGCCAGAACGTGGGTGTGTGCTGCGTTGTACAAAGGTTGTGCGCCGTTGTTCACGTCGACAATGGACAGACGCTCATGCGACAGAATGGCTTTATCGCTGGCAAACACACCGGACCAGTCGGGTCCGCGGTGACGCATCAGGCGCGACAGTTCCAGCGCTTTTTTGCGCAGCTCGACAGCGTCAGTTTTGATATCGAGCACACCGAAAATTGAACACATATGACTTTCTCCCTAACGACCTTTCTCTGGCTGTTATTTTTATGATTACGAATGAGGATCAACGTTGCCGTTCTTTCAGTTTTAGCCCGGCGTTGTTGCGTTGCTGACTATGAAAATGCGTCAAAACCCCTATGTTGTGCAAGTGGTTTAACGCTCTTCTGATAAATAGTTGGTTGATGGTGGGTGATCTTTGATGAATCACCAGTTTTATAGCGATTCTATTAGCGGATTATTAATTTAATCGCCAAAAATTGAGGAGGATTCAAAAAAAGAGAAAAGTGGATAAAAATCAGACGGCAAGACAAAAAAAAGAGCCTGAATAAAGATCCAGACTCGTTTTCAGGCAGTGGCCGGAAACGCTTAAATCACGTCGATATCGGCAACTGAAGGGTAAATCCAGGTCGGACGGAAAGGCATTCCCTCAATATCGTTGAGCGTGGAAACGCCAGTCAGCACCAGAACGGTTTCCAGACCTGCCTGGAAGCCCGCCAGAATGTCAGTACGCAGATTATCCCCCACAATGACGGTATCTTCGGAATGCGCCTGCATTTTATTTAACGCCGAACGGATAATCCACGGACTCGGTTTGCCGACATAAAATGGCTGGCGTCCGGTAATTTTTTCGATCGGTGCACACAATGCGCCGCAGGCAGGAACAAAACCGTGTCCGTGGTTATCAGGATTTGTCGCGATAAAGCGCGCGCCGTTTGCCACGAAATAGGCGGCTTTATGGATCATGTCCCAGTTATAAGAACGGGTTTCTCCGACAATCACGAAATCAGGATTGATATCGGTAATGGTAAAACCGGCTTTATAGAGTTCATGAATCAGCGCACCTTCGCCGACGACATAGGCTTTTTTGCCTTCCTGACGTTTGAGGAAATCGGCTGTGGCCATCGCAGAGGTGAAAAATGCACTTTCAGGCACGTCGAGACCGGCAGCGCCGAAGCGGTTTGCCAGATCCTGTGCTGTCTGGGAAGGGTAGTTAGTGAGAATAACCAGAGGCATTCCCTGTTCCTGAATCCGCGCCAGAAAACGATCGGCGCCAGGTACTGCGGTATTGTCGTGCAACAGCACGCCATCAATGTCACAAATTACGTTCTTTATCGTCATAATTTCCAAACCCACATTTTCAGTCCCATTCCTGGCAGCCAGATACTATAGCACGTCTTAATTTTCCATCAGACGCTGTAACAGAACGCCATTCAGCATCGCCCGTTTAACCAGGGCAAACGCACCAATCGCTGACTGATGATTCAGGGCAGAGGTCACTACCGGTAAATTACGGCGGAAATCTTTCAGAACCTGCGCATTAATGCAGTTCTGAATTGCCGGAAGCAGAACCTTATCGGCTTCGGTGATTTCGCCGGCAATCACGACTTTTTGCGGGTTGAACAGATTTATCGCGATCGACACACCTTTACCCAGCTGGCGGCCAACGTGTTCGATGACTTCGGTTGCCAGCGGATCGTGGCGGTTGGCCGCTTTGCAGATCGCCGAAATTGAACAGTCATTCAGACTCAGCTTGCTGGCGTAGCCTTGCGTCAGTAAATGGCGCACCCGATTTTCGATGGCAGCGTTAGCCGCAACGGTTTCCAGACAGCCGAAATTACCGCAATGGCAGCGTTCGCCCAGCGGGTCGATCTGAATATGGCCGATTTCACCGACGTTGCCGTTACTGCCGAGAAAAATCTGGCCGTTAACGATGATTCCGGCACCGGTACCGCGGTGTAAACGAACCAAAATGGAGTCCTGACAGTCGCGGGTTGCACCGAAGTAGTGTTCGGCAAGCGCCAGACTGCGGATATCGTGGCCGACAAAACTGGTGACTTTAAACCGGGCTTCCAGCGCATCGACTAATTTCCACGCGCCCACGCTGATATGCGGCATATAGCGCACGATGCCTTTATTCGGATCGACCAGCCCCGGAAGGATGACGGAAATGGCAATCAGTTCGCGGATTTTGCGCTGATTCAGTTCAATGAATTGCTGGATAGCCTCGAACAGCGCGTTCTCCAGGGTTTCCTGGGTGCGTTCGGGCAGGGCGTAATGTTGTTCGGCCAGCGATTTTGCGCTGAGATCATAAAGCGTAATCGTCGCATCATGGCGACCAAGACGTACTGCGATGGTATGGAAAGGGCGGGTTTCGGTGATGATAGAAATAGCGCGGCGCCCTCCGGTGGAAGCCTGCTGATCAACTTCTTTAATCAGCCCGCGCTCAAGCAATTGTCGGGTAATTTTGGTCACACTGGCGGGCGCTAACTGACTCATGTCAGCAATCTGAATGCGCGAGATGGGACCTTGTTGGTCAATCAGGCGGTAAACCGCCGCGCCGTTTAACTGCTTAACCAGATCAACGTTGCCGATTTGTGCCTGCTGTCCGCCAGTTGTCATCAATGCTGTTATCCGCTCAATTAAACTTCGTCACCATTAACGATAGTTTTTGTGATTTTAAAATCATGAGTGAACGCGGTGAGGTTGGCGACTTTACCTGCTTCGATGCTGCCCAGTTGGTCTTCAACACCAATGGCGCGTGCCGGATAAAGCGTTGCCATACGCAGCGTTTCGTCCAGTGCGATGCCAACATGTTCGACGCTATTTTGTACCGCTTCGATCATCGTCAGCGCAGAGCCGCTCAGTGTTCCGTTTTCGTCCACACAGAGTCCGTCACGGTAGTATATTGTTTTACCGGCAAAAATGAACTCATCAATATTCGCGCCAGCCGGAGCCGTTGCGTCAGTGACCAGCACCAGCTTCTCGCCTTTGAGCTTTTTCGCATTGCGAATATTCGCCCAGTCAACGTGAAGACCATCAGCAATCACGCCGGTATAGACTTCTGGCGTATCGAAGATTGCACCAATAAGACCAGGCTGACGGCCCGTGATGGCTGGCATTGCATTATAAAGGTGCGTAGCAAAGCTGATACCTGCGGCAAAACCGGCACGGGCTTCAGCATAGGTGGAATTTGAATGGCCTGCGGAAATCACTATTCCTGCATCACGCATCTGGCGGATATATTTTGCATCAACCTGTTCGGGTGCGAGCGTCAGTTGGGTGATCACGTCCGCGTTTGCACACAGAAAATCAATCATCGCGCTGTCTGGCAGGCGGATAAAGGCCGGGTTGTGCGTGCCTTTTTTCAGCGGGCTGAGGTAGGGTCCTTCAAGGTGCAGACCCAGTGCCTGGTTCGGATACTTTTCCAGATAGGTGCGCATCACGCTGATACCGTGTTTCATGTAGTCGTCGCTACAGGTAATCAGCGTCGGTAAGAAACTGGTACAGCCGGATTTTTCATTGGCTTTCTGCATGATTTCTAACGTTTCTACTGAAATCGCTTCCAGTGAATCGTTGAATTGCACGCCGCCACAACCATTAAGTTGCAGATCGATAAATCCGGGGGCAAGAATGGCGCCATCCAGACTGCGGGTTTCCACATTCGCCGGCAATTCACTTACCGGGCAGACACGTTCAATTTTGCCATCGGCAATGACCACCGCGTGGTTATCCAGAACGTCATGACCGGTATAGACCCGGCCGTTCACTAAAGCGTACATCATGCCCCCTAGTACGTTTGCCCTTCTCCAGTCACGCTGCTGCTGCGTTGGCGGCCTCACTCACTCCGGTCACTTACTTCAGTAAGCTCCCGGAGATTCGCTCGTTGCCGCCTTGCCGCAACCCGACTGGCTTTGGGCATAATTTTGGATCAGAGATTTTTCATATTTTCCGCTTCTAACTCGCGGAAATATTTAACAGTTTTGACTTTCAGTTCCATGGTGGACGGTTCGTCACATACCATAACGGCTTTCGCGTGCAATTGCAGGCAACTGATGGTCCACATATGGTTGATATTACCTTCAACTGCCGCTTCCAGCGCCTGCGCTTTCGCATGGCCGGTCACCAGAATCATCACTTCTTCTGCGTCCAGCAACGTGCCCACGCCAACGGTCAGGGCGTATTTTGGCACCTGAGAGACATCGTTGTCGAAGAAACGTGAGTTCGCGATACGGGTTTCATGGGTCAGGGTTTTGATACGCGTACGGGAAGCCAGAGAAGAGGCTGGTTCGTTGAATGCGATATGACCGTCATTACCCACGCCGCCCATAAACAGGTGAATTTTGCCGTAAGACTTAATTTTCGCTTCGTACTGGCGGCATTCTTCGTTGACGTCTGGTGCATTACCATTCAGCAGATTGATGTTTTCGCGTGGAATATCAACGTGGTCAAAGAAGTTTTTGTACATAAACGTATGGTAGCTCTCAGGGTGTTCCTGCGGCAGACCGACATATTCGTCCATGTTGAAGGTCACTACGTTCTTAAAGCTAACCTGGCCTGCTTTATGCATGGCGATTAAATGTTTGTAAGCTTCGAGCGGCGTACCACCGGTTGGTAAGCCCAGAACAAAAGGGCGGTCAGCAGTGGGTTTAAATGCGTTGATGCGTTCAACAATATGACGTGCAGCCCATTTGCCAACTTCAGTGGGGGTGTTTAATGGAATAAGTCTCATCAGATACCTCTTAGTTTCAGAATATTGAATATAATGTGTCTGTCCTCCGCTGAAGTGTTAGCGCGGGACAATAAGTCAGAAAGCAGTTTTGGGTTCAGGGCGGTCTTGTTAAGCGTAAACCACCGCAACGGTTTATGACTGGCACAATACCGTCTGGATTTTTTTAATGATAAAATAAGTTTGGTGTATTGACCAGTGAAATGGCATGTTATGACCTCTTTTTGGTGACAAATCTCACAAAAAGAGAGGTTTTAATTTGCGATACGAAATAATATTTTTACACTCGCAATTGCAGTTGGTTAAATCGGAACGGTAAATGTAAAAGGTAGTAAACATACTAATTAAACTACTTTGGTGATTCGCTTACGGGCGAGTAGGGGGAATGTTGAATATACTGAGTTATTTACAAAAGATTGGCCGGGCATTAATGGTGCCCGTTGCTACGTTGCCAGCCGCCGCAATCCTCATGGGCGTCGGTTACTGGATCGACCCTGTGGGTTGGGGGGGAGACAATGCGCTGGCGGCATTTTTCATTAAATCTGGCTCCGCCATTATTGAAAACATGTCCGTACTGTTTGCGATCGGTGTGGCGTATGGCATGTCCAAAGACAAAGACGGTGCAGCTGCACTGACGGGTTTTGTCGGTTTCCTGGTGCTGACCACGCTGTGTTCGCCTGCAGCCGTGTCCATGATTCAGAAGATCCCGTTAGACCAGGTGCCGGCGGCATTTGGTAAAATCAATAACCAGTTTGTCGGTATCTTAGTCGGTATCATTTCTGCTGAGTTGTACAACCGTTTCAGCCACGTCGAGTTGCCGAAAGCGCTGTCATTCTTCAGTGGTCGTCGTCTGGTTCCTATCCTGACTTCTTTCCTGATGATCATCGTTGCCTTCATCCTGATGTATGTATGGCCTCTGATTTTCAACGGTCTGGTGACCTTCGGTGAGCATATCCAGCAACTGGGTTCTGCCGGTGCCGGTATCTATGCCTTCTTCAACCGTTTACTGATCCCGGTCGGTCTGCATCATGCACTGAACTCCGTGTTCTGGTTTGATGTTGCAGGTATTAACGATATCCCTAACTTCCTCGGTGGTCAGGAATCTATCCAGTCAGGTAAAGCGGTGGTGGGTATCACCGGTCGTTATCAGGCAGGTTTCTTCCCGATCATGATGTTTGGTCTTCCGGGCGCGGCACTGGCGATTTACCACTGCGCACGTCCTGAAAACAAAGCAAAAGTTGCTGGTATCATGCTGGCTGCTGCTTTCGCTTCCTTCTTTACCGGTATCACGGAACCGCTGGAATTCTCCTTCATGTTCGTTGCGCCGGTGTTGTATGTGATTCACGCCGTACTGACCGGGATTTCGGTCTTCATCGCAGCAAGCATGCACTGGATTGCCGGTTTCGGCTTCAGCGCAGGTTTGGTGGATATGGTGCTGTCTTCCCGTAACCCGCTGGCGACTCACTGGTACATGCTGATCCCTCAGGGTCTGGTGTTCTTCGTGATTTACTATGTGGTGTTCCGTTTCACCATCCAGAAATTCAACCTGCTGACCCCGGGACGTGAACTGGCAGTGGCCGGTGACGAAGCGGACGGTTACGACGTTGATGTGGAATCTGCTGGCAACAAAGGTGATGAAACCGTTGCTCTGGCACGTCGTTATATCAGTGCCATCGGCGGTTCAGAAAACCTGACCGGCATTGATGCCTGTATCACCCGTCTGCGCCTGAACGTGAAAGACTCCGCACTGGTCAACGACGGACTGGCGAAACGTCTGGGCGCTTCAGGAGTTATCCGTCTGAATAAACAAAGCGTGCAGGTGATTGTCGGTACCCGTGCCGAAATCATTGCCGGTGCGATGCGTACCGCACTGAATGCAGGCCCGATTGCTGCGGCTACCGTGACTCCGGCTGCGCCAGTGTCTGAAATCAAACCTCAGGCAGTGCCAAACAGCGTGAAAACGGTAGTGGAAACTTTAGTGTCTCCGGTTACCGGTGACATTGTGGCGCTGGATCAGGTGCCTGATGAAGCCTTTGCCAGCAAAGCGGTGGGTGATGGTGTTGCCATCCGTCCTACCGATAAAATCGTTGTGTCGCCGGCTGCGGGCACGGTGGTGAAAATCTTCAATACCAATCATGCGTTCTGCCTGGAAACGACTTCCGGTGCTGAAATCGTGGTGCATATGGGGATTGATACTGTTGCACTGAACGGCCAGGGCTTTACCCGCCTGGTTGAAGAAGGGACAACAGTCACTGCCGGTCAGCCTGTACTGGAACTGGATCTGGATTATCTGAATGCCAATGCGCGCTCAATGATCAGCCCGGTAGTCGTCAGCAATATTGATGATTATACCGGTGTGACGTCACTGGCCAGCGGTTCAGTGGTTGCCGGTCAAACGAAACTGTTCGATATCCAGGGCAAATAACCCTGCGGATGACGTAACAGGTCGACGTAGTGACAGCGGGAAGAGAGCGATCTCTTCCCGCTTTTTATTGTCTGAGGACAGAGGCAGCAGAGATAACCACGATTTAATGCAACTAACGGTTGTTTCCCGGCGTGGCTTGTTGGAACATAAGCGGTTATCCGTAGAGTCAATGTTGCGTAGAGGAATTGCACAATGAGTGAGGCTGAAGCCCGCCCAACAAATTTTATCCGTCAGATTATTGATGAAGATCTGGCGACCGGGAAACACAATACCGTTCACACCCGTTTCCCACCTGAGCCTAATGGTTATCTGCACATCGGTCATGCGAAATCTATCTGCCTGAATTTCGGCATCGCGCAAGACTATCAGGGCCAGTGTAATCTGCGTTTTGACGATACCAACCCGGCAAAAGAAGACATCGAATTCGTTGAGTCAATCAAACGCGACGTCCAGTGGTTAGGTTTCGACTGGAGCGGCGATATTCATTACTCCTCGGACTATTTTGATCAACTGCATGCTTATGCGCTTGAACTGATCAACAAAGGTCTGGCGTATGTTGATGAACTGTCTCCTGACCAGATCCGTGAATATCGCGGCTCCCTGACGTCGCCGGGTAAAAACAGCCCGTACCGCGATCGCACCGTGGAAGAGAACATTGCGTTATTTGAAAAAATGCGTAACGGTGAGTTCGCCGAAGGCGCTGCGTGTCTGCGTGCAAAAATCGATATGGCCTCGCCATTCTTTGTGATGCGTGATCCGGTTCTGTACCGTATTAAATTCGCAGAACATCACCAGACCGGTAAAAAATGGTGCATCTATCCGATGTACGATTTCACCCACTGCATTTCCGATGCGCTGGAAGGGATCACCCATTCGCTGTGTACGCTGGAATTCCAGGATAACCGTCGTCTGTACGACTGGGTTCTGGATAATATTTCTATTCCATGCCACCCGCGTCAGTACGAATTCTCCCGTCTGAATCTCGAATACTCCATCATGTCCAAGCGCAAGCTGAACCTGCTGGTGACCGAGAAGATTGTTGAAGGCTGGGATGACCCGCGCATGCCGACCGTTTCAGGTCTGCGTCGCCGGGGCTATACCGCGGCATCTATCCGTGAATTCTGCCGTCGTATCGGCGTTACCAAGCAGGATAACAACGTTGAAATGATGGCGCTGGAATCTTGCATCCGTGACGATCTCAACGAGAACGCACCGCGCGCCATGGCGGTTATCAATCCGGTTAAAGTGATCATTGAAAACTTTACCGGTGATGATGTGCAGATGGTGAAGATGCCGAATCATCCGGGCAAACCGGAAATGGGCACCCGCGAAGTGCCGTTTACCCGTGAGATTTACATCGATCAGGCTGATTTCCGCGAAGAAGCCAACAAGCAGTACAAGCGTCTGGTGTTGGGCAAAGAAGTGCGCCTGCGTAATGCGTATGTGATCAAAGCAGAACGTATCGAGAAAGACGAGGAAGGGAATATCACCACTATCTTCTGTTCTTACGATATCGACACGCTGAGCAAAGATCCTGCCGATGGCCGCAAGGTGAAAGGCGTGATCCACTGGGTGTCCGCGTCTGAAGGCAAACCGGCTGAGTTCCGCCTGTATGACCGTCTGTTCAGCGTCGCAAACCCGGGCCAGGCGGAAGACTTCCTGACCACCATCAACCCGGATTCCCTGGTGATTTCCCACGGTTTCGTGGAGCCATCACTGGTGGCTGCACAGGCTGAAATCAGCCTGCAGTTTGAGCGTGAAGGTTACTTCTGTGCCGACAATCGCTACTCAAGTGCTGAACATCTGGTGTTTAACCGTACCGTTGGCCTGCGTGATACCTGGGAAAGCAAACCCGTCGCGTAAGCCCTCAGTATGAGGTAATAAAAACGCAGTTCAGGCTGCGTTTTTTTTCGCCTGTTATTCTTGTCAGAGATGCCTTTTGTTTTTCGTCGCGAATTAATGTATTTCCTATGCTTACTTTTAAAACGTTGTGCCACAGCCGTTCATATTGCTGAAACGTTTAAACTGTAAGATGATTTTGTTTAATCGTATGTTTTAATTATATATTATTATAGTCCATTGCTTTAATCCTTTCCTGCATACCTCTGTAATGCTTTTTCATCTTTATGTGCACTTTGTCATATTTCGATAATTAATGATTAATTACTCATTGATAATTCGCGTCGCGAAAAATACTCTTGATGTTGATTTAACCGGTTACGCCTCTGGCGACCGCTTTTTATACCCGTTTGGGTTTTGCTCGTTTTTTTAGTCAACATGAGGAATCTCTATGCACAAGCACCGTAACAGGGGCAGGGGATCGGCTTACCTGAAACCTGCCATGTATTCTCTCGCCGGCACCTTACTGGGTGGCGGAATGATGTTTTCACAAGAGACCAAAGCAGCCGGTTTTATTGATGATTCCACACTGACCGGCGGTGTGTACTACTGGCAGCGTGAACGTGACCGCAAGGACATGGATCCGGCGAGTGACCACTACAAAGACTATACAACCAACCTTTCGCATTCTACCGCTAACCTGAACCTCGATTTTTCTTCCGGCTATGCCTGGGACATGTTTGGTATTGATATCGCAGCCTTTACGGCGATTGAAATGGCCGAGAGCAGCGAGAGCGGCCATCCCAACGAAATCGCCTTTTCTAACAGCAACCGCGCCTACGACGAAGATTACTCCGGGGATAAAAGTGGGGTCAGTCTTTATAAGGCAGCCGGTAAATTCAAATATGGCGGATTCTGGGGGCACGCAGGGTATATTCAGCCTACCGGACAGACGCTGATCGCACCGCACTGGAGCTTTATGCCGGGTACGTATCGCGGTGCGGAAGCCGGTTATAAACACGATTTCGGTGACCCGGGTGAACTGAGTTTCTCCTATATGTGGGCTGATGAATATAAATCGCCGTGGCATCTGGAAATGGATGATTTCCGCCAGAATGACAAGAAAACCGGCGTTTCTTATATTCATTCGCTCGGTGCGAAATATGATTTTAAAAATGACTTCGTACTGGAAGGCGCATTTGGCCAGGCTGAAAGTTATGTCGATCAGTACTTTGCTAAGGCCTCGTACAAAATGGATCTGCTGGGCAATCCGCTGACCACCAGCTATCAGTTCTATGGTGCAGAAGACCGCATCAGTGACAAGAATGATCCGAACAGTCTGTATGACGGTCTGGCATGGTTGCAGGCACTGACCTTTGGCTATACCACCGGGCAGTTTAACTGGCGTCTGGAAGGGACGATGGTGAAAGCGGAAGGGAATCAGGGCTACTTCCTGCAGCGCATGACCCCGACTTATTCTTCCTCAAACGGCCGTCTTGATGTGTGGTGGGACAACCGCTCGGACTTCAACGCCAACGGTGAAAAAGCAGTATATGCAGGCGTATTGTATGATCTGGCGAAATGGGATTTACCGGGCTTCGCGGTCGGTGGTTCGTACGTCTATGCCTGGGATGCCAAACCGAGCACCAACGCCGCTTATGACCAGAGCCAGCGTCTGAAAGAAAGCGCATGGAGCCTGGATGCGCTGTACACCATTCAGGAAGGGCGCGCCAAAGGGACGTTGTTCAAACTGCATTACACCCAGTACGACAACCATTCGGACATACCGAGCTGGGGCGGCGGTTACGGCAACATTTTCCAGGATGAAAAAGACGTGAAATTCATCGTTATCGCTCCATTTACTATTTTCTGAGGTCGCTATGTCGATGAATAAATTACTGATGATCATGGTTTCGGCTGTTTTGCTGGCCGGTTGTGCACCCACCGCCGATCAGGCACAAATATCCCAAACGCGGGAAGATTACCGTGCCTGTATCAATACGTCAGAAGGCAATCCGGACAAACTGGCATCCTGCGAGGTGTTACTGAATAAACTGAAACAGGAAAAAGCCCACCAGCAATTTGCAGAACAGGAGACGGTGCGCGTGGTGGATTATCAGCGATGTCTGACGGCGCGTAAAACTGGCGACGGTCAGGCATATGCTGCTGATTGCGGGAAAATCTGGCAGGAAATAAAAACGAACAATTCACCTAAGCCGTGAATCTCAGCAGCGAAACATACCCCGGCTTGCCGGGGTTTTTTATGCCTGCTATCCGGGCTCAATCTGCGTCGATATCAGACATAAAAAAACCGCTTTTCAGCGGTTAATTTAGTCAAAGCCTGTGCAGATTACTGCGCAGGTTTATCGTTGTGCAAAGAGTCATCTTCGCGGCAATCGCCTGCTTCACAGTGGCCGTACAGATACAGGCTGTGGTTGGTGAGCTTGATACCGTGTTTCTTAGCAATCTCACGCTGACGACCTTCAATATATTCGTCACGGAATTCGATCACACGACCGCAATCCAGACAGATCAGGTGGTCGTGGTGATGTTGCTGGGTCAGTTCGAATACGGACTTGCCGCCTTCGAAGTTATGACGGGTGACAATACCGGCGTCGTCAAACTGGTTCAGAACGCGGTAAACCGTCGCCAGGCCAATTTCTTCACCCATATCAATCAGTTGCTTGTAAAGATCTTCCGCACTAACGTGATGACCTTCCGGCGCTTGCAGCACTTCCAGGATTTTGAGGCGCGGAAGCGTGACTTTTAAGCCGGCTTTCTTCAGTGCGGTGTTGTTGTCAGTCATGCGGATTCAGTCCTGTTACTATGTGCTAATCAAGTTGAGGCATGCAGCCTGTGGCATCGGCGGCACAAAATTATTCGTTTAGTCTCTTCGTTTAACGCAATGTGCCAATTCTCGTCAACGACAGCCTGTTAATAAAGATCACAAATTGCCGGTCACATTTGGAATGCAACGACTTGATCAATAGAAAAAACAGAGGAACTCAGTGTACCTTGATACGACCGAAAGTTACAATTTTGTAGCAGTTAAATTGTTAATTTCAGTAATAGTTTGGCCCTTCAATTGTAGAATAAATCCTCAGGGCCAACAGGGTTTTTAGCCAATAATTTCAGAAAGGCTAAGTTCTTCTGTGATCTGTTTCACCCAGGCATCAACACGTTCGCTGGTCAGTTCGGGCTGACGATCTTCGTCAATTGCCAGTCCTATGAAGTGCTTATCATCCGCCAGGCCTTTAGATGCTTCAAAGTGGTAACCTTCGGTAGGCCAATGTCCGACAATCACTGCGCCGCGTGGCTCAATGATATCGCGCACGGTGCCCAGCGCATCGCAGAAATATTCGGCGTAGTCTTCCTGGTCACCGCAACCAAACAGTGCCACCAGCTTACCTTCGAAATCTATCTCTTCCAGCGTTGGGAAAAAGTCGTCCCAGTCACACTGCGCTTCACCGTAATACCAGGTTGGAATGCCGATAAGCAAAATATCGAATTTTTCCAGATCCTCTTTGCTGCTCTTCGCAATGTCATGCACCTCTGCAACATCTTTACCCAATTGCTTCTGGATCATTTTTGCGATGTTTTCGGTGTTACCTGTATCGGATCCAAAGAAGATACCTACAACGGCCATAAGATTACCTAACCTCTTGTTCTCAATGAAGTGCTCTGCAACGCAGGCAATAATAATGCAGATGATAGCAAACTCGTGCGGCGGAGAATATGCTTCTGCTCGCCTTCTTAACTGGGAAATAAGTTTATCGGGCAATATTTTTATGTGTTATCGCCTTTGTGTGCTTTCACCTGCGGCGAATTAACCTCAGGCTTAATAAGGTCAAAAGCAAGTTTGAGAAATAAGTCGTCACAATACTAAATTTCGAGAACATTCCGCCGATAGATGATTCGGGAGCAATCTCAACATAATAAAGAAATCGATGCCCGGAGAGGTGTTCAAACATGTCCTGGGGCACTTGCCTGCTGGTTACCTGTCTTGATTCTCCGCATCCCCGTCAATCCTCAGGCCAGAAACAGACATGTTTCGAGAGAGGCATATCGTGCAGTTTTTAAAAAATATCACCATCAGGGCCGCTTTATTAACCATTCTTGGCATCTTTTGCGTCATGTGGGCAGGTGTTTCCCTTTACACCGTCACCTCACTGGACACACTGACCCAAAATACCAAAAATAGTACCGAGCTGGTCAACAATATGGCGCTGATCAATAAAGGAAATGATCAGTATTTTCGTACCGTGACGCGCCTGAGCCGCGCCGTGGCACAGCTTCAGGCCGATCCGTCAAAAGGTCCGGAAATTTTTGATACCGCCAAACAATCACTCAGCGGGCTGACGCAGGCTCTGGCCAGTTTTAAAGCGGCACCGCATCCGGGGCTGGAAGATTCCTCCGTGCAGGAATTAATCACCAGTTGGGAAAATCTGATCACGCAGGGCGTCACGCCATTGTTCGACGCAGCCCGCAGCAAAAATACGGAGTCCTATAACCAGCTAGCCAATTCCACCGTGCCTGCACTGAGCCGCAGCTTTGGCTCATCAATGGAAAAAGTCAGCGGTCAGATCGCTGTCGATTTTGATGCGGCACAACGGCAATCCACCCATCTGACGTCATTTAGCAAAGTGATTCTGCTGACGGCATTTGGTATCGGGCTGGTGATTTTATTGCTGACTGACCGTTATCTGGTGATGGCGCTGGTGAAGCCGCTGGATAAAATCCGCGGTCACTTCGCGGTGATCGCCAGCGGCGATCTGACGTTTTATCTGGAAGAATTCGGTAAAAACTGCGCCGGTAAGCTGATTCCGTTGCTGAACGAGATGCAGTTGAGCCTGGTCAATACCGTTCAGACCATCCGCAACTGCACCAATCACATCTATCAGGGCGCGTCAGAAATTTCAGCCGGGAACAACGATTTGTCTTCCCGTACGGAAGAACAGGCGTCGGCGCTGGAAGAAACCGCTGCCAGCATGGAAGAACTGACGGCTACCGTTAAACACAATGCCGATAACGCGCATCACGCCAGCCAGCTGGTGATGGAGGCTTCCACCACCGCGCAGAAGGGCGGCAACATCGTGGCAGACGTGGTCAGCACCATGAAAGATATCTCCGGCAGCTCGAAGAAAATTGCTGAAATCACTTCTGTGATTAACAGCATCGCTTTCCAGACCAACATTCTGGCGCTGAATGCTGCCGTCGAAGCGGCACGTGCGGGCGAGCAGGGGCGCGGTTTTGCAGTGGTTGCCAGCGAAGTGCGCAATCTTGCACAACGCAGTGCGCAGGCGGCGAAAGAAATCGAGCAGCTCATCAGCGAATCGGTTTCCCGCGTCGACAGCGGTTCGAAATTGGTTGAAAACGCCGGTCAGACGATGAATGAAGTGGTGCGCTCAATTACGCATGTCACTGACATCATGGCGGAAATCGCCTCTGCATCCGATGAGCAAAGCAAAGGAATCAGTCAGGTGGCGGTTGCCGTCACAGAAATGGACAGCGTCACACAGCAGAACGCCGCGCTGGTAGAACAGGCGTCGCAGGCTGCAGTATCACTGGAAGAGCAGGCTTCATTGCTGAACAATGCCGTTGCTACGTTCAAACTTAAAGATAGCGTGACGAGCGTCGGTTCACGTCCGGGGAAGTCAATTTCCGCACCGTTATTGCGTCCGGATACCAGCATGCTTTCGGCGAAAAGTGCTGAAAACTGGGAAACGTTCTGAGCAGGAAGACGTGAATTAATATGGAATAAGTAAGAAAAAACAAACGGGTAGCCTGAGAGGGTTACCCGCTTTTCAATCAGCCTTCATGACCGTTAAGATGCGACAGCAGCATCTCTTCAATCAATTCGCTACGACTGATATTGCGTTCTTCTGCCAGCTTATTGAGCATATCAACAGCATCGGCATTCATTTTCAGCTCCACACGACGCAGGCCGCTCGCTTTATCGCGGCGTAACTGGTTGCGCTTATTGATCCTGAGCTGTTCATCACGGGATAGCGGATTTGTTTTTGGACGCCCCGGACGACGGTCATCTGCGAACAGATCAATCGTCGTGCGATCCAGTTGTTCTTTTGCCATAGGTAGCGGTACAACCAGGGAAGTTTTTACATCGGAAAACCGCAAGCCGGTTCCTGACGAGCGTTTCACACATTTCGGGCTAAGAAACCCTGACCCAATTCACCTCCCGCGACTCACTGTGAGTAAACGGGGCGGCAAAATTATAGCGCGCAATCATACACTGGCGCACCAGGGGTTCACAACGCCTGATTACCCTGATTTCATGATAACTTCTTAAGTTGTGCAGACTTTTTGCACAATTTATCCCCAGGATGTTAAACCTCAGGCCGCATCGATGAAACGGTGCACCGCGCGCAGTACTGCATCGGGTTTTTCCGCGTGCACCCAATGACCGGCTCCCGCCACCACATGCGCTTTGGCCTGCGGAAATTGTCGGGCAATCGCGTCGCGATATTCATCCTGCACATACGGCGATAGCCCGCCACGGATAAACAGCGCCGGGTGATCCCACGGAGGCACGTCTTCCCAGCCGGTAATAGTTTCGTATTCACTGAGCAGCACCGGCACGTTAAAGCGCCATTCTCCCTGCTGGAATGATTTGAGCAGGAACTGGATCACGCCGTCTTCCTTTATATACGTACGCATGCATTCGGTAGCGGAGGTACGGTCGCGGAGTCCTGCCTCGGTCACGGCATTAATCGCCGCAAAAATCTCATCATGGCGACGCACGTGATAATCCACCGGCGCGACATCAATGGCGATCAACTTTTCGATACGGTCGGGGATCAGTGCCGTCAACGCCATCGCCGCTTTCCCACCCATTGAATGGCCGATCACAATGACTTTTTGGAAACCAACAGCATCCAGCGTTTCCACTAAATCCTGCGCCATGGCGGCGTAAGACATTTCATCAGAACGTCCTGACTGGCCGTGATTACGCAAATCCACCTGTAACACGTTATGCTGTTGTCTCAGGTCCCGGGCCAGAATGCCCAGATTATCAAGGGTGCCGAACAATCCGTGGATGAGCAAAACCGGCAGTGCAGTGCTGTCAGCGACTTCAGATTCTTGCAGGCGATAATGTAATTTCATAGAGAAGTTCATACAGATAAACAATCTCATTAGGTTATCATGACTTGCGGATAATTTTTTAAAACAGAAAGTTTCTGCCAGATGCCTGAGCGGGATTTGACTACCAGGAGCAGAACGGGCCGGAGCCTGCATGCAGCAAAATCGGGAAGTTGTCTGGATTTTACTTCGCGGCGCAATTCCTCTGTTTGTTACTGCGTAGAAATTTGTATAATCCTTTCGAATGAATTAAGTAGAAAAACAGTACTGGATAAAGATGAAAACTATTGAGGTTGACGAAGAACTCTACCGCTACATTGCCAGCCACACGCAAGCAATCGGTGAAAGTGCGTCTGATATTTTACGCCGTATGTTGAAGTTTACTGCCGGTCAGACCGCTCCTGCCGTACCAGTGACCACTTCTGTTATCGCCGGAACTGTCGCGCAGGAAAAACCTGCCGCCGCCGCACCGACGTCGCGTGATAAAGTCCGCGCCGTTCGTGAACTGTTGCTGTCCGACGAATACGCAGAACAGACTAAAGCGGTTAACCGTTTTATGCTGATCCTCTCGACCTTGTATACCCTGAACCCTAAAGAATTTGCGACGGCGACCGACTCTCTGACCGGGCGCACGCGGACTTACTTTGCCGGTGACCAGCAAACCTTGCTGCAAAACGGCATTCATACCAAGCCTAAACACGTTCCCGGAACGCCGTATTGGGTTATTACGAATACCAACACAGGTCGCAAACGCAGCATGATTGAACACATCATGCAGCTCATGCAGTTCCCGACGGAACTGACTGACAAAGTTTGCGGCACCCTTTAATTTCAGCGTAAGGGAGAAGCGCCAGTGGCTAATCACCCCCGTGCAGGGCAACCTGCTCAGCAAAGCGATTTGATCAATGTGGCGCAGTTAACGTCACAGTACTACGTTCTGCAACCGGATCCGGCAAACACGGCGCATGCTGTGAAATTCGGCACGTCCGGC
This sequence comes from Rahnella sp. RcJ3, assembly GCF_009498575.1. Lineage (NCBI taxonomy): Bacteria > Pseudomonadati > Pseudomonadota > Gammaproteobacteria > Enterobacterales > Yersiniaceae > Rahnella > Rahnella sp. RcJ3. The sequence goes on from NZ_QSNX01000001.1 coordinate 300,695, forward strand.
CATCGCGGTAGCGCGTTGCGTCACAGCTTTAATGAAGCGCATATTCTGGCGATTGCTCAGGCGATTGCCGAAGTGCGTAAAGAGCAGGGCACCACCGGGCCATGCTACGTGGGTAAAGACACGCACGCGTTGTCTGAACCGGCGTTTATTTCCGTGCTGGAAGTGCTGACCGCCAATGGCGTTGATGTCATTGTTCAGGAAAACAACGGGTTTACGCCGACACCGGCTGTGTCTCACGCCATTCTGACGCATAACCGTAACGGCGGCGCGCTGGCGGATGGCATCGTCATCACGCCTTCGCACAACCCACCGGAAGATGGCGGCATCAAATATAACCCGACCAACGGCGGTCCGGCGGATACCAACCTGACCTCCGTGATTGAGAAACGTGCTAACGCATTGCTGGCCGCGAAACTGACAGGTGTGAAACGTCAGTCTCTGGATCTGGCGTGGAAAAGTGGTCATCTGACAGCGAAAGATTTGGTTCAGCCGTTTATCGAAGGGCTGACCGACATCGTTGATATGGCTGCGATTCAGAAAGCGGGTCTGAAACTGGGGGTGGATCCCCTCGGCGGTTCCGGTATCGAATACTGGAAACGCATCGCGGAGCATTACAAACTGGATCTGACGCTGGTGAACGATGAAGTCGATCAGACTTTCCGTTTCATGCATCTCGACCACGACGGCGTGATCCGTATGGACTGCTCGTCCGAATCCGCAATGGCGGGTCTGCTGGCGCTGCGCGATAAATTCGATCTGGCCTTTGCTAATGATCCTGACTATGACCGTCACGGTATCGTGACGCCTGCGGGTCTGATGAACCCGAACCATTATCTGGCGGTGGCGATTCAGTATCTGTTCCAGCACCGTCCGCAGTGGGGCAAAGACGTTGCCGTCGGTAAAACGCTGGTCTCAAGTGCGATGATCGACCGCGTGGTGGAAGATTTGGGCCGTAAACTGGTGGAAGTGCCGGTTGGTTTCAAATGGTTCGTTGATGGTTTGTTTGACGGCAGCTTCGGTTTTGGTGGCGAAGAAAGTGCAGGGGCTTCTTTCCTGCGTTTCGACGGCACGCCGTGGTCTACCGACAAAGACGGCATCATCATGTGCCTGCTGGCGGCGGAAATTACTGCCGTTACCGGTAAGAACCCGCAGGAACATTACAATGAGCTGGCTGCCCGCTTTGGCGCACCAAGCTACAACCGTATTCAGGCACCTGCGACTCATGCGCAGAAAGCCGCGTTGTCTAAACTTTCTCCTGAACAGGTGAAAGCCGACACGCTGGCCGGTGACCCGATCACCGCCCGTCTGACCAACGCACCGGGCAACGGCGCGTCCATCGGCGGCCTGAAAGTGATGACCAAAAACGGCTGGTTCGCGGCCCGTCCGTCCGGTACAGAAGAAGCTTACAAGATTTATTGTGAAAGCTTCCTCGGTGCTGAACACCGTGAGCAAATCGAGAAAGAAGCGGTAGAAATCGTCAGCAAAGTGCTTGCCGACGCTAAATAAGCCGTTCTCTGCTTCTCATCAAAGGCGCTGATTATTCAGCGCTTTTTTTTTGTCCATTTTTTGCCGGAAGTTCAGACATCAAAAAGAGTTATCTAAATGCATTTTTCGGCTTGCCAGTTTCTGAAAACCGATCTAGTTTAGATATATCGAAATGATTCGATATATCTAAATGGGACATAAATTATGTTTAGCAAAATGTTTGAAGGCCGCCATCGCGGTCACGGTAGCCGGGAAGAAGGGCATCGCGGTCATTGCCGTCATGAATCAGAACGCAGTGATCACAGCGAGCGTCATATGTTACGCCGTGATGGTCGTCATCGTGGGGAAGACAGGGGTGAGGAAGGGCGTGAACATCGCGGGCGTGGCGATGGTCGTCGGGGTGGTCGTGGCGAGCGCGGTGTACATCGTCTGTTCGAACACGGTGATTTACGCCGCGTCCTGCTGGCGCTGGTGGCGAAAAAACCGAGCCATGGTTATGAGTTGATCAAAGCGATTGAAGAGGCATCGTCAGGTCTTTACGTACCAAGCCCTGGCGTGATTTATCCGACGCTGACGCTGCTGGAAGAGCAGGATTTCCTCGAGCCTGTCGCCACAGGTAATGGCCGGAAAAGTTATCAGATCACCGAAGCCGGTAAAGTGGAACTGGCGCAACATCAGGCGGTGGTTGATGTGATTTTTGCCCGTCTGGCTGGCGCGCAGCGTCCGCGTGAAAACAACCTGGCAGAGGGCATTCATGAGTCGATGCACCGCCTGAGGCATGCACTGCGCGGTAACATGATGCGTGCGGATTTAACGCCGGAACAGGTGGTGCGGGTGAGTGCGATTTTGCAGCAGGCTGCAGAAAGTCTGGAAGCCGAATTTGCCGAAACCAAACCGCAGACTGACGAACCTAAGGCATAAAGCGATAGCCCACGCCGGTTTCGGTCAGTAAATGACGTGGCCGGGTGGCGTCGGCTTCCAGTTTCTGGCGCAAATGCCCCATGTAGATGCGCAGATAATGGCTGTGTTCGACGTAATTCGGGCCCCATACGTGGCTCAGTAACTGACGCTGAGTAATGACTTTGCCGCTGTTCGCCAGCAGTTCGGCCAGCAGACGAAACTCAATCGGCGTCAGATGACAATCATCACCGTTACGCTGTACGCGCCGGTTGATCAAATCTACCGTCACATCAGAAAACGTCACCAGCGGGCTTTCCTGCGCGCTGCCCGTATGGCGGCGCAGGGCCACACGAACCCGCGCCAGCAGTTCACCGACGCCAAACGGCTTGGTGAGAAAATCATCGGCACCGGCATCCAGCGCGGCAATTTTGTCTTCCTCACGGGTGCGTGCCGACAGCACAATAATCGGGATGGCGCTCCAGTGGCGCAAATCACGAATATAGGTCAGGCCGTCACCGTCTGGTAATCCGAGGTCGAGAATAACCAGATCCGGTTTACGCGTGCCGGCCTCAATCAGCCCGCGTTGCAGCGTTTCACTTTCAAACACCCGCAGGCCTTCCGCCTCCAGTGCCGTACGCACAAAGCGGCGGATCTCTTTTTCGTCTTCAACAATTAAAATATTTATCGGGGATGCGCTCACGATACCTCGTCGATGTCTGATTCCATGTCACTTTCCATCTCCGGCGATGCCTCGAGCGGCAGCCTGAAACGAAAACGCGCACCGCCGTTCGGGCCATTTTCCGCCCAGATCCGTCCGTCGTGCACCTCAATAATGGCACGACAAATCGCTAATCCCAACCCCACACCCGGAATGGCGGATTCTTTATTACCGCGGGCGAATTTTTCGAAAATGGTGTGCTCGGCGCCAGCCGGAATACCAGGGCCGTTATCCCAGACTTCCATCTCCAGCCATTCATCCAGCGGCGTGGCTTTAATGCCAATTGTCGCACCGGTTCCGGCATATTTATGGGCATTTTCCAGCAAATTGATCAGCACCCGTTCAATCAGGCTGGCATCGCAGTTAACCAACACCATTTCCTTCGGCAAATCAATTTCGATGTTGTCGTGCGCCAGTACGGGTTCGAGCATCCGCAATGCGCTGCCGGTGATTTCTTCCACTGACTGCCACTCTTTGCGCAAATTAAATCCGCCGGACTGAATGCGCGCCATATCCAGCAGATTATTCACCAGCCGCGTGGTGCTCAGCACCTGCTGGCGGATCTGGCTGGCCTGCGGTGCGTGCTTCGAGCCCTCCGACGCCAGATCCAGCGTAAGGATTTCCGCCTGCCCGAAAAGCACCGTCAGTGGGGTACGTAAATCGTGGGAAAGCGCTGAAAGCAGCGAGTTGCGCAATTGTTCGCGTTCGGTTTCCAGCCGTGCCGTTTCCGCGCGGGCAGCCAGATGCAGACGTTCAAGCGCATTGGCAATCAGCACGGTAAAGGTCTGCAACAGACGCTGCTGTTCAGGCACTAACAACTGACGGATATTCGGCGGTTCGACCGCCAGCAGGCCGCGTGATTCGCCGGATGCAATCAGCGGCAGAAGCTGGTACGGCACGCCAGGCAGGGTATCCGTGCCCGCACCGGCTGGCAGTTTTTTGTCGAAACTCCAGCGGGCGATAGCGTCATCCACCACAATCGAGGTGATTTCACCCGCAGGCTGCGCCAGTTCACCGTTCTCCTGCGGCAGCAAAATGGCGGTTTTGGCATTCAGACTGGAAGAAATAAAGTGGCGGCTGGTCTGCGCGATGGCTTCCGGCGTCAGCGACTGGCTCAGCCCTTTGGACATTTCATACAGATGCTGCGCACGCTTTTCACGGTGACGGGCGATACGCGCCTGATAACGCACCCCTGCTGTCAGGTTCCCGATCAGTATGCCGACAGTCAGCATCACGCCGAAAGTCACCAGATATTGCGCGTCAGTCACCGCCAGCGAGCCACGGGGTTGCACGAAAAACAGATCAAAGCTGATGACGTTAATCACCGCCGCCAGCACCGACGGCCAGCGGCCATAAAACAGCGCGACAATCACCACGCCGAGCAGATACACCATCACCAGATTGGCCTGATCGAACGTCGGCACCAGCCATTGCGACATCACGGTGATCACCGCGCACAGCGCCACGGCCAGTGCACAGCCCCACAACTGGCGACTGAAGCGATCAGCAAACGTGCGCGAGTCCTGCTCTTTGCGCAGGGGCGTGACCGGTGCATCTTCCAGCCCGACGACGATTAAATCGAGATCGGGCGCGATTTCCGCCAGCTTATCAGCAAAACTGGCGCTGAATTTCCAGCGCTTTTCACGGCGTCTGCCGGTCATGATTTTGCCCAAACGATGTTCGCGGGCGTAACGCAAAATCGCCTGTTCCTCCTGCGGATCGGAGAGCGTGGCAGTTTCTGCCCCCAGTTCCTGCGCCAGTTTCAGGGAACGCAAAATGGCGCGACGCTGACCTTCAGGTAAACGGTGCAGACGCGGGGTTTCGACATACACCGCGTGCCAGACGCAACCGAGGCGCGCTGCAAGGCGCGAGGCGACGCGGACTAATTTCTCATTGCCGCCACCGTGACCGATACACAGCAACAGCGCATCGCGGGTATGCCAGACACGGCTGATGCCCTGATCATCGCGGTATTCGCGCATCTGGTCGTCCACCCGGTCGGCGGTACGACGCAGGGACAGCTCGCGCAGGGCAATCAGATTGCCTTTGCGGAAGAAGTGTTCGATGGCGCGTTCGGCCTGACCGGGAATATAAACTTTGCCTTCTTTCAGGCGCTGACGCAGGGAATCGGGGGGTAAATCCACCAGCACGACTTCGCTGGCGCCATCAAACAGACGGTCGGGAACCGTTTCACGAATAATGATGCCGGTGACGCCGCTGACCACATCGTTCAGGCTTTCCAGATGCTGAACGTTCACGGTGGTAAATACGTCGATACCGGCATCGAGTAACTCTTCGACATCCTGCCAGCGTTTCGGATGGCGCGAACCGGCAGCATTACTGTGCGCCAGTTCGTCCATCAGGATCAGGGCAGGGCGGCGGGCCAGCGCAGCATCGAGGTCAAACTCCTGCACCTGACGTCCGCGGTGTTGAATGCGTTTCGGCGGTAACAGAGAAAGCCCCGGCAACAGCGCCTGTGTTTCCTGCCTGCCGTGGGTTTCCACCACGCCAACCAGCACGTCGAGGCCGGTGGCGCGCAGGCGCTGCGCCTCCTGCAACATGGCAAAAGTTTTACCGACGCCCGCGCAGGCACCGAAAAAGACTTTCAGTTGCCCGCGTGGCTTCTCGTTGGCGAGCGCCAGCAGGCTGTCGGGATCGGGGCGATCTTCTGTCATATTATCCTGTGAGGTTGGTTAATGGGTTTTCAGTTCATCCAGCGCCTGATTCAGGCCGAGCACATTAACGACGTCGGGGCCAAGGTAACCAATCAGCGGTGATGATGTATTATCATCAATCAATTTATTCACTTGCGCCAGTGGCAGCCCGCGTGCGGCAGCAATGCGCGGAGCCTGCCATTGTGCCGCTTCCACTGAAATCTGCGGATCCAGTCCGCTGCCGCTGCTGGTCACCAGATCCACCGGCACCGTTGCCGGGCTTTGCGGATTGGCTTTGCGCAGCGCTGCCACGCGGTCTTTCACTGCCTGATCCAGCGCCGGGTTACTGGCCGCCAGATTACTCCCTGCCGACGCCATCGGGTTATACGGCGAATCGGAGGTGACGGACGGCCGGCCCCAGAAGTAATCATTGCGGGTAAAATTCTGCCCGATCAGTTCTGAGCCAATCACTTTATTGCCGCTGTCTTTAATCAGCGAACCCATCGCCTGCGGGCGAAATACCAGCTCTGAAACGCCGGTGGTCAGCAGCGGATAAACGACGCCAGTTGCCAGCGTCAGCAGAACTGTCATCACCAGAGCCGGACGCACATAGGACATTCTTGTAACGGACATAATGGTCTTCCTTAAAAATCAGCTCAGATGTAAAACGGTCAGGATCACGTCTATCAGCTTGATACCCACAAACGGCACCAGCAGCCCGCCCGCACCATAAATCCACAGGTTACGGCGCAACAGGGCGGCGGCACTCATGGCTTTATAGCTCACCCCTTTCAGCGCCAGCGGGATCAGGAACACAATCACCAGGGCGTTGAAAATGACCGCCGACATAATGGCCGAAGACGGCGACGTCAGGTGCATCACGTTCAGCGCATTGAGTTGCGGATAGGTTGCCGCGAACGCCGCCGGGATAATGGCGAAATACTTCGCCACGTCGTTGGCAATACTGAAGGTGGTCAGCGAGCCGCGTGTCATCAGCATTTGTTTACCGATATGCACCACTTCAATCAGCTTGGTCGGGTTGGAGTCGAGATCGACCATGTTCCCGGCTTCCTTCGCTGCCTGCGTCCCGGAGTTCATCGCCACCGCGACATCGGCCTGTGCCAGCGCCGGCGCATCGTTGGTACCATCGCCGGTCATCGCCACCAGACGACCTTCTGACTGATACTGACGAATCAATGCCAGTTTGGCTTCCGGTGTGGCTTCCGCCAGAAAATCATCCACGCCCGCTTCGGCGGCAATCGCGGCGGCGGTCAGGCGGTTATCCCCGGTGATCATCACCGTTTTAATGCCCATTTTGCGCAGCTCGGCAAAGCGTTCCTTGATACCGCCTTTGACAATATCTTTCAGCTCAACCACGCCCAGTACTTTAGCGCCTTCTGCTACCACCAGCGGCGTGCCGCCTTTACGCGCCACGGTTTCCACCAGCCCCTCGACGGCTTTCGGGAAGGTACCGCCGTTGGATTCCACATGGCGACGGATAGCGTCAACCGCACCTTTACGGATGCTGCGGTCACCGACGTTGACGCCGCTCATGCGGGTTTGCGCGGAGAAGGGCACGAAGGTTGCATTCAGCGAATGAATATCGCGTTCGCGCAGGTTAAAACGCTGCTTCGCCAGCACCACGATACTGCGGCCTTCCGGCGTTTCATCAGCCAGAGAGGATAACTGCGCGGCATCGGCCAGTTCCTGTTCCGTCACCTGCGGCGCGGGCAGGAACTGCGATGCCTGGCGGTTACCGAGCGTGATGGTGCCGGTTTTATCCAGCAGCAGCACATCCACGTCACCGGCGGCTTCCACCGCACGGCCGCTGGTGGCGATGACGTTCGCTTCCAGCATGCGGCTCATACCCGCCACGCCAATCGCCGACAGCAAACCGCCGATGGTGGTCGGGATCAGACACACCAGCAGGGCGACCAGCACGGTGACAGTCACCGGAATACCAGCGTGACTGGCGTCAACACTGAACAGCGAGAACGGATACAGCGTGGCGGTAGCCAGCACGAACACCAGCGTCAGCGCCACCAGCAAAATCGTCAGCGCCACTTCGTTTGGCGTTTTGCGGCGTTTCGCACCTTCGACCATCGCAATCATACGGTCGAGGAAGGTATCTCCAGGGTTCGCCGAACATTCGACCACCAGCCAGTCTGACAAGACGCGCGTCCCGCCGGTGACCGAGGAGAAGTCGCCGCCGGATTCGCGGATCACCGGCGCAGATTCACCGGTAATGGCGCTTTCATCCACCGATGCACCGCCGATCAGCACTTCACCGTCGCATGGCACGGTATCGCCTGCTTCGATCAGCACGTAATCGCCTTTGCGCAGGGTATCGGCGGCGACTTTAATCACCGGCGATTCAGGGCGTGGTTCGTAGATTTTTTTCGCCCAACTGGTTTTCTGCACGCCTTTCAGGCTCTGCGCCTGCGCCTTGCTGCGGCCTTCCGCCAGTGCTTCGGCGAAGTTGGCGAACAGCACGGTAAACCACAGCCACAGCGACACGCTGCCGGTAAAAGCCGCGCTGCCGTCGGTCCGGTGCAGCAGAATTGCCAGCCAGATCAGTGTGGTCAGAATGCTGCCCAGATACACCACGAACATCACCGGATTGCGCCACTGAACACGGGGATCCAGTTTTTTCACCGAATCCAGCAGGGCAGTGCGGATCAGACGGGGTTCAAATAACGCACGTTGTTTACGACTCATCTTTTTAGTCTCTATATTCATCAGTTCAACGAGTTACGCAGCATTACTGTGCTGACCAGACCTGCAAATGTTCTGCCACCGGTCCCAGCGCCAGCGCCGGAATAAAGGTCAGTGCACCGACTAACAACACGGTACCGACCAGCAGACCGATGAACAGCGGGCCGGATGTCGGCAACGTGCCGTTGCCTGCCTGCTGGCGTTTTTTCATCACCAGAGAACCGGCAATCGCCAGCACCGGAATGATGACGCCGAAGCGGCCGAAGAACATACAGGCTGCCAGCAACAGGTTGTAGAACGGTGTATTGACGCTCAGCCCGGCAAACGCACTGCCGTTGTTATTGGCGGCGGAAGACACCGCATACAGCACTTCACTGAATCCGTGCGCGCCGGGGTTTAAAATGCCTGCGCGACCGGCGTCGGTGACCAGCGCCAGTGCCGTGCCGAGCAGCACCAGCGTCGGTGTCACCAGGATTGCCAGCGCGGTCATCTTCATATCGTAAACGTCGATTTTCTTACCGAGATATTCCGGTGTACGGCCAATCATCAGCCCGGCGATAAACACCGTCAGCAGTACAAACAGCAGCATGCCGTACAGACCGGAACCCACGCCGCCGAACACCACTTCGCCAATCTGCATCAGCCACATCGGCACCATACCGCCGAGTGCCGTAAAGGAATCGTGCATGGCGTTGACCGCACCGCACGAGGCCGCCGTAGTGACGACGGCGTACAGGCTGGAGGCCAGAATGCCGAAGCGGCTTTCCTTACCTTCCATATTAAAATTGCTGCTGGCGCCAAGTGCCATGAAGTGCGGATTGCCTTTGAGCTCGGCGTACATCACTACCACGACCGACACCACGAAAATCACCGACATCGCCCAGACCAGCGCGTGCCCCTGACGGTTATCGCCGACCACGCGGCCAAAAGCGAAGCACAAGGCACAAGGGATAATGAAAATCGCCAGCATCTGCACCATGTTGGTCAGTGCGGTCGGGTTCTCAAACGGATGGGCAGAGTTGGCACCGAAGAAGCCACCGCCGTTGGTGCCGAGCATTTTGATGGCTTCCTGCGAAGCCACCGGCCCCATAGGTAAGGTCTGTTGCAGGCCTTCCAGTGTGGTGATGTGCTGATACGCTTCGAAGTTTTGCAGTACCCCCTGACTGACGAAAAACAGTGCCAGCAGGAAAGACACCGGCAGCAGCAGATACAGTGTGATGCGCCATAAATCCGTCCAGGCATTGCCGATGGTGTGTGCTGAAGGGCGTGCAAAGGCGCGGATCAGGGCAAACGCCACGGCGATACCGGTCGCTGCGGAGAGGAAGTTTTGCACAGTCAGCCCGACCATCTGGCTGAGATAGCTCAGCGTGCTTTCGCCGCTGTAAGCCTGCCAGTTGGTGTTGGTCACGAAACTCACTGCGGTATTAAAGGCCAGATCCCATGACAATCCGCCGAAATGCTGCGGGTTCATCGGCAATACGCCTTGCGCCATCAGCAGCGCCATCAGCACGATAATGCCCAGAATGTTAAATACCATGATCGCCAGTGCATACTGCCACCAGTTCATTTCAGCATTGCTGCTGCCAGACGTGCGTAAAACACCGTTTTCTATGCGCTGAATAAATGCGCCGGGCTGTCCTTCAATCAGTTGAGCAATAAAGTTACCCAGTGGTTTTGCCAGCAGCAAAAGCACCAGCATAAAACTGGCAATCAGTAAGAATCCGGTTGCAGCCATTTAAAAATCCTCCGCATTCAGCAGGGCATAAACCAGATAGCCGAGCAGCAGAAGAACCAGTAATGCGCCGCAGATTACGCCAACACTCACAATCCACCTCCACAGGTGTGTTTTTATGTTGTGGCGAGAATAAGGAAAGGCGGGAAAAGATCCTGAAAAGAAAGCGTTCCTGCGTGTAAAAAAAGTATAAAAATTCCTTCGTCCTTAAAGCCACAGCGGCGTTACCTGCGCTCACTAACCCGAATCACTGACCTGAGTCCGCTCATCGGGATGCTTTCGCCTGCTGCCTTGCTGTTACTCCAATGACTTAGGAATTGGTGGTTAACCTGGGTTACGTATTTATTTAACCATTTTGTAACTCAATTACAGCAACAGGCCAAAATTGGCGAAAATTTACACTTTAAAGTGGTCAGATGAGTAGTAAAATTTCATCAATTGCAGTATATTTTTCACAACTTACAGTTTCCGAAAACTTTCCAAATTGCACAGGAGCAACGCGATGAATGATTACACGCCATACACAATGACCCGCATACTGGCCCGCCGCGCTTTTGTTATCGCTGCCGGTGTTCTGGCCCTGCCGGTCATGCTGTTCCGCGCTGACCGCGCCCGTTTTTACAGCTATTTACACCGTGTCTGGATGAAAACCAGCGATAAGCCGGTATGGCTGAGTCATGCCGAGATGGCGACCCAAGACTTTTACTGATTTAGCTCCCTCCCCTGCGAAGGGGGAGGAGCCAGAAACCCCGTTTCCCCGCGGGGTTTTTTATTGCCTGTCGATAAACCTGTACAATATTATTTTTATGTATAACTTGTGCTAAAGTTATACATAAGGGTGATGAATCAATACCACCTCTTACTTTCCTTTCTGGGACACAAGGCGCCGACAATGACGAAAACAATTCCGATTGGTATCAGTGCATGCCTGCTGGGTGAAAATGTCCGCTTTGATGGCGGGCATAAACGTCTGGCGTTTGCCGTAGAGCAACTGGCGCCTTATGTGCGGTTCGAGCCGATCTGCCCGGAAATGGCGATAGGCTTACCGACGCCGCGTCCGGCGCTGCGTCTGGTGAAAATGGATGACAGTATCGTGATGCGTTTCAGCAATGACGAGAGCATCGACGTCACCGAAAAGATGCAGAGTTACGCCGAAAAACGCGTAGCGCCGCTGACCGGCCTTTGCGGTTATATCGTCTGTGCAAAATCCCCGAGCTGCGGGATGGAGCGGGTGCGGGTGTACAGCGCTAACGGTAAAGATGCCAAAAAAGCCGGTATCGGGATGTATACCGCCGAGCTGATGAAACAGCATCCGTGGTTGCCGGTGGAAGAAGATGGGCGGTTAAACGATCCGGTGCTGCGGGAGAATTTTGTTGAGCGCGTTTTTGCGCTGTTTGAACTGAACCAGCTTCGCGAAAGTGGCCTGACGCGCGGCAAACTGATGGCATTTCACAGCCGTTATAAACTCATTTTGCTGGCCCATTCTCAGCCGGAATATCGTGAGCTGGGGCGCTTTGTGGCTGCGATGGCAGAGTGGGATTCCCTTGAGGACTACTTCACTGAATACCGGTTACGGCTGATGAACCTGTTGCTCCACAAAGCCACGCGCCGCAATCACACCAACGTGCTGATGCATGTGCAGGGGTATTTCCGCAAACAGCTGAGTTCGCCGCAGCGTCAGGAACTTGCGGGCCTGATCGACCGCTATCGCCAGGGCATGCAGCCGTTGCTGGCGCCGATCACCTTGCTCAAACATTACATGTCGGAATACCCGGATGCCTATCTGGCTGACCAGCGTTATTTCGAGCCTTATCCGGAAGCTTTAAAACTTCGATACGGACATTAATACGGATATAAAAGGGAAAATATGACCACGCATTTAGTCTGGTTCCGTAATGACCTGCGGATAACCGACAATCGCGCGTTGCATGCCGCCTGTGAAGACCCGCAGGCGCGTGTTATTGCCGTATTTGTTGCCACGCCTGAACAGTGGAAACGACATGAAATGGCACCGCGGCAGGCGATGTTTATTTATCAACATCTTCAGGCGTTACAGCATGCGCTGGCTGAGCGTGGCATCGGTCTGCATTACCACCAGTGTGATGATTTTGCCGACAGCGTGACGTGGCTGAAAGATTTCTGCAAAACCGAAAAAGTGGATGCGCTGTTTTACAATAAACAGTATGAGTTCAACGAGCGTCAGCGTGATGCGGCGCTGGAGAACGCGGTCAGTGAATCGGTAATCTGCCACGCTTTTGACGATAGTCTGCTGCTGCCGCCGGGTTCGGTAATGACCGGCAATAATGAAATGTACAAGGTTTATACGCCTTTTCGCCGCGCGTTTTTATCCCGCCTGACCGAATCTGACAGCCGTTCGCTGCCTGCGCCACAGGCGCGAGAAAATGCTGAAAAAGTGGTGACACACCGGCTGATGCCGTTCGATTATCCGCTGGCGGATATCGGCGATCATTTTGCGATTGGCGAGGAAGCCGCGCGTAACCGGCTGCGCAGTTTTTGTCGTGAACAGGTGCAGGATTATCTCGAACAACGTGATTTACCGGCGGTCGACGGCACCAGTTCGCTTTCGCCGTATCTGGCCATTGGCGTGCTTTCGCCGCGCCAGTGTCTGAACCGTCTGCGCGCCGAATGCCCGGACGTGCTGGAGAAAACCGACGGCGGCGCGTTCGGCTGGCTGAATGAGCTGGTGTGGCGCGAGTTTTACCGCCATCTGATCGTCGCCTGGCCGAAACTTTGCAAACATCAGCCGTTCGTTGCATGGACTGACAACGTGCGCTGGCGTCATGCGCCCGATGATTTGCAGGCGTGGAAAGACGGGAAAACCGGTTATCCGATTGTAGATGCGGCTATGCGTCAGCTGAATGCGACGGGCTGGATGCATAACCGTCTGCGTATGATTGTCGCCAGTTTTCTGGTGAAGGATTTACTGATCAACTGGCGTGAAGGCGAACGCTATTTCATGTCGCAACTTCTGGATGGTGATCTGGCGGCCAACAACGGCGGCTGGCAGTGGGGTGCCTCGACGGGGACTGACGCCGCGCCGTATTTTCGTATTTTCAATCCGACGACACAGGGCGAACGCTTTGATAAAGCCGGACGCTTTATCAAAGCCTGGGTGCCTGAACTCGCGGATGTGCCGGAAAGAGACATTCATCAACCGCATCGCTGGGCGGAAAAACATCATCGCGTGCTAGACTACCCGCTGCCGGTTATTGATCACGCGCAGGCGAGAAAAGACACGCTCGCGGCGTTTGAGGCGGCAAAAAACCGGTCAGACTGACTTTACTCTCTCACCACGACAAGGAGCGATGTGATGAAAAAATACCTGCTGGCGATGATGCTGGCATGCTGGGCGGGCCAGGCCAACGCGGGATTTGATGTTGTGGCGCTTGGCGTGAACGGCGGTGTCGAAGAAGGTAACCTCACCTCCTATCTGATCAGAAGTGACGATCAAAAACTCTATCTCGGACTGGATGCCGGTTCTGTTTTACCGGGCATCCGCAAGGCGCTGGAGAAAGGCAGTTTTCCGCAGGTCACCGCCGAAAATGCTGCACCGCTGACCCGGCAGGGCGCGGTTTTCCGCAACCTGATTGGCGGATATTTTATCAGTCACGGTCATCTCGACCATCTTGCAGGGTTGATTATCAGCTCGCCGGAAGACAGCAAAAAACCGATTTACGGCATGGCCGATACCATTGGCACGCTGCGTCAGCATTATTTCAATGGTCGCGTCTGGCCGAACTTTACCGACTCCGGCAGTGGTTTACGTATCGGCACCTATCGCCTCAACCAGCAGCGTCCGGCACAGAGATTTTCTCTCGGACTGACCGGTCTGGACGGCAGTATTTATCCTCTGAGTCACGGCGGTACGCCATCCAGCATGATCCTGGTCAGCCGCAATAAACAGTCTTTTGCCTTCTTCGGCGACACCGGCCCGGATGAAGTCGAGAAATCAAAAAATCTTGATACCGTGTGGCGCGTGCTGGGCGATGAAGTGAAAGCACAACGGCTGAAAGGGCTGATTATCGAAACGTCGTATCCCGATGGCGTACCCGACAGCAAACTGTTTGGGCATCTGACGCCGGACTGGCTGCTGAAAGAGCTGGGAACGCTGCAACAATACGCCGGTGGCGAAGGTTCGCTGAAAGGCCTGACGGTGATTATCAGCCACGTTAAACCCAGCCTGAAAGCCGGGGCAGATCCTGAACAGGCGATCATGGCGCAGCTGGAAAAAGGGAATAATCTGGGCGTGAATTTTGTCAGGATGGCGCAGGGTGATAAATTAGAGATCAAGTAGACCATCCATTAATAACGAGAAACGCCATGAATAATCTCCAGCTTGAAAAGCTGATTAATCAGAAACTGGATATCAGCAATTACAAAGATTACGCACCGAACGGATTGCAGGTTGAAGGGCGTCGTGAAGTGCAGCGCGTGGTGACCGGCGTGACGGCGTCGCAGGATCTGCTGGATGCCGCGATTGCTGTCGAAGCTGATGCGGTTCTGGTGCATCACGGTTATTTCTGGAAAGACGAACCGGCTGAAATCCGCGGCATGAAGCGTAACCGTCTTAAGACGTTGCTGGCAACGGATACCAATATGTACGCCTACCATCTGCCGCTGGACGGCCATCCGGAGCTGGGGAATAACGCGCAACTGGCGAAACTGTTCGGTATCGACGTGCAGGGGGAAATTGCCCTGCTGTTGCCGTGGGGCGAGCTGGAAAAACCACTGACCGGTGAAGCATTCCGCCAGCGCATTGAAGTGACGCTGGATCGCAACGTGCTGCACAGTTCACAGAATGCACCTGCCGAAATCCGTCGCGTGGCATGGTGTTCCGGTGGCGGTCAGGGCTACATTCAGAAAGCCGCAGAATTTGGCGTCGATGCCTTTATCAGTGGCGAAGTGTCTGAACAAACCATTCATATTGCCCGTGAAATGGGCCTGCATTTCTTTGCCGCAGGCCATCACGCCACCGAACGTTATGGCGTGAAAGCGCTGGGCGAATGGCTGGCAGCGGAACACGGGTTAGACGTCATGTTCATCGACATCGACAATCCTGCCTAATTTTTCTTTTCGACCGTCTCTTCAGAAACGTTGTCTTCCAGCAGGGTGAACGCCCGCTGTAATCCGGTATCTACTTCGGGGTCTGCGCCCTGCGGTGGATACTTGCTTTCTTCTTCTTCCTCTGCGGCTTCGCTTTCCTCAACCTGCGGTTCCACCACGTTTTCCGGTGCGGGCATGGTTTCCTGAATCATCTGTTCGTCAAACGCCGGGTTTAGCGCAGGCGAGAGCGGGGAACTGCTCAGGCTGTCCGGCATGGCGATGTGCGGAACCGGTGCATCGACCGCCATCTGTGTTTCTTCTTCCTTTTTCGACGTCCGGCTCAGTGCCACAATCCCGGCACCGCACAGGGCAAAAAACGCATACAGGATATTGCCACCCAGCGGTTCGATCAGCGCGCCTACTGCCAGCGGGCCGATACAGGCGCCGACGCCAAAAGCCATCAGCAGACAGGCTGAAAGCGAGACGCGACGCTCCGGTTCGATCATGTCATTGGCGAGTGCGACGATCAGCGGGTACAACGTGAACTGCATCAGGCTGACGACAAAACCAATGGCGAGCAACAGCGGGAATGAGATGTGGCTGAACAACGCCAGCGGCAGGGCGGTAACGGCCAGCAGGATGGCGTTTATGCGCATCAGCATGTTGCGGTTATAGCGGTCGGAAAGCCAGCTGAGCGGGAACTGTGCCAGCAGCCCGGCGAAAATCGCCAGCGCCATAAACAGACCGGTTTGTTGTGTGCTCAGCGATTGCTGGCTGGTGTAAATCGGCGCCAGCCCGTAGAACGAACCGACGACCATGCCAATCAGCAACGTGATAGCCAGCACTTTGGGGATAGCACCGATAAAGAATTTCAGTTCCATCGGCGCTGGCGACATATGGCCGACGTTGGTGCGTGTAGTCAGCGCAATCGGCACCAGGCACAGGGCAAAACACAAGGCAATAACGATAAGCGTACTGACGCCTAAATCGCTGTTGAGCATCAGTACGACCTGACCAAGCGCCATCCCGAGATAAGACGCCACCATATAAAAGCCGAATACCACGCCGCGCTGACTGGCTTCGGCCTGATCGTTGAGCCAGCTTTCCAGCACCATATATTGCACCATCATGCATAAGCCGATGATCAGGCGCAGCACCACCCAGACCGGGATGATGTCAGTCAGGCCATGGCCCAGCACGGCGGCGGTGATAATGCCGGAGCAGGAAACGTAGGCACGAATATGGCCGACGCGGGCGATCAGGATATGGCCGACTTTGCCGCCGATCACCAGCCCGATGTAGTTGGCTGCGATGATCGCCCCGATCATCGCGCCGCTGACATGAATCGCGGAAAGACGCAGGGAAATGTAAGTCGTCAGCAGGCCGGAACCCAGTAACATCAGTAATGTCGTGGTGTAGAGCGGAAAAAAGAGTGCTAATGGTTTTCTCACAGGCCATCCCTATTGTGTAACGAAGGCGTTATCCAAACGCTAAAAAACAGCAACGTTTCTGAGAGTAGCAGTTGCAGGCGGCGGGCGAAACCTCCGTCGCCTGCGCAAAGAGGCAGATGAGTTGACATCAGCACTCTGTTTCACGCATAACTGATAACAAATCTCACGCTATTGATTCGATGAATAACCCAATGATCCACAACCCTTCTTTAAGGAGTGCCTGAGTGCAACGAGCACGATGTTACCTGCTGGGCGAACGCGCGGTAGTGCTGGAACTTGAACCCCCGGTATCACTGGTAAGCCAGCAACGGATCTGGGGGCTGACGCAACGTTTACAGGATCGCGCCGCGTATCCGGGCGTGCGTGAAGTCATTCCCGGCATGAATAATCTGACGGTATTACTCTCCGAGGCGCAAAGTTCGGCGCTGGATGCCATTGAGCGTCTGCAAAACTGGTGGGAAGAAAGCGAAGCCATTGAGCCTGAATCGCGGCTGATTGAAATTCCGGTGATTTACGGGGGTACGCAGGGACCGGATTTGGACAACGTGGCGCGTCATACCGGCATGACGCCGCGTCAGGTCGTCGAATGTCACGCAGGTGCTGATTACATCGTCTATTTTCTCGGTTTCCAGCCCGGTTTCCCTTATCTGGGCGGCATGCCTTCGACACTTGCCACGCCACGTCACGGCGAACCGCGCCTGTCAGTGCCTGCGGGTTCGGTTGGCATTGGCGGCAGTCAGACAGGTATTTATCCTCTTGAGACCCCGGGGGGCTGGCAACTGATCGGCCAGTCGCTCATCGCGATGTTTGATCCGCTGCGGGAACAGCCGACATTATTGCTGCCGGGCGACAGCGTGCGTTTTGTGCCACAGAAGGAGGGCGTATGCTGAAGGTTTTACGCGCCGGGATGTTGTCCACGGTGCAGGATTTAGGCCGCAATGGTTACCGCCAGCAGGGCGTCAGTCAGTCCGGCGCGCTGGATGCCCCGGCGCTGCGGTCTGCCAATCTGCTGGTTGGCAATGACGAAAATGCGGCTGCGCTGGAAATTACCCTCGGTCAGTTCAGTGCCGGGTTTCACCGCGAAGGCTGGATCGCGCTGACCGGCGCCGGTTGTCACGCACAACTTGATGGTAAAGAGGTGTGGACCGGCTGGTGTTACGAAGTGAAACCGGGGCAGGTGCTGACTCTGAAAATGCCCACCCGCGGCATGCGCAGCTATCTGGCAGTTTCCGGCGGCATCGATGTGCCGGAAGTTATGGGATCACGCAGTACCGATCTGAAAGCCAAATTCGGCGGTTTCCACGGGCGTCCGTTGCAGGATGGCGATATGTTGCCCATCGGTGATTCGTTCCGGCAACCGCAAAAAACCGGTGGCATTAAACAACTGCTGTTTGGCAACCGCATTCGTGCATTGCCGGGGCCGGAGTATCAGGAATTCAGCGAGAAGTCGCGCGATGAATTCTGGCGCGCCGCCTGGCAGCTCAGCCCGCAAAGTAACCGTATGGGATACCGTCTGCACGGGCATACCCTGAAACGCGAAACTGACCGTGAAATGCTGTCGCACGGCTTATTGCCGGGCGTGGTGCAGGTGCCACATGGTGGCCAGCCGATTGTTCTGATGGCCGATGCTCAGACCACTGGCGGCTATCCGCGTATTGCCTGTGTTATTGAGGCGGATTTGTATAATCTGGCGCAAATCCGCCTGGGCGAACCGATTCATTTCGTCAAATGCACACCGGAAGACGCGCAGAAGGCCTTACGTGAGCAATCACTCTTTATCGAACAGATTAAACGGGGGCTGCATGGTTATTGATCTTAACGCCGATTTAGGCGAAGGCTGTGGGAATGACGAGGCGCTGTTGCAGCTCGTCAGTTCAGCCAATATCGCCTGCGGATTTCATGCCGGTGACGCGCAGACCATGCAGCAATCCGTGCGCCGGGCGCTGAAATACGGTGTGGCGATTGGCGCGCACCCGAGTTTCCCTGATCGGGAAAATTTTGGCCGCACCGCCATGCAACTCCCTGCCGAAACCGTGTATGCGCAGGTGGTGTATCAGCTGGGTGCGCTGGCTGCCATCACCCGTGCGGAAGGCGGACACATGGTGCATGTAAAGCCGCACGGCATGTTGTACAACCAGGCAGCAACCGACGCCGTGCTGGCGGATGCCATCGCCCGAGCGGTACATGCGGTGGATCCGGCATTGCGTCTGGTCGGGCTGGCGGGCAGCGAATTAATTCGTGCTGGCGAACGCCTTGGCCTGCAAACCCGTCAGGAAGTGTTCGCTGACCGGCGTTATCAGAACAACGGATCACTGGTGCCGCGCACTCAGCCGGATGCGATGATCGAAAGCGACGAACTGGCGTTGGATCAGACATTGTCGATGATACAGCAACAAAAAGTGCTCAGCCGCGAAGGTGTCTGGGTGCCCGTTAATGCGGAAACTGTCTGTCTGCATGGTGATGGTGAGCACGCGCTGACGTTTGCCCGCCGGTTGAGGCACGCGTTTGCTGAACAGGATATTCAGATCAGCGCAGGCTGATTTTTGCAGAATCTGAGGAGTACCTCTATGCGTAAAGTTTTAGTCACCGGTTTTGAGCCTTTTGGCGGCGAGCGCGTTAATCCATCATGGGAAGTAGTAAAGCAACTGGGCGACCTGGAATTGTCGGGCGCGCAGATTGTGGTTCGTCAGTTGCCGTGCGTGTTCGGCAAAGCCATTGATGCGCTGAATGCGGCGATCGATGAAGTGCTGCCGGAAATGGTGATCTGCGTCGGACAGGCCGGTGGCCGCAATGATTTCAGCATCGAACGCGTGGCGATCAACGTCGATGACGCGCGTATTGCCGATAACGACGGCAATCAGCCGGTGGATGAGGTGATTGTCAGCGACGGCCCGGCGGCGTATTTTTCTACTCTGCCGCTCAAGACAATTGTCAACGGATTACGCGAGTCGGGGATCCCTGCATCGGTGTCGCAAACCGCCGGTACCTATGTCTGTAACCACGTGATGTACGGCCTGATGCATCGTCTGGCGCAGCCTGCCTGTAAGGTGGTGAAGGGCGGTTTTATCCATATTCCTTACCTGCCTGAACAGGCCGCGCATCATCCGGGGGCGCCAAGTATGTCAGTACATACTGTTCTGAACGCCCTTGAGCTGACGATCGCCATCGCGCTGCACACGGAACAAGATTTGAAAATTGCCGGGGGTGCGACTCACTGATGCCTGAAGGTCCTGAAATTCGCCGTGCGGCCGATGTGCTGGCTACGGCGGTAGTGAATAAGCCTCTGACGGATGTCTGGTTTGCGTTTCCGGCCCTGAAACCTTATCAGTCAGCGCTGCGTGGAACCAGAATCACGTCGATTGAAACGCGGGGGAAAGCCCTGCTGACGCACTTTTCCAACGGACTGACGTTGTACAGCCACAATCAGCTTTACGGCGTCTGGCGGGTGGTCAATGCCGGTGAAGTGGCGAAAGAAACCAAACGCTCGCTGCGGGTAAAGCTGGAAACCACCGAAGCGGCGATTTTGCTCTACAGCGCGTCCGAAATCAGTATTTACGATACGGCGGAAATCGAAAAGCATCCGTTCCTGCAACGTATCGGCCCGGATGTGCTGGATGAGCGACTGACGGTCGCACAGGTACGTGAACGGTTACTTTCACCTAAATTCTGCAACCGGCAGTTAGGCGGAATGTTGCTGGATCAGGCTTTTCTGGCCGGGTTGGGGAATTATCTGCGGGCGGAAATTCTCTGGCTGGCGAAACTGCTGCCGGATCATAAACCGAAAGAGCTGAATGACACGGAACGGGATGTGCTGGCCGATGCCTGTTTGTCTGTTGCGCGGTTGTCGTACGCCACGCGAGGTACGATGGATGAAAATGTGCATCACGGCGCGCTGTTCCGTTTTAAGGTATTTGGCCGCACAGGCCAGCCATGTGAACGTTGCGGCGATCCGATCATGAAAACCAGTGTGTCATCGCGACCATTCTTCTGGTGTCCGGTGTGCCAGGTCTGAAAGATAAAAAAGAAAAGGGCACCGGAGTGCCCTTGCTCAGTGTTTTCAGAATCAGAAATTCACTTTGATACCCAGATTACCGCTGTAACCTTCCAGATCTGAATCGAATCCTTTCTGGTAGCGGACGTCTGTATAAATCGTGGTATTTTCACTGAGTTTGCCCGCCAGCCCTGCTCCAGTCTGCCACCAGCTGTCGCTGAATTCCGCTTTAAGCCGTTGAGTCGCGAATTGTACTTCGGGTTCATCGCCAATAGTCGTGACGGCATCCAGCGTCAGATAAGGCGTCCAGGTTGGATTATCCATGAACAACCGCACACCGCCGCGTGCCTGCGCATTACTGGTTGATATGCCGGAGACATTGCTGATGCCATCGTTGAAATCTTCCAGATTCAGATACTGATAAATCACCTGCGCCTGAGGTTCAATTTTCAGATTTTCATGCAGTGTAAAGGGTTTGCCGGCTTCCACTGATAACGCGACGCCATAACCGTCCTGATCGGCATCATGCGTGCTGTCATAGCTGTTTTTATACCAGCTGCCCATACCCACCGCGTCAATGTAGCCGCCATCCTGCGCTTTTAGCGTGTAGTAACCGCCGAGGCTGTAGATGTCGCTGTCTACACTGCCAGCTTGTACGGAATATATCGGGTTATTGCTGCGAAGGCTGTCTTCCGCGTCGGTATTCTGACGTCCGAGTGTCACGAGAATACCGGCACTGCGTTCGGTGTTTTCTTCGTTTTTATCCCACATCAGATCCATCCCTAACTGCGCATACCAGGTATCGGTATCATAGCTGTAACGGCCTGCGTCATTCTCGGTGTGAGTACCGACAATCCGACCCCATGCGCCGTCTTTATGCAGCACATCACCGCCGGTACGCTGGTGATAAGTGCCAATCGCATCAAAGCCATACTGCATATTCAGCGCCGGTGCCGCGATATATCCCGGCACTTCCTCACGCCACGGCTGGATGTCGTCGGATGGCGTCGGAGTTGGGTTCACATCCGGATTGGCGTCAGGCGCAGGGGCAGGGATCGGCGTTGAACAATCATAATTAGCGCAGGTGCTCAGATACCAGTTTTCACCCTCACCGGTGGTGATATCACCTTTACGCAGCCCGTAGTTGAACGCACCCGCTGAGACAGAATTCCCCAGCGTGAAGGCATTGGTTCCCTGTGTATTGGTTCCATCCACGGTAACCACTTCAATCCCGTTGCCCTGTGTATAGTTACCGTTGCCGCCTGTGCTGGTGACAAACAAGGTATTTTGACCGGTAATGTCGCCCGTTACGTGGATCTTGTCTGTCGGCGAGTTGCTGTCATCCAGATAGGTATTGATACGGTATGTGCCGTCGCCGGTCATATTGCTGTTCACGGTAAGTTCAGAGTATTCATTACCGTTATGTGTGAAGAACGTGGTGCCACCGGAGTTCATCTGCGAAATCGTGGAATCACCGGTCAGCGTCCACCGGCTGGAATCGTCGATATTAATGCTGTTGGTACTGGCGGTGATGCCTTGCCATTCAGAGCCGCTGTTAAGATAGACATCCACAACACTGCCGGTATCGGCAATGATGTCGCCTTCCATATACGAGTTACTGGCAGATAAATTCACCTGACTTTGCGCGGTAACACCCGTATCAGTATCTGTGAAACTTCCGGCTCTCAGCAGAATGCCGTTTCCGCTTTGCACGGTTGACCGGTTGTTCACGTTAATCCGGGTATTGGCACCTGCAGCCAGTATTCCCTCGCTGGTGGCGCTGCTGACAAGGCTGTTATCCAGCGTCACGATAGCCTGATGATCTGCATCAAAACCCTGCGTATAGATGCCATTTGCGAATGCACCGGAGGCCGATAACTCGCTGTTGCTGATGGTCATCTGGCTGTTGGCGTAGGAACGGACAGCGGAAGCCCCTTCGCCGGTAGAAATCCCCGTAACCGCATTGGCATCAAGGGTAGAATCATTCATCGCAACCAGCAGATTACTTCCCGTACCGGTTGTGGTGATCTCAGCGGTATCAAGTGCCATAGCCCCGGAGCCTGTGGCTAAAGCAGCGGCTGAACGGGTACCTTCGGTCTTGAGCACTATATTTTTGGCCGTTAGCGTTGCGCCCTGACTGGCAAAAAAACCGATGTTATTATTGCCTGTCGTGGTGTAGGTCCCGCCTGTCAACGTCACATCGCTATAGGCGTTGCTATTCACCATGATATCGTCAGTGCCGGTCATTTCGACGTTGCCGTTTATTATGTCAACGGTAGTTCTTTTGGCATCGCTGGAACCTGACGCATAAATGACATTTTGGGAACCTGCAGAGTTTTGTTTAACCGTGAGATTTTCAATGCTCAATGAGGCGTCAGAAACGGTGAGCGCATGTTTTGCGTTAGTTAATTCTATGTTTACATTACTCAGGTTCACCGATGCACCCGACTGGATATTAATTCCCTGTGCCTGAGCGGCATCACTGGTGATACGTATATCATTACCTGTTAATGTTGAACCGACATCTGAGACATAAATAGCACTGCTGTCATCTTTACCCGTACGGATGTCGGTATTATTAATTTCGGCTGATGCGCCAGTAATAATGTTAAATGTTTTGCTGGAATCTGTTGTGCTGACATCAGCATAATTAAGGATTAACTTACCTCCGCTAATAATATTGAATGCATAAGCTTCGCTGCCGGTCGTGGAAACCACGGATTGAACGGGCACTGGCGAAGGTATTCCGGGAATAGTGATTTCACCATCAACAATAACTTCTGTACCCGCGCCGGTGATGGTGTAAGCGTGATCGCCCGTACCCGTCGTAGCGAAACTCAAGGCATCAGCAGGGGTTATGCCCGTTGAAAATGTGGTTGTTGCAAGTGCAATAGATGACGGTAATAAAAGACTAAAGATGGCGCTCGATAATAATGTTTTTTTAAATGAATGCGGGTGTTCCCGATATTCTTCCATGTCAAAGTGTCCTTTGTTTTAATAATGGCGTGTTTATCTTACATGTTTCATTAATACGCTTTTTTAATTAGCGGATTGCAATGAATCATATTGTTGATGACTATGAGTTTATTGTCAGATGAATTTCGGGGGATGGTATATCACGGAAGGATAAGCGTCAAATATTGGTACTGATATATTGAATAGTTAATTTATGCTTAATATATAATTAAGGTCTCTTTGGGTTGAATAAATAAAAAGGCCAATGAATTATTCATCGGCCTTGTATATTAGGACAGGAGGGAATTATTTTTTCAGCTGAGAATGGAAATCGCGTTTGTCATAGCCGGTATAAAGCTGGCGAGGACGGGCAATTTTGATACCTTCCTGATGCATTTCGCTCCAGTGAGCAATCCAGCCAACAGTACGCGCCATCGCGAAGATCACGGTGAACATGGAAGAGGGAATACCCATGGCTTTCAGGATGATGCCGGAGTAGAAATCGACGTTCGGGTACAGTTTCTTCTCGATGAAGTACGGGTCGTTCAGCGCGATATGTTCAAGCTCCATCGCTACTTCCAGCAGGTTGTCTTTCAGATCCAACTCTTTCAGCACTTCATGACAGGTTTCACGCATCACGGTTGCGCGCGGGTCGTAGTTTTTGTAAACACGGTGACCAAAGCCCATCAGGCGGAAAGAATCATTCTTGTCTTTTGCACGTTTCACAAATTCAGGGATGTGATCAACGCTGCTGATTTCTTCCAGCATTTTCAGTGCAGCTTCGTTCGCGCCGCCGTGAGCCGGTCCCCACAAGGACGCGATACCTGCAGCAATACAGGCGAACGGGTTAGCGCCAGAAGAACCGGCGGTACGCACGGTGGACGTGGAGGCGTTTTGCTCATGGTCAGCGTGCAGGATCAGAATACGATCCATCGCGCGTTCCAGAATCGGATTCACTTTGTATTCTTCACATGGGGTGGCGAACATCATGTGCAGGAAGTTACCGGCATAAGACAGGTCGTTGCGCGGATATACAAACGGCTGGCCGATAGAATATTTGTAACACATGGCAGCGACGGTCGGCATTTTAGACAGCAGACGGTAAGCCGCGATTTCACGGTGACGTTCGTTTTCTACGTCGATGGAGTCGTGATAAAACGCGGCCAGCGCGCCGGTGACGCCACACAGGACCGCCATCGGGTGAGAGTCGCGACGGAAGCCGTGGAACAGACGGGTGATTTGCTCATGCACCATGGTGTGACGGGTGACATTGGTTTTGAATTCATCGTACTGTTTCTGAGTCGGCACTTCGCCGTTCAGCAGCAAATAGCTCACTTCAAGGAAAGTGGACTCCTGTGCCAGCTGGTCAATCGGGAAACCACGGTGCAGCAGAACGCCTTCGTCACCGTCGATATAGGTGATTTTGGACTCGCAGGATGCAGTAGAGGTGAAACCGGGGTCATAAGTGAAAAGACCTTTAGAACCGAGGGTGCGGATATCCACTTCATCCTGGCCCAGTGTGCCGGACAGCACGTTTAGTTCAATCGGGTCGTGACCTTGTAGGGTAAGTGTCGCTTTCTTATCAGCCATTTACAGTCTCCTTAGCGCCTTATTTTTAAAAATCAGTAACAACAGAAATGCCTGGAAGCGACGCCTTGTAAGGTCATTATTATTGTCAGCCTTAGCTCTGCGATCGAATGGGAAGGGAACGTAGAGCTGAGTCGAAGTGCAGTCTCAGACTGCTCTGTGACAAACAAGCGGCGTTTCATCGTTGTTAACGATTCGGTAAATCATTACTGTTCTGTCGCTCAGTACCTGTGAAGAGTATGAGGATTTACACAAT
Source organism: Rahnella sp. RcJ3 (assembly GCF_009498575.1). NCBI lineage: Bacteria > Pseudomonadati > Pseudomonadota > Gammaproteobacteria > Enterobacterales > Yersiniaceae > Rahnella > Rahnella sp. RcJ3. The sequence goes on from NZ_QSNX01000001.1 coordinate 326,203, forward strand.
CACCACTTTTGCATAACTTGAGCCGTCAGGGAAGACCCTGCATTGCGATTGTGTGATCCACTGATTCTTCAGAAACTTTCACCATTTTGGTGCGTGAAGGCGAAGCCGGTATGTGCGCAGAATCACAGTCCTATAGGGATAGTTCATTTGTAATGGAAATGTTGATCAAATGTCAAACTGGATAATTTATTTCGTGTCTTTTGTGAAAAATGGGAGCTAACTCACTGTTTCGGAGAAATGTGAATAAAGCATTTGTAGGGCAATTGTAATAGGAATGTGATCAACCTATACTCCTACAAGGTCTCCGGGCAATCCGAAGTAGGAGCACCCAGCACTCTCTTTTTTGTCTCAGATTTTATGAAAATGGACTTAAAGGAAAACACATTTCTGCGCCGTTTAAGCACATCGGATGTCGTTGTTTGAGCGCGTGAAATGTTGGGCTTTTAGCTCAGCTTTCCAACGTTATTGGTTCTGTGGGGAGGCGGTAAGTCAACGCATCCACAACGACAAGAACGAAGGAAAGGGTGCTGTCTGACATACTGCTCCGGACCGGAGGAAAAATAATAAGAGCTGTGTGGGCAAAACCGTGAAAAAACAAAGACCTGTCAATCTGGATCTGCAAACGATCCGGTTTCCTGTTACTGCGATAGCGTCCATCTTACACCGAGTCTCTGGCGTAATTACCTTCGTCGCCGTCGGTATCCTCCTCTGGCTGTTAGGCCTGTCTCTCTCTTCTCCTGAAGGGTTTGCGCATGCTGCCGCCATCATGAATAGCTTCTTCGTCAAATTCATCTTTTGGGGAATACTCACTGCGCTGGCCTATCACGTTTGCGGTGGCGTACGCCATTTGCTGATGGATTTTGGCTATATCGAAGAGAGTTTGGCTGCCGGTACCCGTTCTGCCCAGGTGGCAATCGGGCTGACCGTCGTGCTGTCAATTCTGGCTGGAGTTCTCGTATGGTAAGCAACGTTTCTGCGTTAGGGCGTAATGGTGTGCACGACTGGCTGTTACTGCGTGCTTCCGCAATTATCCTCACCCTGTATATCCTCTATATTCTGGGCTTCGTGGTTCTGGCTCAGGAACTGACATTTGATGTCTGGCATGGCTTCTTCTCTTCCTCCATCACCAAAGTATTCACACTGCTGGCGCTGCTCTCAATTCTGATACACGCGTGGATCGGCATGTGGCAGGTGTTAACGGACTATGTGAAACCGCTGGCTGTCCGGCTGATGCTGCAACTGGCTATCGTCGTGGTGTTAGTGGTTTACCTACTTTACGGAACAATTGTTGTTTGGGGAGCGTAGTAAATGAATCTGCCAGTCAGAGAGTTTGATGCTGTCGTCATCGGTGCAGGTGGCGCCGGTATGCGTGCCGCGTTACAGATTTCACAAATGGGGCTGTCTTGCGCCCTGATTTCAAAAGTCTTCCCGACCCGCTCCCATACGGTGTCCGCGCAGGGCGGTATCACCGTCGCGCTGGGTAACACCCATGAGGATGACTGGGAATGGCACATGTACGACACCGTAAAAGGTTCCGACTATATTGGTGACCAGGACGCCATTGAATATATGTGTAAAACCGGGCCGGAAGCGATTCTGGAACTCGAACACATGGGGCTGCCTTTCTCCCGTCTTGAAGACGGCCGCATTTATCAGCGTCCGTTTGGCGGCCAGTCGAAAAACTTCGGTGGCGAGCAGGCGGCACGTACTGCGGCCGCCGCTGACCGTACCGGTCACGCCTTGCTGCACACGCTGTATCAGCAAAACCTGAAAAAAGGCACCACGATTTTCTCTGAATGGTATTCACTGGATTTAGTGAAAAACCAGGACGGCGCGATCGTCGGCTGTACCGCAATCTGCATTGAAACCGGCGAAGTGGTGTATTTCAAAGCCAAAGCCACCGTACTGGCGACCGGCGGCGCAGGCCGTATTTACCAGTCCACCACCAACGCCCACATTAATACCGGCGACGGTGTTGGCATGGCGTTACGTGCAGGTGTTCCGGTGCAGGACATGGAAATGTGGCAGTTCCACCCGACCGGTATCGCCGGCGCAGGCGTTCTGGTGACAGAAGGCTGCCGTGGTGAAGGCGGTTATCTGCTCAATAAAGACGGCGAACGTTTCATGGAACGTTATGCGCCGAATGCCAAAGACCTGGCGGGTCGTGACGTGGTGGCGCGTTCCATCATGATCGAAATCCGTGAAGGCCGTGGCTGCGAAGGTCCGTGGGGCCCGCACGCTAAACTGAAACTCGATCATCTGGGTAAAGACGTTCTGGAATCCCGCCTGCCGGGCATCCTTGAACTGTCGCGTACCTTCGCACACGTCGATCCGGTGAAAGAACCGATCCCTGTTATCCCAACCTGCCACTACATGATGGGCGGTATTCCGACCAAAGTGACCGGTCAGGCGCTGCGTGTGAACGCGCAGGGTCAGGATGAAGTGATCCCTGGGCTGTTCGCGGTCGGCGAAATCGCCTGCGTATCGGTTCACGGCGCTAACCGCCTTGGTGGTAACTCACTGCTGGATCTGGTGGTGTTTGGTCGTGCAGCGGGTATGCATCTGCAGGAATCTATCACTGAGCAGGGCGAAAGCCGTGATGCTTCTCAGGACGACATTGATGTATCTCTGGAGCGTCTGAACCGCTGGAACAACACCCGTTCAGGTGAAGATCCGGTGGCTATCCGTAAAGACCTGCAATCGTGCATGCAGAACAACTTCTCGGTATTCCGTGAAGGTGATGCGATGGCGAAAGGTCTGGAAGAACTGAAAGTGATCCGCGAGCGTCTGAAATCTGCCCGTCTGGATGATACGTCCTCAGAGTTCAATACCCAGCGCGTTGAGTGTCTGGAACTGGATAATCTGATGGAAACTGCGTTCTCCACCGCTGTCTCTGCAAACTACCGCACTGAAAGCCGTGGTGCTCACAGCCGTTTCGACTTCCCTGAGCGTGATGATGCGAACTGGTTGTGCCACACGTTGTATCAGCCAGAAACAGAAAGCATGACCCGCCGTGAGGTGAACATGCAGCCTAAGCTTCGCGCGGCGTTCCCGCCGAAAGCGCGTACTTACTAGGGCGGAGCGGAGACAGATTATGAAAATTGAATTTTCGATTTATCGCTACAACCCGGACGTTGATGACGTGCCGTACATGAAAGATTACGTGCTGGAAGCTAAAGAAGGGCGCGATATGATGTTGCTCGACGCGCTGATTTTGCTGAAAGAACAGGATCCGACGCTGGCTTTCCGCCGCTCATGCCGTGAAGGTGTTTGCGGGTCAGATGGCGTCAACATGAACGGCAAAAACGGCCTGGCGTGTATCACACCCGTCTCGACGTTGCGTAACGGCAGCAAGAAAATTGTAATCCGTCCGTTGCCGGGGTTACCGGTTGTCCGTGACCTTGTAGTAGACATGGGACAATTCTATAAGCAGTATGAGAAGATTAAGCCTTACTTGTTGAATGATGGGAAAAATCCTCCGGCGCGTGAACATTTGCAAATGCCGGATGACCGCGAAAAGCTGGACGGATTGTACGAATGTATTCTCTGCGCCTGCTGTTCAACGTCCTGCCCGTCTTTCTGGTGGAATCCCGACAAGTTTGTCGGTCCGGCAGGCCTTCTGGCCGCTTACCGTTTCCTGATCGACAGCCGCGATACCGAGACTCAATCGCGCCTTGACGATCTGAATGATGCTTTCAGCGTATTCCGCTGCCACAGCATCATGAACTGTGTGAGTGTATGTCCAAAGGGGCTGAACCCGACCAAGGCTATCGGCCATATTAAATCGATGCTGCTACAACGCGGTGCCTGATTGATAAGCCACGCACAGCGGGAACTCAGGTTCCCGCTGTTATTTAGTTACCACCGGTTTTTCGCTTTCTTTAGTTACAAATGTGGTAACTGAGGTGGGGATAGCAAATAATTAATTTTTTAATAACAAAGTAGCAACAAGTGCAACAAAGTTGCGCCTGACTGGAGTAAGATAGCCGGGTCAAAAACCGGGAGATAAAAATCCCCCGAAAGGCAGCAGAAATAAGCAGGGTAACTTCAAAAATCAGTCACGCGCATGGCGGATTTCTGAAGGTTCCTTGAAGAGCCAACCGCTCAACCAACGAACTGTTTTAGTATGGAAAACCGTTTTACCGCGGTGTATCACGGTCATTATTATTAACCACGGCGAAAACTAAAGCTTCAAAGCTTAAGGGATCACGATGCAGAACGGCGCAATGAAGGCCTGGCTGGATTCCTCCTATCTGGCGGGTGCAAACCAGTCTTACATAGAGCAACTCTATGAAGACTACTTAACCGATCCTGGTTCCGTTGACGATAGCTGGCGTTCGATTTTTAAACAGCTACCAACAGTGGGTGTGAAACCAGAGCAACTCCATTCTCAAACTCGGGACTACTTCCGCCGCCTGGCGAAAGACGCGTCACGTTATAACTCCTCCATCAGCGATCCGGAAACGGATGCCAAGCAAGTCAAGGTGCTGCAGTTAATCAACGCCTTCCGCTTCCGTGGTCATCAGAATGCAAACCTTGATCCCCTCGGCCTGTGGAAGCTGGACGCCGTGCCTGATCTGGACCCGGCGTTCCACCATCTGACTGAAGCTGATTTCCAGGAAACCTTCAACGTCGGTTCATTTGCCATTGGCAAGGAAACCATGCAGCTCGGCGAGCTGTATAAAGCCCTGAAGCAAACCTATTGCGGTTCCATTGGTGCGGAATACATGCACATTACCAACACTGAAGAGAAACGCTGGATCCAACAGCGAATCGAATCCGTGGCAGGTCGTGCGAGTTTCACCAATGATGAGAAGAAAACGTTTCTTAAAGAGCTGACCGCAGCAGAAGGTCTGGAGCGTTATCTGGGGGCGAAATTCCCGGGTGCAAAACGCTTCTCACTCGAAGGTGGCGATGCGCTGGTTCCGATGCTGAAAGAAATGATCCGTCATGCCGGCAAAAACGGAACCCGCGAAGTCGTGCTGGGTATGGCGCACCGCGGTCGTCTGAACGTACTGATCAACGTGCTGGGCAAAAAACCTCAGGACCTGTTCGACGAATTCTCCGGTAAGCATAAAGAACACCTGGGCACCGGTGATGTGAAATACCACATGGGTTATTCGTCTGATGTGGAAACCGAAGGCGGTATGGTTCACCTGGCGCTGGCGTTTAACCCGTCGCACCTGGAAATCGTCAGCCCGGTCGTCATCGGTTCTGTTCGTGCCCGTCGTGATCGTCTGGACGAAGCGCGCAGCAACATGGTTCTGCCAATCACCATTCACGGTGACGCGGCCATTACCGGTCAGGGTGTGGTTCAGGAAACCCTGAACATGTCGCTGGCACGCGGTTATGAAGTGGGCGGTACCGTGCGTATCGTCATCAATAACCAGGTGGGCTTCACCACCTCGAATCCGAAAGATGCGCGTTCTACCGATTACTGTACCGATATCGCGAAAATGGTGCAGGCACCGATTTTCCACGTCAATGCCGATGACCCTGAAGCGGTGGCTTTCGTGACCCGCCTGGCATTGGATTTCCGTAACACCTTTAAACGTGACGTCATGATCGACCTGGTTTGCTACCGTCGCCACGGCCATAACGAGGCCGACGAACCTAGCGCAACCCAGCCGCTGATGTACAACAAGATCAAGAAACACCCGACGCCACGCAAGATTTACGCTGATGTCCTGACTGAGCAAAACGTAGCCAGCCTCGAAGATGCCACGGAAATGGTCAACCTGTACCGCGATGCGCTGGATGCCGGTGAATGCGTGGTGGAAGAGTGGCGTCAGAATGACATGCACACTTTCACCTGGTCACCGTATCTGAATCATGAGTGGGATGAGGCTTATCCGAACAAGGTCGAGCTGAAACGCCTGCAGGAACTGGCGCGCCGTGTCAGCCATGTGCCTGATGCGATCGAAATGCAATCCCGCGTTGCCAAGATTTACGGCGACCGTAACGAGATGGCCGAAGGCAATAAGAAGTTCGACTGGGGTGGCGCGGAAAATCTGGCCTACGCGACGCTGGTAGATGAAGGTATTCCGATTCGTCTGTCCGGTGAAGATACCGGCCGCGGCACCTTCTTCCATCGTCATGCGGTGATCCATAACCAGAAAAACGGTTCCGTGTACGTGCCGCTGGCCAATATTCATAACAGCCAGGGCGAATTCAATGTCTGGGATTCCGTGCTTTCCGAAGAAGCGGTGCTGGCCTTTGAATACGGTTACGCGACCGCTGAACCGCGCACCCTGACCATCTGGGAAGCGCAGTTCGGTGACTTCGCCAACGGTGCACAGGTGGTTATCGACCAGTTCATCAGTTCCGGCGAACAGAAATGGGGCCGCATGTGTGGTCTGGTGATGCTGCTGCCGCACGGCTACGAAGGGCAGGGGCCGGAGCACTCCTCCGCGCGTCTGGAACGTTATCTGCAACTTTGCGCTGAGCAAAATATGCAGGTGTGTATCCCGTCTACCCCGGCGCAGGTTTACCACATGATCCGCCGTCAGGCACTGCGCGGTATGCGCCGTCCGCTGATCGTGATGTCACCGAAGTCTCTGTTGCGTCATCCTCTGGCGGTTTCTACGCTTGAGGAGTTGGCTGACGGCAGCTTCCTGCCAGCGATTGGTGAAGTCGACGAACTGGATCCGAAACAGGTTAAGCGCGTGGTGATGTGCTCCGGTAAGGTTTATTACGACCTGCTGGAACAACGTCGCAAAAACGAGCAAACCGATGTGGCGATTGTCCGCATCGAACAGCTTTACCCGTTCCCGCACAAGGCAATTCAGGAAGTGCTTGAGAAATTCTCACACGTTCATGATTTCGTCTGGTGTCAGGAAGAGCCACTGAACCAGGGCGCGTGGTATTGCAGCCAGCACAATTTCCGTGAAGTGATTCCTTTCGGGGCTTCTTTACGTTACGCAGGACGCCCGGCCTCTGCCTCTCCGGCAGTGGGCTACATGTCCGTTCACCAGAAGCAACAGCAAGATCTGGTTAACGATGCGCTGAACGTTAAATAACCGCGTCGGTGTCAGTTAACTATATGGAACATAAGAAGGATTGATAATGAGTAGCGTAGATATTCTGGTCCCTGACCTTCCTGAATCCGTTGCGGATGCGACGGTTGCCACCTGGCACAAAAAGCCGGGCGACAGTGTTGAGCGTGACGATGTACTGGTAGAAATTGAAACCGACAAAGTGGTTCTGGAAGTCCCGGCGAGTGAAGCCGGTATCCTGGACAGCATTATCGAAGACGAAGGTGCGACGGTCATTTCCCGTCAGATCCTGGCGCGTATTCGTCCGGGTAACAGCAGCGGTAAGCCAAGCACTGAGAAAAGCTCCGATAAAGAAGCGACTCCTGCGGCACGCCACACAGCAGCACTGGAAGAAGAGAACAACGACGCACTCAGCCCGGCTATCCGCCGCCTGATTGCAGAACATTCTCTGGATGCCAGCGCGATTAAAGGCAGCGGTGTTGGTGGTCGTCTGACCCGTGAAGATATCGAACAGCATCTGGCGAAAGCCAAAGACGCGAAACCGGCAGCCGCGCCAGCCGCCGCTCCGGCAGCGACCAGCGCCGCTCCGGCTCTGGGTTCACGTAGCGAAAAACGTGTGCCTATGACCCGTCTGCGTAAGCGTGTTGCTGAGCGTCTGCTTGAAGCGAAGAACAGCACTGCGATGCTGACGACCTTCAACGAAATCAACATGAAGCCAATCATGGATCTGCGTAAGCAGTACGGTGATGGTTTCGAAAAACGTCACGGCGTGCGTCTGGGCTTCATGTCTTTCTATCTGAAAGCCGTGGTTGAAGCACTGAAACGCTACCCGGAAGTGAATGCCTCTATTGACGGCGAGGATGTGGTTTACCACAACTATTTCGATGTCAGCATCGCGGTATCCACGCCACGCGGCCTGGTGACCCCGGTTCTGCGTGATGTCGATACGCTGGGCATGGCAGATATCGAGAAGCAAATCAAAGAGCTGGCGATCAAAGGTCGTGACGGCAAACTGAAAGTGGAAGAACTGACCGGCGGTAACTTTACTGTGACCAACGGCGGCGTCTTCGGCTCCCTGATGTCCACGCCAATCATCAACCCACCACAGAGTGCGATCCTCGGCATGCATGCCATTAAAGATCGTCCTATGGCGGTCAATGGTCAGGTAGTGATTTTGCCAATGATGTATCTGGCGCTGTCCTACGATCACCGTCTGGTTGATGGCCGTGAATCGGTCGGCTTCCTGGTGACCATTAAAGAGATGCTGGAAGATCCGGCTCGTCTGCTGCTGGACGTCTAGTCCCGGCACTGCGAAAGATTAGAGATCGAAAAATCTGCGGCACAGTTCGCTGTGCCCTGATAAGCCTTCCTACTAAGAATGGATAGAACATCATGAATTTACACGAGTATCAGGCGAAACAGCTGTTCCTGCGCTACGGCCTGCCAGCACCGACGGGCTTCGCCTGTTCCACCCCGCGTGAAGCGGAAGAGGCTGCATCGAAAATCGGTGCCGGTCCGTGGGTGGTGAAATGTCAGGTTCATGCCGGTGGCCGCGGTAAAGCGGGCGGCGTGAAAGTGGTCAAAAGCAAAGAAGAGATCCGCGCTTTTGCTGAGCACTGGCTGGGTAAACGTCTGGTCACTTACCAGACAGACGCCAGCGGTCAGCCGGTTAACCAGATCCTGGTTGAAGCGGCAACGGATATCGATCAGGAACTGTACCTCGGTGCGGTAGTGGATCGCAGCTCCCGTCGCGTGGTGTTCATGGCATCTACAGAAGGCGGCGTGGAAATTGAGAAAGTGGCAGAAGAGACGCCACACCTGATCCATAAAGTGGCACTGGATCCGCTGGCAGGTCCGCAGCCTTATCAGGGACGCGAACTGGCTTTCAAACTGGGCCTGACCGGTAAGCAGGTTCAGCAGTTCACCAAGATCTTCATGGGTCTGGCGAACATCTTCCTTGAGCGCGATCTGGCGCTGATCGAAATCAACCCGCTGGTGGTGACTACCGCTGGCGACCTGATCTGCCTCGACGGCAAACTGGGTGCAGACGGCAACGCCTTGTTCCGTCAGCCAGAATTGCGCGAAATGCGCGATTACAGCCAGGAAGATGCCCGTGAATCTCAGGCAGCGCAGTGGGAACTGAACTACGTTGCACTCGACGGCAACATCGGTTGCATGGTGAACGGTGCCGGTCTGGCAATGGGTACCATGGATATCGTGAAACTGCACGGTGGCGAACCGGCTAACTTCCTGGATGTTGGCGGTGGCGCAACCAAAGAACGCGTGACCGAAGCCTTCAAAATCATCCTGTCCGATGAAAAAGTCAAAGCTGTCTTCGTTAACATCTTCGGCGGTATCGTTCGTTGCGACCTGATCGCCGACGGTATCATCGGCGCGGTGGAAGAAGTGGGCGTCAGCGTACCGGTTGTGGTGCGTCTTGAAGGTAACAATGCCGAGCTGGGTGCCAAAAAACTGGCAGACAGCGGTTTGAACATCATTGCAGCGACCAGCCTGACGAATGCGGCTCAACAAGTTGTCGCGGCAGTGGAGGGGAAATAATGTCGATTTTAATCAACAAGAACACCAAAGTTATCTGCCAGGGTTTCACCGGTAGCCAGGGGACTTTCCACTCCGAACAAGCCATCGCTTACGGCACCAAAATGGTTGGCGGCGTTACGCCAGGCAAAGGCGGCACCGAGCATCTGGGCTTGCCAGTGTTCAATACCGTGCGTGAAGCGGTAGAAACTACCGGTGCAACGGCGTCTGTGATTTATGTGCCGGCACCGTTCTGTAAAGACTCTATTCTGGAAGCGCTGGATGCAGGTATTAAACTGATCATCTGTATCACTGAAGGCATTCCGACGCTGGATATGTTGGTGGTTAAAGTGAAACTGGATCAGAGCGATGCAGTGATGATCGGGCCAAACTGTCCGGGTGTTATCACGCCGGGCGAATGCAAAATCGGCATCATGCCGGGCCACATTCATCTGCCAGGCAAAGTGGGCATCGTTTCCCGTTCCGGTACGCTGACGTATGAAGCCGTTAAACAGACAACTGATTACGGTTACGGCCAGTCTACCTGCGTCGGTATCGGCGGTGACCCGATCCCGGGCTCTAACTTCATCGATATCCTGAAGCTGTTCCAGGAAGATCCACAGACTGAAGTGATCGTGATGATCGGTGAAATCGGTGGTAACGCGGAAGAAGAAGCTGCCGCGTACATCAAAGCACACGTGACTAAACCGGTTGTGGGCTATATCGCGGGTGTGACTGCGCCTAAAGGCAAACGTATGGGCCATGCAGGCGCCATCATTGCCGGTGGTAAAGGCACTGCTGATGAGAAATTTGCAGCGCTGGAAGCGGCAGGCGTGAAAACCGTTCGCAGCCTGGCCGATATCGGCGAAGCCGTGAAATCATTGCTTCCGCAATAAGTATTACCCCACCCGCACCGGTGAAATTACGGTGCGGGTGAAGCCATTTTATTTAAGAAAAAGATTCGACATGTTGGCCACCTTAGGGTGGCCTTTTTTATTTTAAGCGAAATAGTTAACATTCGCTGAATTGAGCTATATTTATTAACACAGCACGATAGGTTCATTGGAAATAAAAGGTTAATAATTAGGTTTAAATAGGTAGCAAAATAAATATTAACGATAACCATATAAACACAATTAATTAACATAAAAGCCACCCTTAAAGCTCAATGAAACCAACAGTTAACATCCTGAAATATTTTTTTCGAAATTGATGAAGACATTATAGAAATAAACAATGAGATAGGCTTAAATTGCGTCAGATCAATTACAGCGATTATCACTGTTTTGTTCTTAAATTGACCTGTACACGGAAATCCGCTTTGGGTCACTAAAAAACCTATTTAATGTGTGGGATTACTGGCGTAACATAATGCTCCTGTAACCATCCGTTTTTTGTATGATTATTTTTCCCGTGATTTTGCCCGTTCATCAGCCTGTTACAGGCCCGCTGATCGCGCTTTTTCCGGGTTCAGAGTGTCCCGCTGACAGCGTTACTCGCACTGAATGCTGGCTCTCTGTTCTGCACACATTTGAATACTGGTAGTCATGAGGCGTTCCGGCAACCGGTTCGTCAGAGATCGCAATTTGGGGTCTTCCTCCGAGGAGCAAGGGGTCAAGATGTTTGATATCGTTGAACTGTCGCGTTTACAGTTTGCTTTAACAGCCATGTACCATTTCCTATTTGTCCCATTAACGCTGGGTATGGCGTTTTTACTGGCAATTATGGAAACGGTTTATGTGCTTTCCGGCAAACAAATCTATAAAGATATGACCAAATTCTGGGGCAAACTTTTTGCAATTAACTTTGCATTGGGCGTTGCAACCGGTTTAACCATGGAATTCCAGTTCGGGACTAACTGGTCATATTTCTCACATTACGTCGGTGATATCTTCGGTGCGCCTCTGGCGATTGAAGGTTTAATGGCGTTCTTCCTGGAATCCACTTTAGTGGGCCTGTTCTTCTTCGGATGGGACCGTCTTTCTAAAGTTCAGCATATGACAGTGACCTGGTTTGTTGCCCTTGGCTCAAACTTGTCAGCACTGTGGATCCTGGTGGCGAACGGCTGGATGCAAAACCCGATTGCATCGACCTTCAACTACGAAACCATGCGTATGGAAATGGTCAGCTTCTCTGAGCTGGTTCTGAACCCGGTCGCACAGGTTAAATTCGTTCATACCGTAGCGTCTGGTTATGTGACTGGCGCGATGTTCATTCTGGCTATCAGCTCTTACTACCTGTTAAAAGGCCGCGACGTAGGTTTTGCGAAGCGTTCATTTGCTATCGCTGCAAGCTTCGGTCTGGCCGCAGTGCTCTCCGTTATCGTACTGGGTGATGAATCCGGTTATGAAATGGGTGACGTACAGAAAACCAAACTGGCGGCTATCGAAGCAGAGTGGGATACCCAACCTGCACCGGCAAGTTTCACGCTGTTCGGCATGCCTAATCAGGACAAAATGGAAAATGAATATTCCATTCAAATTCCTTACCTGCTCGGCCTGATTGCTACGCGTTCCGTGGATACGCCGGTTACTGGTCTGAAAGACCTGATGGCGCAACATGAAGTGCGTATCCGCAACGGTATGAAAGCGTACACCCTGCTGGAAGAACTGCGTTCGGGCAATACTGACCCGAAAGTCCGCAGCGATTTCGAAAATGCTAAGCAGGATCTGGGCTACGGTATGTTGCTCAAACGCTATACCGACAACCCGGCGGGAGCGACTGACGCACAGATTCAGAAAGCGACCAAAGATTCTATTCCACGCGTTCTGCCTCTGTACTTCGCATTCCGTATCATGGTTGCCTGCGGCATCCTGATGTTCGTCCTGATTGCGCTGTCCTTCTATACTGTCCTGCGCGGCAAGATTGGTCAGAAACGCTGGTTACACCGCGCGGTATTCATCGGCCTGCCATTACCGTGGATTGCTGTCGAAGCGGGCTGGTTCGTGGCTGAATATGGCCGTCAGCCTTGGGCGATTGGTGAAGTGTTACCGACTGCGGTTGCACACTCTTCACTGACTGTGGGTGATGTACTGTCCTCGATGATCCTCATCTGCGGTCTGTACACCCTGTTCCTGGTCGCTGAAATGTTCCTGATGTTCAAATATGCGCGCCTGGGCCCAAGCAGCCTGAAAACTGGCCGTTATCATTATGAACAAACTTCAGCGCCACTTGAGCAAGCTCGGTAATAGGGAGTCCACTTATGTTTGATTATGAAGTTTTACGGTTCATCTGGTGGGTGCTGATTGGCGTGCTGTTTATCGGCTTCGCCGTCACCGATGGATTTGATATGGGCGTAGGCATCCTGGTGCGCATTATCGGTAAAACCGATACTGACCGCCGCGTGATGATTAACGCCATCGCCCCGCACTGGGACGGCAACCAGGTCTGGCTGATTACGGCCGGTGGCGCATTGTTCGCTGCCTGGCCGATGGTCTACGCAGCGGCTTTCTCCGGCTTCTATGCCGCGATGGTGCTGGTGTTGTGCGCCTTGTTCTTCCGTCCGCTGGGCTTTGATTACCGTTCAAAACTCGAGAGCGCTCGCTGGCGTGGCATGTGGGACTGGGGCATCTTTATCGGCAGCTTCGTGCCCGCTCTGGTGTTCGGTGTGGCCTTCGGTAACCTTCTGTTAGGGGTGCCGTTCCATATCGACAGCGACCTGCGTCTGTTCTACACCGGTAATCTGCTGGGCTTGCTGAACCCGTACGGCATTCTGGCCGGTCTGGTGAGCCTGACTATGCTGATCACCCAGGGCGCTACCTACCTGCAAATGCGTACTGTGGGTGAACTGCACCTGCGTACCCGTACCGCGTCGCAGATTTCTGCGCTGGTGATGATGGTGTGCTTCCTGCTGGCGGGTATCTGGTTAGTGAAAGGGATTGATGGCTTCACCGTGACATCCGTTATGGATCACGCTGGTCCGTCTAACCCGCTGCGCAAAACTGTGTCTCATGAAGCGGGTGCATGGCTGGCGAACTTCAACAAGACGCCGGGCCTGTGGGCAATTCCTGCGTTAGGTGTGATTTTGCCGCTGCTGACCATTTTGTTCTCGCGCATGAATAAAGCCGCGCTGGCGTTCATCAGTAACTCACTGACTATCGCCTGTGTGATCCTGACTGCCGGTATCACTATGTTCCCGTTCGTGATGCCTTCTATCACTGAACCGAATGCCAGCCTGACAATGTGGGATGCAACATCTACGCTGTTGACGCTGAGAGTGATGACCGTTGTCGCTTGTATCTTTGTGCCAATCATCCTGATTTACACCTCATGGGCGTATTACAAGATGTTCGGGCGCCTCGATAAACACTACATCGAGAACAACAAGCATTCGTTGTATTAAGGAGAACACCATGTGGTATTTTGCCTGGATCCTCGGCACCTTACTGGCTTGCTCATTCGGTATCATTACCGCGCTGGCGTTTGAACACAGCGAAGCCAATAAAGCGGCTAAAGAAGAGAAGTAATAATGAGTGTGATCGTGGATAAACTCTACGCCATCACAGACAAGGGCCCCTTGCGGGCCCTTTCGCTTGTGATGTCACTGGCACTGGCCGGTTGCGTTTTCTGGAAACCGGGCATGTTTGCCTCGTCGACCAGTCAGCTTGAAGTCTGGCATGGGCTCATTTTGATATGGGCTGTGTGCAGTGGCGTGATCCACGGCCTGGGTTTTCGCCCGAATAAATCAGTCTGGAAGGCTTTCTTCTCGCCATTGCTGGCGATGATTGCGCTAGCTGCAGGACTTTATTACTTTTTCAGCTGATTTTTTGCATAAAAAAAAGACAAATTTACAGTAATTTTCTTATGGGCCGTGCTGGCCCATAATTATTTTCATTCCAGCAATCCTACCCATTCCCAACCCCAATTCTCTTGCGTATAGTAGTGCCGTCAAATTGCATTACGGGATGTACAGTGAGTAATTCGTTGTTCCGATGGCCGGTTCGTGTCTATTTTGAGGACACAGACGCGGGAGGTGTGGTCTACCATGCCCGATACGTCGCCTTTTATGAAAGGGCTCGCACAGAGATGTTGCGCCAACGCAATTTTCACCAGCAGCAGTTGCTGAGTGAACACGTCGCTTTTGCTGTCCGCCGCATGACGGTCGAATACTTTGCACCAGCTCGCTTAGATGACCTGCTGGATGTTCAGAGTGAGATTACGTCCATTCGCGGAGCTTCTCTTACTTTTGCACAACGAATTCTTGATTCGCATGGAAACCTTCTGAGTTCTGCAGAAGTGTTGATCGCATGCATTGATCCAAACCAAATGAAGCCCCGAGCGCTTCCTAAGTCTATTGTCGCGGAGTTTAAGCAGTGACTGACATGAACATTCTTGATTTATTTTTGAAGGCCAGCATCCTGGTCAAGCTGATTATGCTTGTCCTGGTGTGCTTCTCTATCGCGTCCTGGGCGATCATCATTCAACGCACCAAAGTGCTGAATGCCGCCACCCGCGAGGCAGAAGCGTTCGAAGATAAATTCTGGTCCGGTATCGAACTTTCCCGTCTGTATCAGGAAAGTCAGGGCCGCCGCGAAACCCTGAGCGGGGCAGAGCAGATCTTCCATTCCGGTTTTAAAGAGTTCGCCCGTCTTCATCGTGCCAACAGCCACGCGCCAGAAGCCGTGATTGAAGGTTCTTCACGTGCGATGCGTATTTCTTTTAACCGTGAACTCGAATCACTTGAAACTCACATTCCGTTCCTTGGTACTGTCGGTTCTATCAGCCCTTATATCGGTCTGTTCGGTACAGTCTGGGGGATCATGCACGCCTTTATCGGTTTAGGTTCTGTGAAACAGGCAACGTTGCAAATGGTTGCTCCGGGTATCGCAGAAGCACTGATCGCCACCGCGATTGGTCTGTTTGCCGCCATTCCTGCTGTTATGGCGTATAACCGCCTGAACCAGCGTGTGAACAAGCTTGAGCAAAACTACGATAACTTCATGGAAGAATTCACGGCTATCCTGCACCGTCAGGCTTTCTCTCGCGAAACCAGCAGTAACTAAAGGGGGAGAGTATGGCTCGTTCACGAGGTCGTCGTAACCGTCGCGAAGGTAAGTCGGAGATCAATATCGTTCCGCTGCTGGACGTACTGCTGGTTCTGTTACTGATTTTTATGGCAACAGCGCCCATCATTACCCAGAGTGTGGAAGTTGATTTGCCTGACGCAACGGATTCTAAAACGGTGTCCAGCGATGATAATCCGCCAGTGATTGTTGAAGTGTCTGGCGTGGGTCAATACACCATCGTGGTTGACCATCAGCGTATGGAACAATTGCCTGAACAGCAGGTGATCGCGGAAGCGACCAGCCGTATTCAGGCCAATCCGAAGACGGTATTTCTGATCGGTGGTGCGAAAGATGTGCCTTATGATGAAATTATTAAGGCGCTGAACATGCTGCATCAGGCTGGCGTGAAGTCTGTCGGATTGATGACACAACCTATCTGAGGATAGGTAATTTGTAACACTTATTTGAAACCCGGCATTCTCTGGCTTGTTAAAAGTATGACAGGCAATACAGGAAACCGGGTTTTTAGTAATCCTGTCTTGGGAAATCTATTTTGGTAAAGGCAACTGCAACTGAACAAAACGATAAGCTCAAACGCGCCGTTATTGTTTCGGTCGTTCTGCATATCATCATTATAGCCCTGTTGATTTGGGGATCGCTGGACGAAGATACCAGCATGAGTGGCGGCGGTGGCGGTAGCGATATCTCTGCCGTAATGGTTGATCCAAGTGCCGTGGTCGATCAGTACAACCGTCAGCAGCAGCAACAGGCTGATTCCCAACGTGCTGCCGCAGCGCGTCAGAAAAAATCAGAACAACAGGCTGAAGAGCTGCAACAGAAACAGGCCGCAGAACAGCAACGCCTGAAAGAACTTGAGAAAGAGCGTCTGCAAGCGCAGGAAAATGCCAAGCAGCAGGCTCAGGAACAGGCTCAGCAGCAGAAGCAGGCTGAACAAGCCGCTGAGCAGGCGAAAGAACAGCAGAAACAGGCAGAAGCTGCTGCCGCACAAGCGAAGGCTGAAGCGGCCAAAGCGGCCGCTCAGGCGAAAGCAGATGCTGCGAAAGAAGCGGCTAAAGCACAAGCTGATGCTAAAAAACAAGCAGAGGCTGAAGCTGCCGCCGCCGCTGCCGCAGCGAAGAAACAAGCCGAAGCGGACGCTAAGAAAGAAGCGGCCGCAGAAGCCAAAAAACAGGCTGCTGCTGAGGCAAAAGCTCAGGCCGCGGCTGATGCGAAGGCACAAGCTGACGCCGATGCCAAAGCCGCCGCCGATGCAAAAGCTGCCGCTGCCGCAGAGAAAAAAGCGGAAGCTGCCGCTGCTGCCAAGAAAGCTGCAGCGGATAAAAAAGCTGCCGCCGCCGCAGCAGCCAAAGAAGCCGCTGATGCGAATAACTTATTTGATGGCCTTGCCGACTCCAAAAATGCACCGAAAGGCGCAACAGGTGGCGGCGCTTCTGCTCCTTCAGGGAAGGGGACTCAGAAAAAGGCGGGGGCATCCGGGGCTGATATTGCGAACTATGGTAGCCAGATTAAGGCTGCCATCGAGAGCAGATTCTATGACGCGTCATCTTATACAGGCAAAACCTGTGCGTTGCGCGTTAAAATGAACCCTGATGGCTCATTAATCAGTGTGTCGGCAGAAGGTGGGGATCCTGCACTGTGTCAGGCGGCGCTTGCCGCAGCCCGACAGGCGAAGTTCCCGAAACCGCCTTCTGAAGCCGTCTATGAAGTATTTAAAAATGCTCCGATAGATTTCAAACCTCAATAAAAGATGAAAATGATAACTTTTCAGATTTTTACGATGGTTTGCAGGGTGTAATTCTAGTTTTGTGTGCGTTGGTTTGTTAAAATTCTGCTAAATTATCGCGGGCAGATACGTCCAGATAAGGGAGATACAATGAAGCAGGCATTTCGAGTAGCGTTCGGCCTTTTGATGATGTGGGCATCTGTGGTTCATGCAGAAGTTCGCATTGAAATTACCCAAGGGGTAGATACAGCTCGTCCGATTGGCGTTGTGCCATTCAAATGGGCTGGCCCGGGTACACCACCTGAAGATGTGGGTGGTATCGTTGCTGCTGACTTACGTAACAGTGGCAAATTCAATCCTATTGATGCATCACGTATGCCTCAGCAGCCAACCTCCGCCGCAGAAGTGACCCCTGCAGCCTGGACCGCGCTGGGTATTGATGCTGTTGTTATCGGTCAGGTTCAGCCTGCAGCCGATGGCAGCTATGTGGTGTCTTACCAACTGGTGGATACCTCTGGCGCACCAGGTACCGTGCTGGCGCAAAACCAGTACAAAGTGACCAAACAATGGTTGCGTTATTCCGCCCATACCGCCAGCGATGAAGTGTTTGAAAAGCTGACCGGTATTAAAGGCGCATTCCGTACCCGTATCGCTTATATCGTGCAGACTAACGGCGGGAAATTCCCGTATGAACTGCGTGTAGCGGATTACGATGGATACAATCAGTTTGTCGTTCACCGTTCACCTGAGCCTCTGATGTCTCCGGCCTGGTCTCCGGACGGCAGCAAACTGGCTTACGTCACCTTTGAGAGCGGTCGTTCAGCATTGGTGGTTCAGACGCTGGCAAACGGTGCAATCAAGCAGATTGCTTCATTCCCTCGTCACAACGGTGCACCTGCTTTCTCTCCGGATGGCAGCAAACTGGCTTTCGCACTGTCTAAAGACGGTAGCCTGAACCTGTATGTGATGAATCTGTCTTCTGGCCAGATTAGTCAGGTGACTAACGGACGTAGCAACAATACGGAACCAACCTGGTTCCCGGACAGCCAGAATCTGGCATTCACGTCGGATCAGGGCGGTCGTCCGCAGGTTTATAAAGTCAACATTAATGGCGGTGCGCCTCAGCGTCTGACCTGGGAAGGCTCGCAGAATCAGGACTCTGATGTAAGTACAGATGGCAAGTTCCTGGTTATGGTGAGCAGCGCCAGCGGTACACAGCACATCGCTAAACTAGATCTGGCAACGGGAGCCGTTCAAACATTGACGGACACGTTCCTGGATGAAACGCCTAGCCTCGCACCAAATGGCACCATGGTAATTTACAGTTCCTCTCAAGGACTGGGTTCCGTATTGCAGTTGGTATCGACTGATGGGCGCTTCAAAGCGCGTCTTCCGGCAACTGATGGACAGGTCAAATTTCCTGCCTGGTCGCCGTATCTGTAATGCATAGAAAAACTATGTATGGCAAAAAATTATAAAAGGATCGAATAGATGCAACTGAATAAAGTGCTGAAAGGGCTGATGCTGGCGTTGCCTGTACTGGCAGTAGCTGCTTGTAGTTCTCACAAGAACGCAGACAACGACCAATCCAACGGTATGGGTCTGAACTCTGGCGCAGGCACTGAAAACGCAAACATGTCTTCAGAAGAGCAAGCTCGTCTGCAGATGCAAGAACTGCAGAAAAACAACATCGTTTACTTTGGCCTGGACAAATACGATGTGTCTTCTGAATTCGCTCAGATGTTGGACGCGCACGCTGCTTTCCTGCGTAGCAACCCGTCTTACAAAGTGACTGTAGAAGGTCATGCTGACGAACGTGGTACTCCAGAGTACAACATCGCCCTGGGCGAACGTCGTGCTACTGCTGTTAAAATGTACCTGCAAGGCAAAGGCGTTTCTGCTGACCAAATCTCTATCGTTTCTTACGGTAAAGAAAAACCAGCTGTACTGGGCCATGACGAAGCGGCATACGCTAAAAACCGTCGTGCCGTACTGGTATACTAAGAGAGTAGTATGAGCAGTAACTTCAGAACTCACTTGTTGAGTCTGTCGTTACTGGTTGGCGTAGCGGTCCCATGGGCCGCTACTGCCCAAGCGCCAATCAGTAATGTCGGCTCAGGCTCGATTGAAGATCGGGTCACCTCTCTGGAGCGTATTTCTAACGCTCACAGCCAGCTATTAACTCAACTCCAGCAACAACTTTCTGATACCCAACGTGATATGGATACTCTTCGTGGTCAAATCCAGGAGAACCAATATCAGTTGAGTCAGCTTGGTGATCGCCAGAAGCAGATTTTTAATCAACTGGACAGCTTAAGCCAGAGTTCTGCCGGAGCCGCCAGCACGGGTGCTGCAGCAGCCACAGGTGACGCTTCCGGTTCTGCTGCCACAACGCCTGATGCGGGTGCTGCACAAGCCCCGGCAAGCACCGGTGACGTGAACAGTGACTACAATGCTGCAGTTTCACTGGCGCTGGAAAAGAAACAGTATGATGAAGCCATTGCGGCTTTTCAGAGTTTCGTAAAAAAATATCCTGATTCAACTTATCAGCCTAATGCCAATTACTGGCTGGGACAGTTGTATTACAACAAGGGTAAAAAAGACGATGCTGCCTATTATTTTGCGGTTGTGGTCAAAAACTACCCTAAGTCTCCAAAAAGTTCTGACGCAATGTTCAAGGTTGGGGTGATCATGCAGGAGAAAGGGCAGGCTGATAAAGCCAAAGCCGTCTTCGCACAGGTCGTGAAACAGTACCCAAATACCGATGCGGCAAAACAAGCTCAAAAACGTTTATCTGCAAAATAGTTCCTCGTTCAGGTCCGGAAAATGTACATATCGTGCATTTTCTGGGCTTGAGTGTGTGAAACGCCATCAGTTAGCACTCTTTCTGAAAATTAAAGTTGCACTGAAAAGTTAAATAAGTAATATATGCCGCCGTTGCCCAGACAACTCCAAACGGCTAACGCTGTCAGAGATTTAGGCAATATGCAGCAGGTTTAGATGGGCCGTTAGCTCAGTTGGTAGAGCAGTTGACTTTTAATCAATTGGTCGCTGGTTCGAATCCAGCACGGCCCACCACTTTTAAAGTGGAAAATGCAGTGAAGCAGTGCAGGATGAGAACCATAGGTTCGAGCCGAGCGAAGCGAGACGACAACGCGCAAGCGTTGCCCGCAGGCGAGGTGAAACCGAGTCAATCCAGCACGGCCACCAATCTAAATCAGCATTGCATGTGGCTTGCACACCAACTGCAAGACACGCTGGCAATAAGCAGTATTCAGGAAGGGCCGTTAGCTCAGTTGGTAGAGCAGTTGACTTTTAATCAATTGGTCGCTGGTTCGAATCCAGCACGGCCCACCACTCTTTAGAGTGTAATGTCCTGAATAATTTTAGAAGCCGACAGTAAAAGCAGTACGCAGCATTTAGATGGGCCGTTAGCTCAGTTGGTAGAGCAGTTGACTTTTAATCAATTGGTCGCTGGTTCGAATCCAGCACGGCCCACCACTTTTAAAGTGGAAAATGCAGTGAAGCAGTGCAGGATGAGAACCATAGGTTCGAGCCGAGCGAAGCGAGACGACAACGCGCAAGCGTTGCCCGCAGGGCGAGGTGAAACCGAGTCAATCCAGCACGGCCCACCACTTTCAAAGTGGAAAATGTAGTGAAGCAGTGCAGGATGAGAACCACAAGTTCGAGCCGAGCGAAGCGAGACGACAACGCGCAAGCGTTGCCCGCAGGGCGAGGTGAAATCGAGTCAATCCAGCACGGCCCACCACTGTTAAAGTGGAAATGCAGTGAAGCCATCTAAATTGCAGAATTCAGAGAAAAGCGCCTTTTGGCGCTTTTTTCGCATGTGAGTCCCAAAAGACCTCATTTTTTCTTAAGTCTTCGCTTTTTGTTCCCCCGTTGCGTGTCTCATTCGAGACTCTTTTAAGTCCAGTAAACATTTTAAGCCCTGCGTCTATTATTTGGACGACTTTCCCTGCTTTTTGCGGTATTTTGTTTAGCATACAAAACTAAGGATTCCCGGGTGGGATCTGTTGTGGCTTATGGCTATCCAGGCAAGTTGCCTGACTGAATGAGATAACGAGTATGAGCGAAACATTGGATCTGAATGCGACGGTTTATCCTTTCCCTCCGAAACCCGCGGTGCTGACTGCAGATGAAAAGACCTTCTATAAAGAGAAGATCAGAAAACTGCTGAAGGAACGTGATGCCGTGATGGTGGCGCATTATTACACCGATCCTGAAATTCAGGCGCTCGCTGAAGAAACCGGTGGTATTGTCGCGGATTCTTTAGAGATGGCGCGTTTTGGCAGCCAGCATCCTGCTTCGACCCTGCTTGTCGCGGGTGTGCGCTTCATGGGAGAAACGGCCAAAATCCTCAGCCCGGAAAAAACCGTGCTGATGCCAACCCTCAACGCTGAATGTTCTTTGGATCTGGGCTGCCCGGAGCAAGCTTTCTCAGATTTTTGCGACCAGCACCCCGACCGCACCGTTGTGGTCTACGCTAATACCTCAGCAGCAGTAAAAGCCAGAGCCGACTGGGTCGTGACCTCAAGCATTGCGGTTGAGCTGATTGAACATCTCGATAGTCTGGGTGAAAAAATAATCTGGGCACCTGACCGGCACCTCGGAAATTACGTCCGTAAGCAGACGGGGGCAGACGTCTTGTGCTGGCAGGGCGCCTGTATCGTCCATGACGAGTTTAAAACACAGGCCCTGACCCGAATGAAAGGCTTGTATCCGAACGCCGCTGTTCTGGTGCATCCGGAGTCTCCTCAGGCGATCGTTGATATGGCTGATGCGGTCGGTTCTACCAGTCAGCTTATTCAGGCGGCAAAAACGTTGCCTCAGAAGCAACTGATCGTCGCCACTGACCGTGGTATTTTTTACAAAATGCAGCAGGCGTGCCCGGACAAAGAATTGTTTGAAGCGCCGACGGCGGGTGAGGGCGCAAGTTGCCGTACCTGCGCACATTGTCCGTGGATGGCGATGAATGGCCTTAAAGCCATTGCTGAAGGTCTGGAACACGGCGGCACGGAACATGCTATCGAGGTTGACGAAGCGCTGCGTGTGAAATCACTGATCCCCCTGAATCGCATGCTGGATTTTGCTGCCCAACTTAGATTACGGACGCAGGCTAAAGCGCTGTAAGCATTTTTTGTGACTGATAATGTCTTGTGACTGACAATAAAAGGAAAAGGATGTGATGATGGATTTTTTCAGTACCAGCAATATTCTGGTTCATATACCGCTTGGAAAGGGCGGATATGACCTGTCGTGGATTGAAGCTGTAGGCACCCTTTTTGGATTGCTCTGCATCTGGTACGCCAGCAAAGAAAAGCTGATCAACTATCCGTTCGGTCTGATCAACGTCACATTGTTTGCGATCATCTTTTTCCAGATCCAGCTTTACGCCAGCCTGCTGCTGCAGATTTTCTTCTTTGCCGCGAATATCTACGGCTGGTATGCCTGGAGTCGTCAGACAGCCGATCAGGAAGCTGAGTTGCAGATCCGCTGGTTGCCGCGTGGCAAAGCGCTGATATGGGGCGTAGTGTGCGTCGCAGGCATTCTGCTGATGACCTTCAACATTGACCGCGTTTTTGCCACCCTGACGCTAGTGGCGGTGAATCTGATGCAGGCGCTGGGGCTGAATGTGCAGATGCCTGAACTGCAACCTGATGCCTTCCCGTTCTGGGATTCGTCAATGATGGTGTTGTCGATTGTGGCAATGCTGCTGATGACCCGAAAATATGTCGAGAACTGGCTGCTGTGGGTCATCATTGATGTCATCAGCGTCGCGATTTTCGCTTATCAGGGCGTTTATGCGATGGCGCTTGAATACGTGCTGCTGACGCTGATTGCACTGAACGGTTCGTGGCTGTGGATCAAAAGTGCAAAGCAAAACGGTTCTCAGCCTTTGCAACCGGCCTGATTTTGCGACCATAAAAAACGCCTCCATAACGGAGGCGTTTTGCTTTCTCGTTCTGACCTGAGGAATCAGTGGTGATGATGTGCATGGCTATGACCATGATGATCGTGCCCGGCGCGGGTCACCGGAATTTCATTCATCTCACAATCCGGTGCTTCACACTGGCCATATTCCATCTGTATCGTGGCATGGCCGATGCGGCATTTTTCCAGTAAATGGTGCTGAATGCGGTAAAGCAGCGCGTCGTGATCGTGCGGTGGAACAACCTGCACGTGCACGGTCATCAGACGCTGTTCACCAATCTGCCAGACGTGAACGTGATGCACGTTGCGCACCTCCGGGATGCTCAGGGATAAATCCCGGCGCAGTTTATTGATATCGATCTCTTCCGGTGTGCCTTCCAGCAACTCATGGAAACTCTCCCGCAGCAACCGCCAGGCATTGTTTAACACCAGGCAGGAAACCAGCACTGATAAAATCGGGTCCACAGGTGTCCAGCCGGTATACATGATGATCAGCGCCGCAGCGACCGCCCCAATTGACCCCAGCAAATCACCCAGAACATGCAGCGCGGCGGCACGCACATTAATGTTGGCTTTTTCCTGGCCCTGATGCAGCAGCCAGAAGGCCAGAATATTGGCAAACAGGCCAGCGATGGCGATCACCAGCATAGTGGTGCCCATCACCGGCTGTGGATTAAAGAATCGCGCGATGGCTTCCCAGACAATCAGAACGACAATCACCAGCAGCGCAGCGGCATTGACGAAGGCCGCCATGGTCGTCAGGCGCAAATAGCCAAAAGTATGGCGGGTATTCGGCTTACGTTTAGCAAAGCGTACGGCAAGCAATGCGACAAGCAGCGCGGCGGCGTCAGTCAGCATGTGTCCTGCATCGGCCAGAAGCGCCAGAGAGCCGGAGACCAGCCCGCCAATCACTTCGGCCACCATGAAAATCACAGTAACGAGGAAAGCCAGCAACAAACGGCGACTGTTTTTGTCCTGTGGTAACAGGGAAGAAGACATAATTATATTCACAAAAATGATGAACCGAGACAATCACAATAGCGTAATCATAACGTGTTGCAAGAAGGGGAAGTTAAGGAAGAAGGAGGAAACAAAGTTCCTCCTGTGTGAACAACCGTGACGGGATTAGTTACCGGTTTCTTTCGACGGTGTTGTGCCCGGGGTCTGATTCGGACAACGGCCATCTTTGCACATGGTTTTCTTATGCTGTTTGTCTTTGCTCATGTGATGCGTAGTGGTATCCGTTTTGGTATTCACTTCATTCACAGGTTTACTGGTATTGTTGATCTGATCGTTGCTCACACTTTTTGGCGCAATTTTCTGAATTGAACCCGGCGAGCCGGACTGATTTGCCTGGCCATTGTTATCGCTGGCTGAGGATTCGCCGGCAGCATAAGCAGCGCCGGTGGTCAGAGCCATGGTTGCGGTCAGTAACATGATTGCGAGCTTTTTCATAATGTTCATCTCCATTGTTTCGTTAAAGGTCCATGGTCGTTTTTCATGTGCCTGATAAAAGCCTAGCTAAATAAATTATGTCCTAAATCAAAATGAGACGAATCGTAAGTGTAAAAGCAGGTTTACACTGACATTCAATACGGCTAGATTGAACGCGGTCAGCGTTTCGCTTTGTCTCTTATGAACACCCGAATGGAACAGTTATGAATTATCAAAACGACGATTTACGCATTAAAGAAATCAAAGAACTTTTACCTCCGGTTGCCCTGCTCGAAAAATTTCCCGCCACTGACAAAGCGGCAAAAACAGTTTCTCAGGCTCGCAATGCCATTCATAAGATACTGAAAGGAAACGATGATCGCCTTCTTGTCGTCATCGGGCCGTGCTCCATTAACGATCCGAAAGCCGCGAAAGAATACGCTGCCCGTTTGCTGAAAATGCGTGAAGAGCTGCAAGGTGAGCTGGAAGTGGTGATGCGTGTTTATTTTGAAAAACCGCGCACTACGGTAGGCTGGAAAGGGCTCATTAATGATCCGCACATGAATAACAGCTACCAGATTAACGACGGTTTGCGCATTGCCCGCAAACTGTTACTGGATATTAATGACAGCGGTCTGCCAGCGGCGGGCGAGTTCCTGGACATGATTACGCCACAATATCTGGCGGATTTAATGAGCTGGGGCGCCATCGGCGCACGTACCACGGAATCTCAGGTACACCGTGAGTTGTCCTCCGGCTTATCTTGCCCGGTTGGTTTCAAAAACGGCACCGACGGTACCATTAAAGTGGCGATCGACGCCATCAACGCGGCTGGCGCGCCGCATTGCTTCCTGTCTGTCACCAAATGGGGTCACTCCGCTATCGTGAACACCAGCGGGAACAACGACTGCCATATTATTCTGCGCGGCGGCAAAAAGCCAAACTACAGTGCTCAGGATGTGCAGGAAGTGAAAGAAGGCCTGAAAAAAGGCGGACTGCCAGCCCGTATTATGATCGATTTCAGCCACGCCAACAGCAGTAAGCAATTCAAAAAGCAGATGGAAGTGTGTGAAGACGTTTGTGGTCAGATTGCGGGTGGCGAACAGGCGGTGATGGGCGTGATGGTCGAAAGTCATCTGGTCGAAGGGAATCAGAGCCTCGACAGCGGCGAGCCACTGGTTTACGGCCAGAGCGTGACCGATGCCTGCATCGGCTGGGAAGATACCGAAGTGCTGCTGCGTAATCTCGCGAACGCCGTTAAAGCGCGTCGCGGATAATTCTTTAACGCCAGCATATCTTTCTGAGCCCCGCTTTTGCGGGGCTTTTTATTACCTGAATATGTTCAGAGCGTGCATTTCATATCCATACAACGCAAATCGGCATTCGCCATCACAATGTCTGCGCCATAGGTATTTTTACATCCGTGGCGGATAGCCTGATTTCTGATTTCCCAGAGTATTTCCGCTTCATCGGGGCAGGCGAGTCTGACGGGCATTGTTATCTCCTTTTTGATGGCGTTCAGAAATAACTTACATGAATTCATCGCTCAATGTGTTGAATATGAAGTTTATTTTTTCACCACGAGGTGTAACATTATCTTTTGCTAACAATAAAAACTGACAGGGATGAGAGATGAACGCAGTACAGATAAGAACAATAGAAATCCGAAAAATCACCGCCGGGACTGTCTATAAATTGGTGTCTGTCGGCATGCTGTTTGCAGCCTTACCTGTGGGTTTGCTGATGGGAGTTATGGGGGCTTTTGGGTATGACGTGATTTTACTTAATGGCGAATACGTCTATGGCATTACAGCGTTTATCACCGCGCCGGTCCTTGCCTGCTTAATGTCACAAGTGTTCACGCTATTCTTTGGAACATTTATTTGCCTGGGATTGTGGATTTACTCACGTATTAAACGGATGAATATCAGGATAGTAGAAGATTCAAATACCTGATAAAGCAAGAGCAGGATGATGACAGAAGACGAACTGGATAAAGCCATTCACAAAGCTAATGAAAGGGAACGTTATCTCTGGCGGTACGCTCGCTGGTTTATCAAAATCTTGTGGTTTGGCTTGTTTATGGCTTTCCTTGCGCAATTAATACAACGTTATTTTCAGTGCTAACGTGTTTCTGATTTTGCCTGATGAGAAAGTCAAAGCCCCGGTTAATTATCGGGGCTTATTGTTTTATGCATTACTGAAAACGTAGCCGCGGAGTTACTTCTTCAGCCCTACGCCCAGCCGTCCGTTAGCGTTGAGATCTCGTTCAAGGAATCGGCCTGTCCAGTTTGCTTCATAGTTTTCGCGGGGGAAATCCGCTGGTGAAGCGCCTGTCTTCAGCGCTTCGTGTACCTTACGGGCATAAGCGACATTCTTTTCGCACAGCGGCGCGGCTGGAATGTACATCACATTTCCCCATCCTTGCTGATCTTCAACCGGCGCGACGGAATGAATGACGTCACAATGCCACCATACCGAGTCGCCCGCCTGAAGTTCCGGAATACTGCACAGGCCTTTAATCAGATGCGGATGCCATTTTTCTGAAACAGGTAAAACGCGGCCAGGCGCAACGCCACAGAGTTCATCTTCCGGCACATCATCAAGCAGCGGGCGCAGCAGCACATACGCCATCGCCTCAGGCACCGGAACGACGTGCAGCAAGCCCTGTCCGGTTTGCATATCAGATAGCGCAGTCCAGCCCTGGAATGTCCGGAACGCTGAGCATTTCGTCGTGTTTTCCACATCGTATTCATTGACGTCGGGTCTGAAAGCCGCATCCCATGGATCGTATTCCTCAAAACGGTTGGTGAAAATCTTGCGGAAGACTTTCTGATACGCCGGTAACAGCCAGCGTTCTAACGCGCCGGAATCGGTATGCGCGCCCAGCCCCTTAGAAGTGGTGCCCGGAAGACGCCTGCGGATCCTGTCCGGATAGATAATATTTACGTCAGGATTAAACCATGCGCCCTGATGGTCCCCGAACTTCCAGAGACGGTTTAAAAATGACTGAACCGTGCCGATTTCCTGGCTCTGTCTGGCTTCCATTTGCGCGTGAGACCAGTAGATCGGATAAATTTCAGGCCGGGAAGCTTCCAGCGATCCGAAGAAGTTATCACCCGGCCCGCGGTAGACCTCATCGAAATGGTTGGCATCGAGGTAATGCAGCATGGATTTATCCATCGCCAGCGCGTCATCGCGGTCAAATGTCTGACGGACCACCAGACAGCCGCGGCGTTTCACCTGAGCAATTTGCGCATCAGAAACCCGGCCTTCCGCCAGCGCTGCCCAGCTGATTTGTGGCCATGCAGTCCCGTTCGCTGCCTCCTCCGCCCGTGCTGCGGCGATCTCCGTTTCAATTTTTTCGCATACCTGACGGAAGAGTCCTTCAACATCGCCAATCTGTGCGCGGAGTTGTTTTTTCATCTCGATAATATTCTTTTTATAATCAACAGGTAATGTCGTTGACGTAAATCTGTTATCCATAAAACCTCCGGCAGGTTGCTGAAATAATTATTTCGTACGAATATTAAATTACTTTCATTCGAAAGTTTAAATGAATGTAGCAAAACTGTTATCTGAAAAGCCGGCGTTGGATCACGATTTTCACAACAGGGAGGATTTACCGGAAATCCGGATAAGGGCGGGGGAGTGTCGGATTCAGAAAACAAAAAAGGCACGCGTGTGCGTGCCTTTGCCAATCTTCCTGCTTAACGCAGAAGAAAACGTGAAATTACTTCGCTTTACCCTGGTTTGCTACGGCCGCTGCTTTCGCTGCGATTTCGTCGGCATTACCCAGATAGTAACGTTTGATTGGTTTGTAGTTTTCGTCAAACTCGTAAACCAGTGGAACACCGGTAGGGATGTTCAGTTCCAGAATTTCTTCTTCGCTCAGGTCGTCGAGATATTTAACCAGTGCGCGCAGGGAATTACCGTGTGCCGCGATGATGACGCGCTCGCCGCTGGCGATGCGTGGTTTGATCACTTCAGTCCAGTAAGGGATGACGCGTTCGATGGTCAGCGCCAGGCTTTCTGTCGTTGGCAGTTCTGCCGCAGTCAGTTTAGCGTAACGTGGGTCGTGGCCAGGGAAACGTTCGTCAGCGCGATCCAGTTCTGGTGGCGTCACAGCAAAACCACGACGCCATTGTTTAACTTGCTCGTCACCGTATTTCTGTGCAGTTTCTGCTTTATCCAGACCCTGCAACGCACCGTAATGACGTTCGTTCAGTTTCCAGGATTTCTCAACTGGCAGCCATGGCTGGTTCAGTTCGTCCAAAACGCTCCACAGTGTGTGGATGGCACGTTTCAGCACAGAGGTGTATGCAAAATCGAATTGGAAGCCTTCGTCTTTCAGCAGCTGACCAGCAGCTTTTGCTTCGGTGCGGCCCTTATCGGACAGTTCAACATCATGCCAACCGGTAAAGCGGTTTTCTTTATTCCACTCACTCTCACCGTGTCTTACCAGCACCAGCTTGGTTACAGCCATAGCTAAACTCCTCAGTTAACTCAATTTTCAATGATAACAGTTATCATTATAGGGTCTGGGCATCCCACTCAGCAATCTGAAACTTCCTCAGGAAATCTTTGCGGGACGCTGTTTGTATTAAACATAACGAATTTGCTGCGACGATGTAAAACAAAACGCGCAGAAGGTCACCCTGACAGCGCGTTTTGTACAAGCAGGTCAGCGTGATCAGCTGGCTTTTTTCAGGCAGGTACTCATGAAGGATTTACGCGCATCGCCTTTCAGATTTTGCTTCGCGGCATCGGCATTACAGGTTTTCATTTTCATCTGCTGAGGATTCATTTTATCGTCAGTTTTAGCCTCTGCTTTCAGACAATTGCTCATGAATTTTTTACGTTCATCCCCTTTCAGGGACTGCGTAGTGGCCTGCTGATTACAATCGGTCATTTTTTGGCGTTGCTCAGTCTGAGCAGGAGAAGGGACTTTCACCGGGTCCGCCGCCAGAGCGGAACCCGCCGCGCACAGCGTTGCCAGCAGGGATAGCACAACAGGTAAACGCATATCAAAACTCCTTAATAAACGTCCTTTTATGCAGGACACCCTCTGAGTTTAGATGTTTAGCTGAGAAAGTGCGGAAGCAGATGCGCAGTCAGTCACAAATTCGAAGAAGTTTGGGAAAAGGACAGAGCCTGGAAGCCCTGTCCTGAACGAATTACAACGCGAAGAACTGATACGTCGTCGAGGACTTATAAGTCTGACCCGGTTTGACCCAGCAGCTCGGTTGCGGCCAGGTGGCGTGATTCGGGCTGTCCGGCAGAAATTCGCTTTCCAGTGCGACACCGCTGTAACTGGCGTATTCACCGCCGCTGCGGTTCGGTGTTCCGCCCAGGAAATTACCGCTGTAGAGTTGCACGGCGGGCGCAGACGTAAACATTGTCATTTTGACTTTGCCGTCGGCAGACCACAAATGCGCTGCCGGATTGCTGCCGCTGTTGCAGGTGCGGTTGAGCAGATAGGCGTGGTCATAGCCTTTCACGCGTTGCTGGTCGCGGTCGGTGAGGAAATCTTTCGCCAGCGTTTTGGCTGCGTTGAAATTCATGCCGGTGTTTTCAACCGGGGTCGGATCCGCACAGGGAATGCCATCGCTGTCGACCGGCAGGAAACGGTCCGCAAACAGTTGCAGCTTGTGCTGGCGCGCATCGGTGCCTTCGCCGTCGAGATTGAAATAGGCATGATTGGTCAGATTGACCGGGCACAGCTTATCAACCGTCGCTTCGTAACGGATTTCCAGACGGTTATCGTCAGTCAGCTGGTAATGCACTTTCGCCGTCATGTTGCCCGGATAACCCTGATCGCCGTCGGCCGAAAATAGCTGGAACGTCAGCTTCTGCGCGGTCTGTTCGAGAATAGTCCAGCGACGCGCATGGAAACCTTCCGGCCCGCCGTGAAGCTGATGCACGCCCTGATTGGCGACCACCAGATGCGGTTTGCCGTCGATATCAAACTGCGAGCGGGCGATACGGTTGGCGTAACGTCCGACGGTCGCGCCCAGATACGCGCTCTGGTTCATGTATTCCTGCGGCGACTGGCAGCCCAGCAGCAGTTCACGCGTGGAGCCATCCGTCAGCGGCAGGGTAAAGGATAACCAGGTCGCGCCCCAGTCCATGAATGTGGCGGTGGCACCTGCCGCATTCTGTAGCGTAACCTGTTCAAACGGCTGGCCATCGGGCGCCAGCTGCGTGTTTTCAGGTTTTAACATACGCCTGCTCCTTGGGAAGCTGTGCAAACGTAGAAGGTTTCTTTCAGACCGCTGTGCGCGTGATATTGCTGTTCAACGGCATGACGGACTTTCTCCACCATGTCTTCCGGCACCAGCGCCACGATGCAACCGCCAAAGCCGCCGCCGGTCATGCGCACGCCGCCTTTATCGCCAATCACTTCTTTAACGATTTCCACCAGCTTATCGATTTGCGGCACGGTGATTTCAAAATCATCACGCATTGAGGCGTGAGATTCTGCCATCAGCTCGCCCATACGTTTCAGGTCGCCACTGGCCAGCGCATCAGCTGCTGCCAGCGTACGGTCATTTTCTGTGATGACGTGACGTGCACGGCGGGCAACGACCGGATCCAGCTCATCCTGAATGGAGAAGAACAGGGCAGGGTCAACGTCACGCAGCGCTTTTACGCCAAAGAAGCGTGCCGCCACTTCGCACTGTTCGCGACGGGCATTGTATTCGCTGTCCACCAGACCGCGTTTCACGTTGGAGTTGATAATGACCACCGCGGCGTTTTTCGGCATGGACACTGCACGGGTTTCCAGCGAGCGACAGTCGATCAGCAGTGAATGATTTTCTTTGCCCAGCGCAGAAATAAGCTGATCCATAATGCCGCAGTTACAGCCGACAAACTGGTTCTCCGCTTCCTGACCGTTCAGTGCCAGCGCAACGCCGTCCAGCGGCAGATCGTACAATGATTTCAGCGCCTGACCGACCGCCACTTCCAGCGATGCGGATGAACTCAGGCCTGCACCCTGTGGCACATTGCCGCTGATCACCATGTCCGCGCCGGAGAAATCTTTGTTACGCAGCATCAGATGCTTCACCACGCCACGCACGTAGTTGGCCCACGGGTGCGCATCGCTGTGCAAAATAGGCTCGTCGAGCGAGAAGCTGTCTTCGTCGTTATCGAAATCGGCGGCGATCACGCGGATGGTGCGGTCATTACGCTGTGCACAGGCAATCACTGTTTCATAATCGATGGCGCATGGCAGCACGAAACCGTCGTTGTAATCGGTATGTTCGCCGATCAGATTTACGCGGCCCGGTGCTTTGATGGTAATGGTGGCAGGGTAGCCGAATTTATCGGCAAAGATTTCCAGGGTTTTGGTCTTCAGTTTCATTATTTTTCTCCGGCCTCACGATAATGGACATCACTCACCGCCCGCAGACGCTCGGCGGCTTGTTCCGCTGTCAGGTCGCGTTGGGTCTCAGCCAGCATTTCGTAGCCGACCATAAATTTGCGCACCGTGGCTGAACGTAGCAACGGCGGATAGAAATGTGCGTGCAACTGCCAGTGTTCGTTGTCGTCTTCGGTAAATGGCGCGCCATGCCAGCCCATCGAATACGGGAAAGAGCACTGGAACAGGTTGTCATAACGGCTGGTCAGCTTTTTCAGCGCCAGCGCCAGATCACCGCGTTGTGCATCGCTCAGTTCGGTAATGCGTTTGACGTGAACTTTCGGCAACAGCAAGGTTTCGAACGGCCACGCTGCCCAGTAAGGCACCACCGCCAGCCAGTGTTCGGTTTCGACCACCGTACGGCTGCCATCGGCCAGTTCGCGCTGCACGTAATCCAGCAGCATCGGCGAACCTTGCTGTTCAAGATAGGTGCGTTGCAGGCGATCTTCGCGTTCGGCTTCGTTAGGCAGGAAGCTGTTGGCCCAGATCTGACCGTGCGGATGCGGGTTGGAGCATCCCATCGCCGCGCCTTTGTTCTCGAAAACCTGCACCCATGGATAGGTTTTTGCCAGATCCGCGCTTTGCTCCTGCCAGGTTCTGACGATCTCCGTCAGGGCTTCAACCGACAGTTGTGGCAGCGTTTTGCTGTGATCCGGCGAGAAACAGATCACCCGGCTGGTGCCGCGTGCGCTCTGAACGCGCATCAGCGGATCGTCGCTTTCCGGCGCAAAAGGGGTATCCGGCATCAGCGCGGCATAATCATTGGTAAACACAAACGTGCCGGTGTATTTCGGATTCACATCGCCAGTCACACGGGTGTTGCCCGGACACAGGAAACAGTCCGGGTCATGCGCAGGCAGCGTTTCCTGCGAAACGGCTTCCTGCTGGCCTTGCCACGGACGTTTTGCGCGGTGCGGGCTGACTAACACCCACTGATCGGTCAGCGGGTTGTAGCGGCGATGCGGGTGATCAATCGGGTTAAACGTGGTCATAAACTTTCCTTAGTGCACCTTAGTCCGGGTAGCCTTGCGGGTTTTTCGACTGCCATAGCCAGGTATCGTTGGCCATGTCTTCAAGCGTTCGGGTGACTTTCCAGTTCAGCTCTTTCGCCGCTTTGGTCGGATCCGCCCAGTAAGCCGGTAAGTCGCCCTCACGGCGCGGTGCAAACTTGTAATTCACGGGCTTGCCGCAGGCTTTGCTGAAGGCATTTACCACATCCAGCACGCTGTGGCCGAAGCCCGCGCCCAGGTTATAAATATGTACGCCCGCTTTGTTGTGCAGGGTTTTCATTGCCGCCAGATGGCCGTCGGCAAGATCCACCACATGGATATAATCACGCACGCCGGTGCCGTCCGGGGTCGGATAATCGTTGCCGAAAATCGCCACGGACTCACGACGGCCTACCGCTACCTGCGCGATAAATGGCATCAGGTTATTTGGCACGCCCTGGGGATCTTCACCCATCAGGCCAGACGGATGCGCGCCGACCGGGTTGAAGTAACGCAGCAGCGTAATGCTCCATTCAGGTTCTGCACGCTGCACATCCTGCAGAATTTGCTCGACCATCAGTTTGCTGCGGCCGTACGGGCTGGACGGATTGCCGGTCGGGAAATCTTCAACGTAAGGCGTTTTTGGCTGATCGCCATACACGGTCGCCGAAGAGCTGAAAATCAGGTTTTTAACGCCAGCTTCACGCATGGCTTCAACCAGCACCAGCGTGCCGGTGACGTTGTTGTCATAATAAGCCAGCGGTTTTGCCACCGATTCACCCACGGCTTTCCAGCCAGCGAAATGAATGACGGAATGAACAGGGTGCTCACTGAAAATTTTATCGAGAAGCGTGCGGTCGCGAATATCACCTTCGTAGAACAGCGGCGTTTTGCCGGTCAGGCTGTGGATGCGTTCCAGTACGCTGACTTTGCTGTTATGAAGGTTATCAAGAATGATTGGCGTAAAGCCTGCATCAATCAGTTGCACGCAAGTATGACTACCGATGTAACCGCTACCACCTGTGACTAAGACGTACATAAGAGCTCCCCGATGATTATCTTGATGCAACGATATCACGCTGCAAGGCTGAAAAAGGTGATCCATCCCCAATAAAATGGAATCGCTTACACAAACAGTTTACCACCTTTCAACATGACTCAACAGGTGCTGCGTGCCATGCAGAAAGCCTTCTGCAGCTGGCAGCAATCCAGAAAGGATGGGTTGTGTAATCGCTTACACTAACGTTTATGCTTTGTCTGAATCAGTTTTCCGTGCTCATTTTCAGACTCCAGCCGGGGAAATGCCGACATTTTGTCCAGTAACCAGCGGCGGAGCGTCACGATGTCCTCGCGCAGTGCTTTCTCTTTTGCGGTCACCAGATAATAGTTTGCGCCGGGAAGATATTGAGGGAATGGCGTGGTCAGAATGCCTTTTTCAATGAAGTCATGTGCCAGCAAACTGCTGACAATCGCCACGCCCTGACCGGCAATTGCCGCCTGAATGGCATGGGTTTCATCTGTAAAGCGCAGGCCGCTGTCGGTATTTAATTGCGCGGGACCAACGTGTTTTTTCCAGTTTTCCCAGTCGGGAGAAGGATGGGGAATATGACGGTTTTCCACATGAAACAACGTCACTTCCTTCAGATCTTCCATCGTTTTCAGCGCCAGTGCAGGACTGGCAACCAGCACAAAAGTGTCGTGATAAAGCAACGTTGAATCGAGGTTTTCATTGGCGGATTCACTGTAACGGATCGCCACATCCACGGTATTACGGGTTAAATCCACCAGTTCAATGCCGGTGTGCAGGCGTAAATCCATTTCGGGCGCAGCGGCTTTTAAGTCCGCCAGCCGTGGCACCAGCCAGTGCGTCAGGAAATTGGACGTGGTGGTCAGTGTCAGTGCCGCAGGCAACCCGGCGTGATGGATTTCTTCGACGGCTGCCTGTAATCCGGCAAATGCCTGCCGGGTGGCGTGGCGCAGAATTTTCCCCGCAGCGGTTAGCCTGACCTCACGGGCGCTGCGCTCAAACACCGCCGTGCCCAGTGCGTCTTCAAGCACACGGATCTGATGGCTGATGGCGGTGGCCGTCACGCCGATATCTTCTGCCGCGCGTTTGAAACTCCTTTGCTGCGCCACGACATCAAACGCTTTGAGCGAACCCAGCGGCGGTAAACGGATCTTCTTCATGATGAGTTATTTTCATCCATTGCTGAAATCTATGACTTTGAGTTAGCTAAAATAGGCGGTGTAAGCTCTTTTATCAACACGATGAAGATGAAGCATATTCATCTGCTGAGCCGATGAATGTTGATAAAGGAACTTGCTATGAACGCCAAAAAATTACCCATGCCGTTGCTGGCTTCTGCGCTGGGCACGCTGTTTGTGCTGAACCTGGCGCTGACACTGCTGAGCGTCGCCTTTTACGGTCTGGACACACCGCTGTCCCACTCGCTGGCGGGGGCTGCCGCACTCTTTTTTGTACTGTTTATCATCAGCGAACGTTATCACCCCGAACCGCTACTGCCACGTCATCTGCGGTCGTCGTTGCTGTTACAGATAAGTCTCTGGACGCGTATTTTCGTCACAGCGGTCACTTATGCCACGTGGTTCATGCTGGCGGTGGCGATGTATCAGCTTTACGGATTGGGCGTACCGGGCATTATTCTCAGCTTTGTTGCCTTATTGCTGATAATGCTGCCGGGCAAAGCGCTCAGCGAAAAGCTCGGGCGGAGAATGACATCTGCCCGCACCTTGCTGTGGGGTTTTATGATTGTGGCGGGCGGACTGGAGGGGATGGCGATGACACCCTCGTTCTGGCCGGTGCTGCTGCCGGGATTGTTACTGACCGGATTCGGGGCGGGTATGGTTCGCCAGGCCGCCGCGGCAGAAAGGGATCTGCTCACCGGGGCCGAATACCATTATGCAATCCTGCTGGGAGGTTGGGTTCGGGTGAGCAGTACCATAGTGATACTGGCAC
Organism: Rahnella sp. RcJ3; assembly: GCF_009498575.1. Lineage (NCBI taxonomy): Bacteria > Pseudomonadati > Pseudomonadota > Gammaproteobacteria > Enterobacterales > Yersiniaceae > Rahnella > Rahnella sp. RcJ3. Next base: position 362,257 of record NZ_QSNX01000001.1, read on the forward strand.
TGCTCATTCTGCTACTGAGAAATAACCCCGGCCAGCAGGGGATTGAAAACGGATTTGCATTGCTGGCGGCACTGGCGCTGGCTGGTGTCGTGACCGCGCTGATGGTTCCCGCAAAGGCGAAGCAAAATAACGTTACAGCGCGTCAATCTGATAACGGTAGATTTCGCCATCAGGAATAAAGCTCAGCCGGTGAGTAATACATTCCGGCGCATCTTCCGCATGATGCGAAACAAACAGCAACTGGGTTTCGCCTTCGCCGATCAGAATATCGACAAAACGGCGCACCAGCTGGCGGTTGATCGGATCCAGACCCTGCAAAGGTTCATCCAGAATTAACAGCGCCGGATGCTTGACCAGCGCGCGGGCGATGAGCGCCAGCCGCTGTTGTCCCCAGGATAAACTGTGGAACGGGCTATCACCGGCATCGCCGTCCAGTCCGAGCAGTGTCAGCCATTGCGAGGTGAGCAATCTCTGCCGGTCAGATACCGCCTGATAAATGCCGATCGAATCGAAGAAGCCGGAAGTAATGACATTGCGCACGCTGGTGCTGACGCGATAATCCAGATGCAGACTGCTGCTGACGTAGCCGATATGGCGTTTGATGTCCCAGATGGTTTCACCGCTGCCACGCCGGCGACCGAACAGCGTCAGATCATTGCTGTAGCCCTGTGCGTGATCGCCGGTAATAAGGCTCAGTAAGGTGGATTTCCCGGCACCGTTCTGGCCGGTGATCTGCCAGTGCTGACCGTGATCGACCTGCCAGCTCAGATTGTGCAGGATCGGCTTGTCGTTGTACTGCACCACGCCGTCACGCAGTACGATCAAAGGGCTGTCGGCAGGCGGACTGACGCGGGCTGTCGGATCTTCTGCTTCCGGCACAGCCATGCCGTTCAGGCTTTCGCTGTGTGCCAGTTGCGCGACCAGCGCATCAGCCATCACCTGTTCGCGCGCACCCACAGAGGCCAGCGTGCAGTCAGCCAGTACGCCGACATTTTTCACAAATGCAGGAATGTCGTCAAAGCGGTTAAGCACCAGCACCATCGTCTGACCTTCGCCGGACAAGGTTTCCAGCAACTGTGCCAGTTGCGCCCGGGCGTTGACGTCGAGGCCATCGAACGGCTCATCAAGCACCAGCAAATCGGGTTTTTGCATCAGCACCTGACACAGCAGTGTCTTGCGCGTTTCGCCGGTCGATAAATATTTGAAGCGGCGGTCGAGCAATTTCTCAATACCAAACTGCGCGGCAAGGGCAGCACAGCGGGCAGGGTCGCGCACTTCATCCTGAATAATTTCAGCGGTGGTGCGGCCGGTATCGTCTTCACCTTCGCTCAGTAAGTCGGTGTTGTTACGCTGCCATTCATCGGCCACCAGCTTCTGCAACTGTTCGAATGAGAGACGCACAATATGCGGAAAATTGTTTTCCCGGGTACCTTTCAGCAGGGTTAAATCGCCTGCCAGCGCTCGTGCCAGTGCGGATTTTCCACTGCCATTTGAGCCGACAAACGCCCAGCTGTCGGCCTGCTGGATATTCAGATCAGAAAGTGTGAGGGTTCGGGTATCACTGAGACGGAAAACGCCTTGCGAGATATGTAACGACGACATCTTAATCTCTCATTTTCAAATGATTATAAAACAAGGGATAAGCGCTGCACCTTCGCAAGTCAATTGACAAATCTGCAAAATGAAAACGCTGATTTTGCAAGATACTGATTAAATTCTGCTTTTAGCACAGGGTGGCCAGGATCACTTTGTCGTCATCAAACTGCGCGTAAACGCTCTGACCGTTTTTCAGAGCCAGTTTATCGGCTTCGGCATTCGGTACCGTCGCACACAGAATTTCACTGCTTTGCAGTTTCATCAGCACTTCGCTGTTGTTTTCACCGCGCTGGATGTGGGTGACACTGCCCTGCAAGGCGTTATGCGGATTTTCTGCGGTGAAGCCAAGGGTGATCCAGGGCGCTTTGATCAGCACCAGCACTTCCTTGCCGGGCGTTAACGCCAGACGGTCTGCGCTTTGTTCAGTGATCGCGGCGCGGATTTTTGTTTTGCCGTCAGCCAGCAGGACATCAATATGCTGCTGAACGGTGCTGTTATCGCGGTCAATCACGTTGCCGAAGAACTGGTTGCGCGCGCTGGTTTGCAGGGAGAAGCGTGAAATGGCCGCCAGCAAACTGTCGAGAGGGAGCGAATCCTCTTTTAGCACGTCGAAGGCTTTTTGCTGGATTTGCGCCAGTAATTCATAAAGCTGGATCAGGCGCTCGCCGTAAGGTGTCAGCACTGCGCCGCCACCGCCTTTCCCGCCGGTGCTGCGATCGACCAGCGTCTGATCGGCAAGCTGATTCATTTCATTGATGGCATCCCAGGCGCTTTTGTAACTGATGTTCGCGAGCTTAGCCCCCTGACTGATTGAACCGGTGTGGCGCACCTGCCGCAGTAATTCAATACGGCGCGGATCGGCAAACAAACGTTGCTGAAGTTTAAGGGTTAAGAGAATTTCGGCTTGCATCGCAGCTTCCTTGTTAGAATCATGGCTTATTGTCGCCGCTAAACCTGCAGGCAGGCAAGTTGGCTAAATGCTAAAGTAATTACCGTCCCGTGCTGTTATTATCCGCAACAGTTTGATTTTTCGTTTTTGACTTCATGTACGAAGTCCAACATCGCCTCAGGGCGATTCAGCCAGTTAAGTGAGGCTATCATGTTAGAACTATTAGAAAGTTTGATTTTCGCTGCCATCATGGTGCCGGTCTTCATCGCTGTGATCCTGGGCTTGATCTGGGGGCTGGGCGAAGTATTCAACATCATCTCACACGTGGGCCACTCTAAAGAATCCCGTGAGAAACCTCATTACTGATTAATGAGACTGTTTGTTTCCGGAACCCGGCCCTTGCGCCGGGTTTTCTTTTTTCCGGGTTTTCTTTTTATAGTTCAGATCAAAAAAACATAGGTTATCTCCCCCTGACTCATAAAAATGAATGACATCGTTTTTCGTCGCGCTATATTGAAGATTACATAGCGAATATCTCTTCATAAAGGCGAAGGAAAACGATGACATATCAATGGGGTAAAGTATTCACCGCAACCGTTCTGGTCGCAGGGCTTGGCGTTCAGGCGCAGGCAGCAGAGAAAATCACGGTGTTTGCCGCTGCATCACTCACCAATGCTTTGCAGGATATCGCCACTCAATACCAGAAAGAAAAAGGCGTGCAGGTGGTCTCATCCTTCGCCTCATCTTCGACACTGGCCCGCCAGATTGAACAGGGCGCGCCGGCAGATTTGTTTATTTCTGCCGATCAGCAATGGATGGATTATGCCATCAGCAAGCAGCAGATGGTCGATAACACCCGTTACACGTTGCTGGGCAACGAACTGGTGCTGATTTCTGCGGCTAACAGCAAAATCAACAAAGTCGACATCTCTGAGAAAACCGAATGGACCAAACTGACGGGCGACAGCCGCCTGGCGGTGGGTGACCCTGATCATGTCCCGGCCGGGATTTATGCCAAAGAAGCGCTGCAAAAACTGGGGGCCTGGACCACGCTGGAACCTAAACTGGCGCGCGCCAGCGACGTCCGTGCGGCCATGGCGCTGGTTGAACGCGAAGAAGCGCCAGTGGGCATAGTTTATGGTTCTGACGCCGTCGCCAGTAAAAAAGTGAAAGTGATCGGTATTTTCCCTGCCTCCAGCCATAAGCCGGTTGAGTATCCGATGGCGATGGTGAAAGGGCACGAAAATGCCACCGTCAGCGGTTTTTATGATTATCTGAAAACCCCGGCAGCGGCTGCAATCTTCAAAAAATACGGTTTCACGCCTCGCGGCTAAGTTCATCGCTGTTGCTGAAAACAGATAAAGCCTGCGCTGCGCCAGGAGGCTTTATCTGTCCATCCCGGTTTCTTTCCCCGTGTGTGATTCTCTATACTTTGACGTAAATTAAAGCCTGCGAAATTTTTGCCGATATTTTATCTCTGCGACACATAAATTCAGGATTAAGAAACCGACATGATGTTGAGTGAATATGAGTGGCAGGCGGTACTTCTTAGTCTGAAAGTATCGAGCCTGGCCGTTGTTTGCAGTCTGCCGCTTGGTATTCTGATGGCGTGGGTCCTCGCCCGCGGTCGCTTTCCCGGCAAGTCCCTGCTCGACAGTATTATTCATTTGCCGCTGGTATTACCGCCGGTGGTGATTGGCTATTTGCTGCTGGTGGTGATGGGGCGGCGCGGCTTTATCGGCCAGCGTCTGTACGAATGGTTTGGTTTCAGCTTCAGTTTCAGCTGGCACGGTGCAGTGCTGGCCTCGGCGGTGGTGGCATTTCCGCTGATGGTGCGGGCGATACGCCAGTCGCTGGAGGCGGTTGACCCCAAACTTGAACTCGCCGCCCGCACGCTCGGTGCTTCGCCGTGGCGGGTCTTTTTCACCATCACACTGCCGCTTTCCGTGCCGGGCGTCATTGCCGGCGTGGTGCTGGCATTTGCCCGTTCGCTGGGCGAGTTTGGTGCAACGATCACCTTCGTCTCGAATATTCCGGGTGAGACCCGCACCATTCCGCTGGCGATGTATACCCTGATTGAAACGCCGGGCGCGGAAGGCGCTGCCGCACGGCTTTGCGTGCTGGCAATCCTGCTGTCTCTGGCGGCATTGCTGATTTCTGACTGGCTGGCAAAACGCAGCCGTATCCGGCTGGGAGGCTGACATGCTTGAACTCGATTTCAGCCAGACGCTGGGCAGCCTGGAATTACAGGTATCGCAGACCTTACCGGCGCAGGGGATAACGGCCATTTTTGGTTTGTCAGGCGCAGGAAAAACCTCGCTGATTAATGCGATCGGCGGCCTGACCCAACCTGATAGTGGCCGCATTACCTTGAACGGCCGCATCTTATCGGATAAGCAAAACAACATTTTCCTGCCGCCAGAAAAACGCCGCGTCGGTTATGTTTTTCAGGATGCGCGACTGTTCCCGCATTACCGTGTGAAAGGCAATCTGCAATACGGCATGGCGCCGTCGATGCGCGGACAGTTCGATAACATCGTGCGGTTGCTCGGTATCGCCCCCTTACTGGACCGCTTCCCGCTCACGCTTTCAGGTGGCGAGAAACAGCGCGTGGCAATTGGTCGTGCGCTGCTGACAGCACCGGAAATTTTACTGATGGATGAGCCGCTGGCCGCGCTCGATATCCCGCGTAAACGCGAACTGATGCCTTACCTGGAGCGTCTGGCGCAGGAAGTCAGCATTCCGATTTTGTATGTGACGCACAGCCTCGATGAGATTTTACGTCTGGCGGAAAAAGTGCTGGTGCTCGACGGCGGTAAAGTGCTGGCCATGGGCACTTTGGAAGACGTGTGGGCGAGCAATGTGATGCGGCCGTGGCTGCCGAAAGAAGAGCAAAGCAGCGTGCTGAATGTCAGCGTACTGGAACATCATCCGCGCTATGAAATGACCGCACTGGCCATTGGCGATCAGCGTTTATGGATCAGTAAAGTCGAAGAGGCGCCCGGCACGGCGTTGCGCATTCGCGTGAATTCCACGGACGTTTCGCTGGTGCTGCAACCGACGGCTAACAACAGCAGTATCCGCAATATTCTGCCAGCGAAAGTGCTCGAATGTCTGGATCTGGGGAATCAGGTGGAGGTCAAACTGGCGATGGCCGATCACATCATCTGGGCGCGGATCTCGCCGTGGGCGCGGGACGAACTGATGATCCGCGCAGGCCAGTGGTTGTATGCGCAGATCAAAAGTGTGTCGGTCAGTCGTTAATCGTATTGCGTCTTACTTTTCTGACGGGTTAAAGGCGGCGTAAAGCACCAGAACCTCTTCGGCAAACGCGTCATCAATAATATAGAAATAGCATTCCGGCACGTTAAGCACCCGGGCGAAATGACACATGGTGTCGAAGTTCGGGCTGTACGTGCCGTTTTCATATTGCGACACCCGCGAACGCGCAGTGCTCTCATCTATTCCGGCTAAAACACCCAATTTTTCCTGCGTAAGTCTGGCTTTTGTCCGTGCGGATTTCAGTCGATGTGGGATCATTATCAATAACCATAGAAACTGTATTGACGTTATGTTTAGCATCACTTAACATTATTGTTGTTTAGAGTTACTGGACATCGTTATATGTCAGTGTAATTCACAATTCAGATAGTTGAACAAACAACATAAGGAAGAGGGATAAAAATGGAAAATGACTGGCATCCGGCAGATATCATTGCTGCATTACGTAAGAAAAAATCCTCACTGGCGGCGGTCTCGCGTCAAGCCGGTTTAGGCTCATCCACACTGGCCAATGCGCTGGCGCGTCCGTGGCCGAAAGGGGAACTGATCATTGCTCAGGCTCTGGATATCCATCCGTCGGTGATCTGGCCCAGCCGGTACTTCGACGAAAATCAGCAATTAATTACCCGCGCCGTCCGGCCGGTCAGAAATAAGACGCTGAAAAGCGACTGATTATCCTGCAAAAAAAACACCTTCCTCTGTGGCAGAGGAAGGTGCATTGGTAAAATTAGTTCAACACTTTATTGCGGATAACCTCAGCAATGCCGGGTGTTTCGTGATCGCCAATCACCAGCGCGGCACGTTCTTTGATAGCATCTGCTGCATTGCCCATCGCCACGCCCAGACCGACATTTTCCAGCATGCTCAGGTCGTTGTAGTTATCACCGAACGCCACCACATCCTGCATGCTCATACCCTGCGATTCGACCCATTCCTGCAAGCGGCGACCTTTGCTGTTGCCTCCTTTCGCCACATCCACCTGATCATGCCATGACCATTCGCAGGCCAGACCCAGCTCGTTTTCAACCTGCGAGGCAAACGTATGCAGGGCATCGAGATCCTGATGTGAGGTGGCGAATTTCCAGATCGACTGCGCATCATCAGCGGCTTCGCGAAGACTGTTCACCTGAATAATGTTTGGGCGCTGATGTTCCGGCAGGGTTTGCCCCCAGGCAATGGACCGGCTGACGTGGCCGCTCGGTTGCTGATACAGCATGGCGTCATCGACATACAACAGACCGTGGATGCCGTGATATTCCAGCAAGTCGACCACTTTTTTTGCTTTGACCGGATCCAGCGGATCAGAAGTTAAGACCTTACGTGCCTGATAATCATACAAATAGGTGCCGTTACAGCAGATAGCAGGTGTATCGAGCTGCAATGCCTGATAAAACGGATGGATAGCGACATGATGGCGTCCGGTCACGACGACCACTTTGATTCCCTGTGCACGGGCATCGGCCAGTGCGGCAAGGGATTCTGGAAGGATACGTTTTTGGCGGTCCAGCAGCGTCCCGTCGAGATCGAGCGCAATAATGCGATAAGTCATGAGCAGTCCATCGTAAGTGAGGGGGAATAAGGGGAAATTATCGCCATATTACCTTTTTTAGCCTGCTAATTAAACCGGGTATCCGGCACTAAAGGTGCCGTCGTATCGTGCTAACCTGAGCTACGCTGTAAAAAACATAACGACTCATTCAGTCTTAATAAGGAGATGTGATGAAGCAAGTTGTCTACATTGCCAGCCCTGAGAGCCAGCAAATCCACGCTTTTCGTCTGGCAGACAATGGTGAACTGAGCCTGCTGCAAACGGTGGACGTTCCGGGACAGGTTCAGCCGATGGTGATTCATCCCGATGGTCATCGTCTTTACGTCGGCGTACGTCCTGAGTTCGGCGTGCTGACCTACCGCATCGACCATGAAGGTAAACTGGAAGAAGCCGCGATGGCACCTCTGCCGGGCAGTCCGACGCATCTGGGTATAGACCTTCAGGGGCGTTTTGTGTTCTCCGCGTCCTACAGCTTTAACAATGTCAGCATTCATCCGCTGGATGAAAAAGGCCTCGCACTGGCCCCGGTGCAGGTGCTGGAAAACATCCAGGCTCCGCACTCAGCCAATATTGACCCGACCAATCAGGTGCTGATGATCCCGGCGCTGAAAGAAGACCGTATCCGCCAGTTTGACTTCAGTGTGAACGGCGAAGCGACGCCGCATAACGCGCCGGAGCTGAAAACCGCAGCGGGTGCGGGCCCGCGTCATATGGCATTCCACCCGAATCATCATTTTGCCTACTGTGTAAATGAGCTGAACAGCAGCGTGGATGTGTACCAGAAAGACGTCACCAGCGGCGAATACCGTCAGGTGCAGACACTGGGGATTATGCCCGCTGATTTCACCGGCACCTGCTGGGCGGCCGATTTGCACATCACGCCGGACGGCAAATTCCTGTATGCCTCAGACCGTACTGCCAGCCTGATTTCTGTGCTGACCGTCTCAGAAGATGGCAGCGTGCTTGAGCTGGCCGGGCATCACGCCACCCAGACACAGCCGCGTGGTTTCAATATTGATCACTCCGGCCAGTATGTGATCACCGCAGGGCAGAAATCGGATGCGATTGAAGTTGCGAAAATTGATCCGCAAAACGGTCAGCTGACGACGTTGAAAACCTACGCGGTGGGTAAAGGCCCGATGTGGGTAAGCATTCTGGAAATTAATTAATCACGGCTGTTTACTGGTTAGTTTACCTAATGATTTATTTTTAACTGATCAATAATACCGCTCTGAAATAATGATCAAGCCCCTGTAATAAGGGGCTTTTTTATTGCCTGTGCTATACGTGCTATTGATAAGAAATATTTTAATGTTTCTATAAATGTTGAACATTGCTGGTCGATAACTCTCCCGTTATTCACTGATTTTTCGGTGGCGTTGCCACTTCAGAGTCAGTCCTTTTGGTTATCAGGGAGAAGAAAATGAATGTACTTTCAGGGATCGCTGGCCGGGTTCGCCATGCCTCAATTGCCAGCAAGCTCGGTGCAGGATTTGCGCTGGTGTTGCTTCTGGGATCCTTTATCGCTGTGTCCGGTGTCTACCATCTGACCAGCATCAATCAACGCGCTGAAAAGGCGTCCTTGCTTAAGACCGTTAACGATTTGCTGAGCGATGCCAAATTTACCCGGCTTTCATATATGGCCAGCAAAGACCCCAAATTTGTTGAAGAAAACCGCCAGGCGCTGGATAAACTGGAAGCCCGTCAGGCTGATGTTGAGGCGTACTCCTGGGATCCGCAAGACCAGCGTCTGGTGGAAACCATGCCGGAAAATATCCGCCGTTATCGTGAAAGCTGGCAGCACACGCTGAATCCTCCGGCAGGCAGCGATGCGGAAAAAATCACCGCGCAGTTGGCCGAAGCCGGGCTGGCCCTGACCTCTGCGTCTAACACGTTGCTCGATCATGAGATGAGCAATCTGCATAACGAAGTGACGCGCACCATTTCTGAAATGCTGGTGATCATTGTGGCGACTGTGGTTGCCGGTGTGTTGATTTCGTGGCGCATGACCCGTCAGCTGACACTTCCTCTGCGCCGCACGCTGCAAACCGCAGAACGTATCGCTGCCGGTGATCTTTCTACTCATGCCACCAGCCACAGTTTTGACGAAGTGGGGCAACTGAGCCGCGCCATTGAAACCATGAACCAGAACCTGCACGGCATCATCGGTGATATCCGCGAAGGCGTAACGCAGGTGACCCGCGCTTCGGGCGAAATAGCCGCAGGTAATATCGATCTGTCAGCCCGTACCGAAGAGCAGGCGGCAGCGCTGGGGCAAACAGCGGCCAGCATGGAACAACTGACCTCAACGGTGAAACAGAACGCCGACAATGCCGCGCAGGCCAGTCAGCTGGCCTCCGATGCGGCCAATACGGCGGCACGGGGGGGTAAACTGGTGGCCGATGTCGTGGGCGTGATGAAAGAGATTACTGTCAGTTCGAAGCAGATTTCCGAAATTACCACGGTCATCAACAGCATCGCTTTCCAGACCAATATTCTGGCGCTGAATGCTGCGGTTGAAGCGGCGCGGGCAGGGGAGCAGGGCCGCGGTTTTGCCGTGGTCGCCAGCGAAGTCCGCAGCCTTGCGCAGCGCAGCGGGCAGGCGGCGAAAGAGATTGAAGGGCTGATTGGTAAATCGGTGATTAACGTCAATAACGGCTCTGTGCTGGTTGGCAAAGCGGGTGACACCATGGAAGAAATCGTCGGCTCTGTCCGTCATGTCACGCAAATCATTCATGAGATCGCATCGGCGTCTGACGAGCAAAGTCGCGGCATCAGTCAGATTGCGCAGGCGGTGGCAGAGATGGATACCGTCACCCAGCAAAACTCGGCGCTGGTTCAACAGTCTGCCAGTGCGGCGGCTTCGCTCGATGAGCAGGCGGTGAATCTGGAACGCACGGTGTCGGTATTCCGTCTGGGCAACGAAACGTTGTAACATTTTCGCAGAACGAAGTCCGCAGAACGAAAAAAAACCGCCGGAGGCAACCCCGGCGGTTTTTTCATGGCATCAGACTGAATTACTTCGCAGGCTGTGTCAGCACGTTGTTGTACTGCCACAGGCGGTTGAAGTTAGTGTCATTCAGATTGCGCTGTTGTTTCTCATCTTTTGGCACGTTGCCGGCAAATGGCTGGCCGGAGAAGACAGAAGCGCCCCACGGATTCATCTGGTCATAGCTGTTGTCGAAGCTGCTGTCGCGGATTACCAGCTGGCTGCTTGCGCCATCAGCATCCCACGCACGCCCCATTTTCGCTTTCGCAGCCTGCTCGAAGCCACGGTCGCCGGTCAGGTTGCTGTCGATCACCAGGAAGCCATACGGCGCAGCGGCTGGCGTGTTTGGCGCAAAGACAGACGCCTGTTTCACGCCACGGCTGCTGACGGTGTGGAATTCAACGTGGTCAAAGACGGCATTCGCCCGGCCAAATACGTAATCCACATCACCCACGATCAGGCTGTTATGCACGTATGCACGGCTGTAACGGCTGTTGTCAGTCTGGTTGTGGATGTTGGCGGTGTTCACCATAAAGGTATTCTGGCGGCCAATCAGGCGCACGTTATCCAGAATCACATTGTCACCGTCGGTACGCAGCGCAACGGCGGAATGATCGCCCCCGTCAACAGTATCGAGCAGGGAATTGCCGATGGTCAGGTTCTGAATCTGCACACCGTTGCTTTGTGACCACACGGTCGCGGTACAGCCGGTGCCGATGGTTTCAGTGGTCAGGGTGGCGCAGTTCTGGAACATATAGAACGCGCGATCGCCCGGCAGGAACTGGCCGTTAGGACTGACGGTTGAACGGTAAGTGGCGGGTGCCGCTGCGGCTTCCAGACCTTGTGCGAGGGTCACATCAGCAGAGCTGTTGCCCGCACCGAATAAGGTGACCGGTGGTGAACCCGCCGGGATGTACACGGCGCCGTTGTAAGTGCCTGGCAGGATTTTAATGAAGATACGTTCACCGTGGTTACGCACAGCCAGTGCTGCGTTTACCGCCATCTGAACGTTAGAGTATTCTGCGCCGTCGGTGCCTAACTGCGGGCCGACCACGAAATGGGTGTTCACACCGTCAGTGCTGGCCAGTTTAGGGAACCAGCCCTGTTGCTGAACCTGCAAAGAAGGGCCGCCAAAGGCCAGATAATTTTTCGTTGTAAAATTGGCCGCTTCGTCCGCTGATAACACGGGCAGTGACGCGGTGCCCGGAGCAACCTGGCTGGATAAGCCTTGATGGCTGCTGCTGCATGCCGCCAGGATCAGGCTGGCAGACAACATAGCGCACGCGCGCGACAGGGTGGAAATTTTCACTGTGACTGACTCCTTGATGAAGAAGATTGTTCTTTTTTTTCAATGTTGCGGTCATCGCCGCAATAAAAAAACGGTGGCCAGTAAAACTGACCACCTTTTCTGCGTCTTTTATACCACAGGAATCAGCTGTATATCACTGTCAGTGATGCTTTGCCGAGAGTATGGAAATGCACATTGAAGCCGAGATACGCGCCGCTGGCATTCTCATCGACTTCCAGCGTTTCTGTATCAATGGCGTATACGGTGAAATGATAGTGATGGTGTTCGCCCTGCGGAGGGGCTGCGCCGCCATAACCGGCTTTGCCAAAATCGGTGCGGGTCTGCACGGCACCGGCAGGTAAACCGCCTTTGCCGGAGCCCGCGCCTTGCGGCAATTCGGTGACGTCTGCCGGAATATTCGCGACGCCCCAGTGCCACCAGCCGGAGCCGGTCGGGGCATCCGGGTCATAAACGGTTATCACAAAACTTTTGGTGCCCTCGGGGGCACCGGACCAGGCCAGATGCGGCGAAAGGTTGTCGCCGTTGTAGCCCATGCCGTTAAAAACCTGCGTTTCCGGCATTTTGTCGCCATCGCGCAAATCATTACTGGTGAGTGTAAATGCCATAGAACCCTCTTCAGATGATGAAATAGTCACGGGCAGATTACTTGCCGACCTCGCCGCCGCCCAGCATTTTCAGTAATGCCTGCGCGACTGCTCTGGAAGAGGCCGGATTCTGACCGGTGATCAGTTTGCCATCGGTGACGGCATAAGGCCGCCAGTCCGCCGCCTTACTGTAATCGCCGCCATTTTTCTTCAGCTCGTCTTCAACCAAAAAAGGCACGATGTCGGTCAGGCCAACCGCGTCTTCTTCACTGTTACTAAAGCCGGTTACGCGCTTGTCTTTCACCAGCGGCGTGCCATCTTCCACCAGCACATTGCGCAACACCCCTGGCGCGTGGCAGACCGCAGAAACCGGTTTGCCCGCTGCCCAGAAAGCCTGGATCAGCGCGATGGAATGCGGGTCTTCAGACAGATCCCACAACGGTCCGTGACCACCCGGATAGAAAATGGCATCGAAGTCATCAGCGTTAACATCAGCAAGTTTGTGCGTGTTCGCCAGCACCTTCTGCGCATCTTTATCACTGCGGAAGCGTTCGGTTGTTTCGGTCTGCGCATCCGGCTCATCACTTTTCGGATCGAGTGGTGGCTGTCCGCCTTTCGGCGAGGCCAGCGTCAGCCCGGCGCCTGCATCCAGAAACTCGTAATAAGGCGCGGTAAATTCTTCCAGCCAGAAACCGGTTTTCTTACCGGTTTCGCCGAGCTTATCGTGTGATGTCAATACAATCAGTAATTTCATGTTACCTCCTGTGGACGCCGTCAGCTTTAGTTAAGGAGTAATCAGTCCTGACCGACACGAACGACCAGTTTGCCAAAGTTTTTACCCTCAAGCAGGCCAAAGAACGCCTGCGGTGCATTCTCTAATCCTTCCACGATATCTTCGCGGAATTTCACTTTCCCTTGTTCAAACCATTCGCTCATCTGTTTTGCAAACTCCGGATAGCGATGGCCGTAATCATCAAAAATAATAAAGCCCTGCACACGCATGCGTTTCTTCAGAATGGTGCCGGTCAGCAGGGAAAGGCGATCTTGTCCCTCTTTCAGACCGGTCGCGTTATATTGGGAAACCAGCCCGCACAGCGGAATACGCGCTTTGGTATTGAGCAGCGGCAATACGGCATCAAACACCGCGCCACCGACGTTTTCAAAATACACATCAATGCCATCCGGGCAGGCCGCTTTCAGGCGTTTATCCAGATCCGGGGCGCGGTGATCGAGACACTCATCGAAACCGAAATGTTCAACGGCATAGCGGCATTTCTCTTCACCACCGGCAATCCCGATCACGCGACAGCCTTTGATTTTACCAATTTGTCCGACCAGCGAGCCGACTGGCCCGGTCGCTGCAGCAACGACCAGCGTTTCCCCCGGTTTGGGTTCGCCAATATCCAGCAGCCCCATAAAAGCGGTGAAGCCCGGCATGCCTAAAACACCGAGTGCAAGGGAAGGTTGTTTGAGTGCCGCGCCTTCGAGTTTCTTCACGGCTTTGGCGTCGGCCACGGAATAATCCTGCCATCCGGTGCTGCCGACCACGAAATCCCCGGCTTTAAAATCCGGGCTTTTTGATTCCACCACGCGGGAAACTGCGCCGCCGGTCATTACTTCACCGATTTGTACCGGCGCAGCGTAAGAAGGCGCATCGCTCATACGTCCGCGCATGTACGGGTCGAGCGAAAGCCACACGGTACGCAGTAATAACTGACCGTCTCTGGCCTGCGGTAACGGCGCTTTTTCCAGACGGAAATTGTCATCGACGGGTTTGCCGTGAGGGCGTGAAGCCAGCACGATGCGGCGGTTTTCAGACTGTAACTGGGGCATAGTCATTCCTTTTCGTTTTCTTATAAGAAAGTTAAAAGCTAACGTAATTGGGAATAAGTATAGGACGCTAAACAGTTTTCGAACCAAGCGCTTTATGCCATGTTTGAATAAACCCTGCGATTTTTCCCTGAAATGTGACCATCATCTTTTCCTATGACATCTGCCGGAAAATTCCTTTAAATCTGCAGGTTGCACAGGTATGGTCGGTAAGATTTTTGACCCGTTGCTCCACTTTATCTGCAAGATTAATAAGCATAAAAAAGGGATCCTAATGCGTAAAACTTCTCTGGCACTGAGTGCCGTTTTCCTGTTGCTCAGCCTGAATCAGTCTGCCTTCGCCAAAGAGCCCGCGCCCGCGCCGCTCTGGCCGGGCGTCAATGTGGCGCAACTCGCGCAGCAATCGCCGGTTCACTGGGTGTCGGTCACGCAAATTGAAAACAGTCTGAACGGCCGCCCGCCAATAGCTGTCGGTTTTGATATCGATGACACGGTGTTGTTTTCCTCGCCGGGCTTTTACCGCGGGCAGGTCGAGTTTTCCCCCGGAAAACAGGATTATCTGAAGAACCCGAAATTCTGGGAGAAAATGAACAACGGCTGGGATGATTTCAGCATGCCAAAAGACGTGGCGAAGGCGCTGATTGCCATGCACCTCAAACGCGGCGACAGCATTTACTTCGTGACCGGCCGCAGCGAAACCAAAACTGAGACCGTGACGAAGACGCTGCAGAACGATTTCCAAATCCCGCAGGACAAAGTGAATGCGGTTATTTTCGCCGGTGACAAAGCCGGTCAGAACACAAAAACGCAGTGGCTGAAAGATAAGCAAATTAAAGTGTTTTATGGCGACTCTGACAATGATATCACTGCCGCTCAGGCCGTGAGCGCGAGGGGGATCCGCGTACTGCGTGCGTCAAACTCCAGCTATAAACCGCTGCCACAAGCCGGTGCGTTTGGAGAAGAAGTCATTGTGAATTCTGAGTATTAAGTGGCACCCACCCCTGCGAAGGGGAGGGCTGGGGTGGGGTATTAAAGCAAAATCAATGGGTTGAGGTTTTTTTGATAAGGTGTTAGCCCTTAAAAACTCCCTCCCGGCCTCCCCCTTCGCAGAGGGAGGCGCAAAAGTAAAACCTGTCTTCCTGGCGGCTTTACTTCACGCTCACATCAATATCACCAAAGTATTTCTTCGAAAGCTCTTTCACCACGCCATCTTTTTGCACTTTAGCGATCGCTGTATCCAGCTTTTCTTTCAACTGGGTATCGCCTTTACGCAGGCCGAAGGCGATGCCGCTGCCGAGAATTTTATCATCGCGTACGGCGTCACCGACGAAGCCGTAATCTTTACCGTCCGGACGCGACAGGAAACCGGTCTGACCGGCCGGGGCCAGCACTAAGGTGCCGTCGAGACGACCGGATGACAGATCCAGATACACCTGATTCTGATCCTGATAAGAGACGATATCCACGCCTTTCGGTGCCCAGTGTGCCTGCGCATAACTTTCCTGAATCGACCCCTGTAACACGCCGATATGCTTGCCTTTCAGCGACTCCGTGGTCGGCAGCAGGCCGGAATCTTTCTTCGCAATCAGTTTGGTGGGGACGCGGTAAATCACGTTGGTAAAATCAATCGCCTGACGACGTTTATCCGTCACGTTCATCGCCGAGTTAATCGCATCAAATTTACGCGCCTGCAGGGCCGCAATCAGGCCGTCGAAAGAAGTGTCGTACCAGTCGCATTTCACACTGGCGGCGGCGCAGACGGCGTTGCCCAGATCGATATCAAAACCCTGTAATTCACCGGTCGCACTTTTCGATTCGAACGGTGGATATTGCGCTTCCAGACCAAATTTGAGCGTGGAACCGTCCGCCAGTGCGGAGAAAGACGCGACGGCACAACCTAACAGCAATGCGATTTTCAATTTTTTCATTATTCACAATTCCCCGGCGTTATTGAGATGAATACAAAGGTTCAGACGCGACACAACCGGCGTGCGCCTTCGTACAACGTGTCGTTATCTTTGGCAAAGCTCAGACGGATAAGCCCTGTTGGTTGGTTATTGCTGTAAAAGGCTGACAGCGGAATGGTCGCGATCTGATGATCGCGGATCAGGCTCAGCACAAATTCGTCGTCGGTCAGTGGACTGAAATGACTAAAACGCGCCAGCATAAAGAAACTGCCACGGCTTGGCAGTAATTCAAAGCGGGATTCGCTGAGGGCTTCGGCCAGCAGGTCGCGTTTTTGCTGATAAAAATCGGCCAGTCCCAGATAACTTTGCGGGTCAGCCAGCGCTTCGGCGAATGCGACCTGCATCGGCGTATCGGCAGAGAACACCATAAACTGATGCACTTTGCGGATTTCATCCATTAGTTCTGCCGGTGCCAGGCAATAACCCACACGCCAGCCGGTGACGTGATAGGTTTTGCCGAAAGACGACACAATCACGCTGCGCTCAGCCAGTTGCGGATAGCAGGCCATGCTTTCGTGGCGCTCGCCGTCGAACACCACGTGCTCATACACTTCATCGGACAAAATCACGATGTCGGTGTCTTGGGTCAGCGCGGTCAGTCGTTCGATATCAAATTCAGTGAAAATGGCACCGGTCGGGTTATGCGGACTGTTGATGATGATCATTCGCGTGCGGCTGTTGATCGCGCTGGCGACCTGATCCCAGTCGATGCTGAAATCATCCAGCGACAGGCCGATAGCCACCGGCTTCGCGCCCTGTAAACGGACGATCGGTGCATAGCTGTCAAATGACGGCTCGAAATAAATGACTTCATCGCCCGGATGTACCAGGGCGCTGATGGCGGAATACAGGCCTTCGCTGGCGCTGGCAATCACCGTCACTTCGCTGTCGGCATCATATTTGCAGCCATAAAGCGCTTCGACTTTGGCGGACAACGCATGGCGTAATGCCGCCACGCCACTCATTGGTGCGTACTGGTTATGCCCCTCGCGCATGGCTTTTGCGACGCTGTCGATTAACGCGGGCTGGCATGAGAAATTCGGTGCCCCCTGTGACAGGTTCAGGGCGTTATGTTCAGCGCTGAGCTGGCCGATAACGGTAAAAATGGTGGTGCCGACGTCAGGTAATTTTGACAGGGGCGACATGGCGCTCTTCATAGCATTTTCCCCAAAAAGCAGGCCGGGTGGCCATGAGAAGGTAAAAACGGGTGTTGAATGATTAAGCAATAGTTCCCCTGTGCCGACAATGGAAAGTTTGTCATACTCGTTATGATCTGAAGTCATGGCTTTATAACGTTTCTGACGAGGTAACTGTGAGTTTTTCTCCTGAACTGCCGTATCTGAATTTACCCTCGCTCAACGTGCTGAAAACCTTTGCCGTGGTTGCGCAAACCTTGAATCTGACACACGCGGCGGCGTTGCTGCACATCACCCAGGGCGCGGTCAGTCGCCAGATCACCGGACTTGAGGCCACGCTGGGTTATCCGTTGTTTTTACGTCAGGCCCGCGGGCTGACGCTGACCCCGCGCGGGGCGCAGTTGTTGCCGCCGGTACAACAGGCGCTGGCGCTGATGGGAGAAGCCCTGCAACGTGTGGGTTCGCATCCGGATACCTTACGCATTAAATGCCCGACCTGTTCCATGCGCTGGCTGCTGCCGCGTGTTATCCAGCTACAAAACGACAGGCCGGATTTGCAGATTGAGCTGACAGCTTCCATCGCCCACGGCGTGGATTTCAGCAACGAACATTTTGATGCTGCCGTAGTGTTTGGTCGTCCGCCGGAATCACAGCGCCGGGCGCATCATCTGTTTGATGAAGTGCTGACGCCGGTGTGTACGCCGGAGTTTCTGCCGCGTCATAAAGGGAAAACGAAAGTGGCGGATCTGGCCGATAAAACGCTGCTTCACCCGACGCGTGACCGTCGCGACTGGTTGTTGTGGCTGCGGGAGGAGGGCGTACAGGGATTGCCGTCAGCCAAATCACAGCATTTCGATACGCTGGATCTGGCGATCAATTCGGCGTTGCAGGGCTACGGTGTGGCGATAGGCGATCTGACATTAATTGAAGATGATTTGCAGGCGGGAAGGGTGATTGCGCCGTTCCCGCTGTGCGTGGCAAGCGGCGCGTCTTATACGTTGCTGTATCCGGAAAATCCGACCCCTGCGCTGAAAGTGGCAATTGATTTTCTTAATGAAGAAGCGCGGCTCAGCCGGGAAAAACTGAGCGCGCTGTTATCTACCTCGCACCGGTTAGTCACCACAGGCTAATCAGTAAAGCGCAGCCAGTGCGCTGGCGATTGCGCCGGTCAGTTTGCTCAGTTCTTCAGGTGAAATGATGTACGGCGGCATCAGGTAAATCAGCTTGCCGAACGGGCGGATCCACACGCCCTGACCGACGAAATGCTTCTGCAATTGCGCCATGTCTACCGGCTGGCGCATTTCCACCACACCAATCGCCCCGAGCACCCGCACATCGGCGACCGCCGGATGTGCTGCCAGCGGCTGTAAACCGGCATTCAGCTGTTTCTCAATGCTCAATACCTGCGCCTGCCAGCGGTTTTCCGCAAGTAAATGCAGGCTGGCGCTGGCGACCGCGCAGGCCAGCGGATTGCCCATAAATGTCGGGCCGTGCATGAAACATCCCGCCTCGCCGTCACTGATCACCTGTGCCACATGGCGGGTGGTGAGCGTGGCGGAAAGTGTCATGTAGCCGCCGGTCAGGGCTTTGCCGAGGCAGAGGATATCCGGCGAAATCCCGGCGTGATCACAGGCAAACAGCTTGCCGGTGCGGCCAAATCCGGTGGCAATTTCATCGGCAATCAGCAACACGCCATATTCATCGCATAACTTACGCACGCGTTTGAGATACAACGGGTGATAAATCCGCATCCCGCCCGCCCCCTGAACGATGGGTTCTACAATGACTGCGGCGATTTTGCGGTGATTTTCGTCCAGCATTTTGGCAAATGGCGCGATATCCGCCTCATCCCATTCCCCGTCAAAACGGCTCTGCGGCGCATCGGCGAACAGATGCTGTGGCAGATAACCCTGATACAAACTGTGCATCGAGTTTTGCGGGTCACAGACTGACATCGCGCCAAAGGTGTCGCCGTGATAGCCGTTGCGCAGGGTCAGCAACGTCTGGCGTTTTTCACCGCGCGCCTGCCAGTATTGCATCGCCATTTTCAGTGCTACTTCAACGGCCACCGAACCAGAATCCGCCAGAAACACGCATTCCAGCCCGGCGGGGGTCATTTCTACCAGACGGCGGCACAACGCAACCGCCGGCGGATGGGTGATCCCGCCAAACATCACATGTGACATTTTTCCGATTTGTTCGATGGCCGCCTGGTTCAACTGCGGATGGTTGTAACCGTGGATTGCCGCCCACCAGGACGACATGCCATCAACCAGTTTGCGGCCATCAGCCAGCTGCAACATCACGCCGGACGCGGATTCCACCGGATAGGCGGGCAGCGGTTTGGTCATAGAGGTATACGGATGCCAGATGTGGCGCTGGTCGAATTCAATATCGGCGGGGGTCATAAACGAATCCTGAGGCGTAAGCTGTAAACTAAAAAATAATTTTAACGTTGACGGTAAACCAAAACAAATTAAAAATGGTTTACGGATTATGAAAAAAATACAACTGAACACTTTTTAAAGGAGTCGCAATGACTGCCCGCACCCACTGGACGCTGGAAAAAACGCAGGCCCTGTTCGATAAGCCATTCCTGGAGCTGATGTTCGAAGCGCAGCAAATTCACCGTCAGCATTTTGACCCGCGACAGGTTCAGGTCAGCACCTTGCTGTCGATCAAAACCGGTGCCTGTCCCGAAGACTGTAAATATTGCCCGCAAAGTTCCCGTTACAAAACCGGGCTGGAATCTGAACGTCTGATGCAAGTCGAGCAGGTGCTCGAATCTGCCCGACAGGCGAAAGCCGCCGGTTCAACCCGTTTCTGTATGGGCGCGGCGTGGAAAAACCCGCACGATCGTGACATGCCGTACCTCGAGCAGATGGTGCAGGGCGTGAAAGAAATGGGCATGGAAACCTGCATGACCCTCGGCACGCTGAACACTACGCAGGCACAGCGTCTGGCGCACGCCGGGCTGGATTTCTACAACCATAACCTTGATACCTCGCCGGAATTTTACGGCAGCATCATAACGACCCGCAGCTATCAGGAACGTCTGGATACGTTGGCGGAAGTGCGCGGTGCGGGCATTAAAGTCTGTTCCGGCGGCATTGTGGGTTTAGGTGAAACCGTCAAAGACCGCGCCGGTTTGCTGATGCAACTGGCGAACCTGCCGGTGCCGCCGGAAAGTGTGCCGATCAACATGCTGGTGAAAGTGAAAGGTACGCCGCTGGCGGATAATGACGATGTGGATCCGTTTGATTTCATCCGCACGATCGCGGTCGCGCGCATCATGATGCCGCAATCTTATGTGCGTCTGTCTGCCGGACGTGAGCAGATGAGTGAGCAGACCCAGGCGATGTGCTTTATGGCCGGTGCCAACTCCATCTTCTACGGCTGCAAACTGCTGACCACGCCAAACCCGGCAGAAGATAAAGACCTGATTCTGTTCGGCAAGCTGGGGCTTAACCCGCAGTCATTTGAAACAGAAATGGGCGATAACCAGCAGCAGGCCGCGCTTGCCGAGCAGCTGGTCCACGCCGATACCGATCAGTTCTACAACGCTGCGGTATAACCGGTGAGCTGGCAAACGCGGATCAACGACGCGGTGGCGGCGCGCAAACAGGCGGCGGCATTTCGTGTACGGCAGCCGAATGAGGGCGGCAGTGCGCGTTTTCTGACGCAGGGCGGGCGGCGTTATCTGAATTTTTCCGGTAACGATTATCTTGGCCTGAGTCAGGACGCTGAGGTGATCGCCGCGTGGCAGCAGGGCGCGGCTAAATACGGTGTCGGCAGCGGCGGTTCAGGACACGTCACCGGTTACAGCGAGGTGCATGCCGCGTTTGAGCAACAACTGGCGCAGTGGCAGGGATATCCGCGGGCTTTGCTGTTTATCTCCGGTTTTGCGGCGAATCAGGCGATTCTCGCGGCGCTGATGCAGGCTGAGGATCGCGTGCTGGCTGACAAACTCAGTCACGCGTCTTTACTGGAAGCCGCAGCCCATGCACCTTCGCAGTTGCGGCGTTTTCACCACAATCAGCCGGATTCCCTGCAGCGCCTGCTGGAAAAACCGGTAGCCGGTGAAACGCTGGTGGTGACCGAAGGTGTATTCAGTATGGACGGCGACGCCGCGCCGCTGGCTGATCTGCATAACTTGTCCAAAGCGCACGGTAGCTGGCTGATGGTCGATGACGCGCACGGTGTGGGCGTTACCGGTGAAGAAGGGCGCGGCAGTTGCTGGCAACAGGGCATCCGGCCGGAACTGCTGGTGGTCACATTCGGAAAAGCTTTCGGTTGCAGCGGCGCGGCGGTGTTGTGTGATGATGCTACCGCCGATTACCTGTTGCAGTTTGCCCGCCATCTGATTTACAGCACGTCGATGCCCGCCGCGCAGGTGTGCGCGTTACAGGCTGCACTGGCACGAGTCCGGCAGGATGACGGTCTGCGTGATAAACTGGCCGCCAATATTGCCCGTTTTCGCGCGGGTGCCGCCGGTTTGCCGTATCCGCTGACCGGTTCACAGACGGCGATCCAGCCGGTGATTGTGGGTGAAAACCAGCCCGCGCTGGATCTGGCATCCACCTTGCGCGATCGCGGATTGTGGGTCAGCGCCATCCGTCCACCGACGGTGCCACCGGGCAGTGCGCGGCTGCGCATTACCCTGACAGCGGCGCATGAGCCGGAAGATATCGATTTTTTGCTGGAGTCCCTTCATGGGTGCAGTCACTGAATTAGTGAACAAACAAGCGGTGGCCGATGCGTTCAGTCGTGCCGCCATCAGTTACGAAAACGCCGCGCAGTTGCAGCGTGATGTGGGTGAGGAATTACTGGCGCTGGCTGCGCCGTATCTGCAAGACGCCGGTAAGATTGTCGTCGATGCGGGCTGTGGCACCGGCCACTTCAGCCGTTACTGGCGTGCGCAGGGTAAAAATGTCATTGCGCTGGATCTCTCTGAGGGCATGTTAAATCGCGCCCGTGAGCTGGATTCTGCTGATGAATACGTGCCGGGCGACATCGAACGTTTGCCGTTTGCCGACAACTCTGTCGATATCTGCTTCAGCAATCTGGCGGTGCAGTGGTGTAACGCGCTGCCACGCGCACTGGAAGAAATGCACCGCGTCACCCGCAACGGCGGGCTGGTGCTGTTTTCCACGCTGGCAGAAGGTTCGCTCAATGAGCTGGCCGCGGCATGGATGAAGGTCGATGGCCGACGTCACGTGAATCAGTTCCTGACGCCGGACAAAATCGCCGAAGCCTGCGCGCCGTATCGCCATGATGTGACCTTCAGCGATCATGTTGCTCAATTCCCCGATGTGATGTCGCTGCTGCGCTCGCTGAAAGGCATCGGTGCGACGCACATCAAAAATGGCCGCCTCGGCGGTCTGGGCGGGCGTGAACGTCTGCAATTGCTGGACAAACACTATGTCCGCCGCGACGGCATCCTGCCGCTCAACTACCGGCTGGTCTACGGCATTTTGCAGGTCGAAGAACTGATCCCACGCTGATTTATTCCTCCCCCTTCGCAGGGGGAGGTTGGGAGGGGGTTTTGCAGGCAACTTGAAAGTCAGAGTTGCCATTAATACCCCACCCCAACCCTCCCCTTCGCAGGGGAGGGAGCTAAAACCAACACCAGGCTTTTCATGAAACAAAAATACTTTATTACCGGCACCGACACTGAAGTCGGTAAAACCGTCGCGACCACCGCTTTTTTGCAGGCTGCCGCGCAGGCAGGACACAAAACAGCCGGATACAAACCGGTGGCATCCGGCAGTGAAATGACCGGCGAAGGCCCGCGCAACAGTGATGCGCTGGCGTTACAGGCTTACAGCACCGTCGGGCTGCGTTATGACGAAGTGAACCCCTGCACCTTTATCGAACCGACTTCGCCACATATCGTCAGCGAACTGGAAAAACGGCCGATTGATCCGCGGGTGCTATCAGACGGATTACGTCATCTCGAACCGCTGGCGGACTGGGTGGTGGTGGAAGGCGCAGGCGGCTGGTACACACCGCTGACGGCAGATTATACCTTTGCTGACTGGGTTATCGCCGAGCAGTTGCCGGTAGTGTTAGTGGTAGGCATGCGGCTGGGTTGCATTAACCACGCCGTGCTGACGGCGCAGGCCATCGCACAAAGCGGATTGCATCTGGCGGGCTGGATAGCTAACGACGTACAGGAAACGGGGAAGCATCATCAGGCATACATGGATACGCTCACGCGTATGCTGCCTGCGCCTTTGCTGGGCGAGATCCCGTACCTGAGTGCCGGAACTGACGTTAATTTGGGACAGTATCTTCATCTTAACCGTCTCACGGCATGAGACGTCAGACGGTCAGATAATTTTTGACTAATGTATCGTCAAGCTGCGCCAGTGTGCCTTGCGCGATGTTGCGTCCGCCGTCGACCAGGCAGAACCGGTCGGCAACGCTGCGGATGAACGGCAGTTTATGACCGACCAGCAACAATGTCAGGCCGAGATCACGGTTCAGGCGGTGAATGATATTGCCCATGTTTGCCGCCATCGATGCGCTGGTGTGCTCGGTCGGTTCATCCAGAATCAGTAATTCAGGTTCCTGAACCAGCGCACGACTGATTGCCAGTTGCTGCTGCTGGCTTTCATCGAGCTCACCGGCTTTGCGCGCCCCCATCTCCTTTAATGTCGGAAACAGGTCATACACCTCTTCCGGCACGCGACGGGTCTTATTCCGGCTGGCCATCATGGCGATTTGCAGGTTTTCATCGACGCTCATCTGCGAAAAAATCTGCCGTCCCTGTGGCACATAACCAATCCCCATTTGCGCGCGGCTTTCGACCGGAAAATTCAGCAGACTTTGCGGCTCTTCGTCACGCGACTGCCAGGAGATGGCGCCGCTTTTCACCGGAAGATGCCCCATGATGCAGTTCACCAGCGTGGTTTTTCCCACGCCATTTCGCCCGATCAGGCAGGTACATTGACCGCGGTACAGTTCGAGATTGATATCCCACAGAATATGTTTTTGCCCATAATACTGATTAACTGATTTTACACTTAACATCAGACCTCCCTCCCGCACGGAGCCTTCCGCTGAACTTCATTTTGACGGCCACTGTCATATTTCTGACATTTATGTTCCGCTGTTAATGCCCCAACGCAGAATTTAATTCCGTTTGTTGACGGCTAACCTGACAGCATCAATTACAGATAAATCCCCCTTAATCAGTGATAAATGGGGTTAAGGGGCATTTCCTTGCGCTAAAAATGATTTTTCCTGCCTGAAAGCAGGGAAATTCTCATTTTTTATGGCGGGGCGAAAAAAGCAGTTCCGGCTGTCGCAACCTCCACATGCAGAGACGTTGCAACTCTCAGGCCAAGTTTGTAAAAACGGCCAGGGAAAGAGAAGTTACAGGGGTGTTAACAGGCGCGCCGCTGATGATTTCGGATTATTCATTAGCATTTCTGAGGTTTTTGAGATTACCCCATAAGGAGTAGTCCAGGCTGAACTGCACTTTGCCAGTGCCGTCTTCACTGTTTTTGGTGCAAACACATGGACAAACGTGAGCAAAAAATTCTGGTGAGATGCACTTTTGTTTTTTGCAAGAAACATCAGCCCAGAAATTTAGGCAAAATAGGCATAAATAAGGAGATAAAAAAGATAAAAAATAACTAAAAAAGACCTTTCAGACCCACGGAAGGCAAAATTCAGTTTTTTACCAACTCCCGCAGCGCGGGGCGTGCTGGGACTTATCCACTATTCCTGTGGATAACCTTGTGTATGAGAGTGAGAAAAGTTGCTACAGGCGAGTCAGCATGCGGGTTCCGCTTAGTTTGCCCGTATTCGCAGCTTTTTAATGATACTGTTTTTAATCAACGAGTTAGTTAAAAGCAATACAGCCGTAATTCGTTCGTCATAGTTGTGTCAATCTTCGTCAACCTGTGGTCAGAAAATGGAGGGAATGCGGATTTTGGGAAAAAATGTCATCTGATGGTGAGAATTCTCATTCGTCATATCCTAAAAAAGTGCAGCCTCGACAGCACGTTAAAACGCCAACACTTTTTATCGATTGGAAGCTGGTTTTATATACAGTATTATAGCGAAGGTAAAATCAGGGCTGGCAAAAATCGCGAAGTCTTTCATACTATTTTTCCGCAAACTGTTCACCCGTTCAGCGCGCACGGCCCTATGCATTCCCATTTCAGTCAGGTAGCCCGTCATGAGTAAAGAGTTCAAACTGCATTCCGAATTTAAACCGTCAGGTGACCAGCCTGAGGCGATACGCCGTCTGGAAGAAGGGCTGGAGAACGGACTGGCGCACCAGACATTGCTCGGGGTAACCGGTTCAGGAAAAACCTTTACCGTGGCGAATGTGATTGCGGATCTGAACCGTCCGACGATGGTGCTTGCCCCCAACAAAACGCTGGCCGCACAGTTATACGGCGAGATGAAAGAGTTCTTCCCGGAAAACGCCGTCGAATATTTCGTCTCTTACTATGACTATTATCAGCCTGAGGCGTATGTTCCGAGTTCCGATACCTTTATCGAAAAAGACGCCTCGGTGAACGAACACATTGAGCAGATGCGTCTTTCTGCCACCAAAGCGCTGCTCGAACGGCGCGATGTCATTGTGGTGGCCTCTGTTTCTGCGATTTACGGTCTGGGCGACCCGGACTTATACCTGAAAATGATGCTTCACCTGACCAAAGGGATGATTATCGATCAGCGTTCGATCCTGCGCCGTCTGGCGGAACTGCAATATGCACGCAACGATCAGGCTTTCCAGCGCAGTACTTTCCGCGTGCGTGGCGAAGTGATTGATGTGTTCCCGGCGGAATCGGACGATCTGGCGCTGCGCATTGAGTTATTTGATCAGGAAGTTGAACGCCTTTCGCTGTTTGATCCGCTGACAGGCCAGGTGCAGCATGAAGTGCCGCGTTTCACCATCTACCCGAAAACGCACTACGTCACGCCACGCGAACGTATTGTGCAGGCGATGGAAGAAATTAAAGTCGAACTGGCGGATCGCCGCAAAGTGTTGCTGGCCAACAACAAATTGCTGGAAGAACAGCGCATCAGCCAGCGTACGCAGTTTGATCTCGAAATGATGAACGAGCTGGGTTATTGCTCCGGTATCGAAAACTACTCACGTTATCTGTCTGGCCGCGGGCCGGGCGAGCCGCCGCCGACGCTGTTTGATTATTTGCCGGCTGACGGCCTGCTGATTGTCGATGAATCGCACGTCACCATTCCGCAAATCGGCGGTATGTACAAAGGCGACCGCTCGCGTAAAGAAACGCTGGTGGAATACGGTTTCCGCCTGCCTTCAGCGTTGGATAACCGCCCGATGCGCTTTGAGGAATTCGAAGCCCTGGCGCCGCAAAGTATTTATGTCTCGGCCACGCCGGGCAAATACGAGCTGGAGAAATCCGGTGACGATGTGGTCGATCAGGTCGTGCGTCCGACCGGTTTGCTGGATCCGATCATCGAAGTGCGACCGGTAACCACGCAGGTTGATGACCTGCTGTCTGAAATCCGCAAGCGTGTGGCGATTAACGAGCGTGTGCTGGTCACCACGCTCACCAAGCGTATGGCCGAGGATCTGACTGAGTATCTGGAGGAACACGGCGAGAAGGTGCGTTACCTGCACTCTGATATCGATACCGTCGAGCGCGTCGAGATTATCCGCGATTTGCGTCTGGGGGAATTTGACGTGCTGGTCGGCATCAACTTACTGCGCGAAGGGCTGGACATGCCGGAAGTGTCGCTGGTGGCGATTCTCGATGCGGACAAGGAAGGCTTCCTGCGTTCTGAACGTTCGCTTATCCAGACCATCGGCCGCGCGGCACGTAACCTCAACGGTAAAGCGATTCTGTACGGTGATAAAATTACCAATTCAATGGCCCGCGCCATTGAAGAAACCGAACGACGTCGCGCCAAACAGGAAGCGTACAACCTCGAAAACGGCATCACGCCGATGGGGCTGAACAAGAAGATCTCCGACATCCTGCAACTCGGTCAGCCGAAAACCAAAAAGAACAAAGACAAACGCGATGCCGAAGCGGCGCAAACCTTCAAATCGCTTACGCCGAAAGCGCTGGAGCAACGCATCAAAGAGCTGGAAAGCAAGATGTATGCGCACGCGCAAAATCTGGAATTCGAAGAGGCGGCCAACACGCGCGACGAGTTGCATGCCCTGCGTGAGCAGTTTATTGCGATTTCGTAACGAGAAGGGTGGTAGACTGCGCGGCTTAAAAATCATGACCCAGACATTTTAACGAAGAGCGAGCCAATGACTGATACACCACAAAACCCTGGCGCAGCGAAAGATCCGCTGCACGGCGTCACGCTGGAAAAACTGCTGACAACGCTGGTGGATAACTTTGGCTGGCCGGCGCTGGCCTCACAGGTGAATATCAACTGCTTCAAAAGCGACCCGAGTGTGAAATCCAGCCTGAAATTTCTGCGCCGCACGCCGTGGGCGCGTAAGGAAGTGGAAACGCTGTATCTGGATTTCATTGAAGGTCATCTGCGCCCGGATATGACCCGCAGCAAGCGCCGCACACCGCTCTCAGCACAGGCTCCGCAAAAGCCAAAAGTCAGCACCGCCAAACCGGCTGCCGACAGCCCGTGGAATAACCATCCGCTGGTGAAAAAGTAATTTACGCGCATTTCATTCTGTTCATTTGAGGGGAAGGATCGTGTCAGAGCAACATGTTCTTATCGTGGTGGATATGCAAAACGGGGTGTTCGCTTCCCCGCGTTATGACCGCAGCGGACGGGCTGAGCGCATTAATCAGCTGATTGACCGGGCAGGGCGGGTTATTTTCATTCAGCACGCTGAAGGTGAAATGACCGAAGGCAGCGAATTCTGGCAGATATTACCGGAATTGCATCAGCCGGAAGGCGCGATTTCTGTGACTAAAACCGCCTGTGATTCCTTCTACCGCACTTCACTCGATAACGTTCTGCAGGAACTGAATGCGACCCGTTTTACCCTTTGCGGTTGTGCAACGGATTATTGCGTAGACACCACCATCAAAATCGCTGCCAGCAAAGGCTATGCCGTGACGGTTGCGTCAGATGCGCACACTACCGGCGATCGCACACACGCGACGGCGCAGCAACTGATCGGGCAGCATAATGAAGTGTGGCGTGAGTTATCTGTGCCGGGAAATCCGGTAACGGTAAAAACCACTGCGGAAATCCTGGCTGACTGGCAGTAAATTCAGTTTTCGGACGCAAAAAAGGCCGCATCGCGCGGCCTTTCTTATCTCTGATGTTTACCAATCAGATCATTTTTTGCAGCGCCTCTTCAATCGCCATGCGTAACATGTCGCGGTCATGACGATAGGGCACATCACTGGCTTCGAGCGGGCTTTGAATAATCAGATGTTCAGTGGCGCTTCCGCCGATTTTGACTTTCGGCCCGACAATCGCGGCATCGGCGCGGCGGCCGATGCGTTTCTCGATCATATCCAGTTTGTCGTCCAGCGTCAGCGACGCGGCGGCGACACTCAGTTCCTTCCCCAGATTTCCGATATACACGATATGCGCCCGGCTGCGGCGCAGCGCGGTTGTCAGATCATTCATCAGTAACAACGGCATCAGGCTGGTAAAGAAACTCCCCGGCCCGATCAGGATCAGATTTGCCTCAGCAATGGCCTGTAACGCTTCGCGCGTGGCCGGCACCTGGGGTTCCAGCCGCAGTTCGCGCGGAATTTGTGCCAGTTTATCGACGTTGACTTCGCCGTGGACGTGTTCACCATTGGCATCAATGGCCGCCAGATCGACCGGCTGTTCTGACATCGGGATCAGTTCTGCGTCGACTTTCAGCAGGCTTCGTACCAGATTGATCGCTTCGAGCGGGCGCACGGTGAGATGATCCAGCGCGCGCAGCATCAGATTGCCAAGATTATGGCCATCCAGCTCGCCCTGGCCGCTGAAACGGTATTCGAACATCGCCGACGCCAGACTCGGTTCGGTGATCAGCTGATTCAGGCAATTGCGCATATCACCCCAGGCAATGCCGCCAACGGAACGGCGGATACGGCCAGTCGAACCGCCGTTATCGGTGGTCGTCACAATGCCGGTCAGGCGCGGACCCAGCAGCGAGAGTGAAGACATCACACGGCCCAGCCCGTGACCTCCGCCTAATGCCACCACCCGGTCGAGGTCTGCTAATGTTCGGTTGCGCATGGTTTTCCTTTCAAATGGGGAGCGGCGGGTTTACATCGTTTTCTGCGGCGGATTTTACCTAATTTTGCAACAAGATGTTATCCCTTCACGCCACTCTCAGGACATTAAAAACCGGGCAGTTTCAGCGTTGAAAATGCAGCCTTTTGTCGTAAAAAATCGTTATGTATCAAAATACATAACGAAAAACCATCTTGGCGTTCAGGACTTTGCGGCGTTAGAATATCCCCCGTTACCCCCGTATTCATTCTCGATCCGCTACGGACGGCATGAATCAACTCCTAGCCCTGGTTCCTAAGTTGCCTTTCTGACGTCGTTCCCACAGAAACAATATGGAGCCCTGGCCGTGACGAAAGTCACCAGGGTGCATGGCAGAAATGCCCGCATCTCCCGTATCTGGAAAGGTGTTAAGGTGCTTCAACTTACTGATGCTTTTGCCCGCAAGTTTTATTACTTGCGGCTGTCGATCACAGATGTGTGCAATTTTCGTTGCACCTATTGTCTGCCGGATGGCTACAAGCCGCACGGACACAGCAATAAAAGCTTTCTCTCGCTCGATGAAATCCGTCGGGTCAGCCGCGCGTTCGCCAGTCTGGGAACGGAAAAAGTGCGCCTGACCGGTGGAGAGCCGTCGCTGCGCCGCGATTTCTGCGAGATCATTGCCGCAGTGCGCGAAAATCCTTCCATCAAAACCCTCGCGGTGACCACTAACGGTTATCGCATGGCGCGTGATATCGATAAATGGCGCGATGCCGGTCTGACCAACATCAACGTCAGCGTCGACAGTCTCGACGCCCGCCAGTTTCACGCCATCACCGGTCAGGATAAATTCCGCGACGTTATGGCGGGTATAGATGCGGCCTTTGACGCCGGTTTCAGCAAGGTGAAAGTCAATACCGTGCTGATGCGCGATGTCAATCACGCCAGCCTGAATACCTTCCTCGACTGGATAAAAACCCGTCCGATCCAGCTGCGTTTCATTGAACTGATGGAAACCGGCGACGGCGGCGACTTGTTCCGCAAACACCACGTTTCCGGTGAGGTGCTGCGCGAACAACTGGTGCGTCAGGGCTGGCAGTTACAACTTCGCTCACGCAGCGATGGCCCCGCGCAAGTCTTCAGTCATCCGGATTATCTGGGTGAAATCGGTCTGATCATGCCGTACGAAAAAGACTTCTGCGCCAGTTGCAACCGGCTGCGTGTGTCTGCCCTTGGCAATCTGCATTTGTGTCTGTTCGGCGAGCAAGGCATTCCGTTACGCGATTTATTAGCCGACGACATGCAACAGGACGATTTGATGGACCGCATTCAGGGCGGCCTCAGCCGTAAAAAACAAACCCACTTCCTGCATGAAGGCAATACCGGAATTACTCAGAACCTGTCGTTTATCGGCGGCTAAACCCGGTACTGATCGTTTAAGGAGCAAACTGATGAGCAAAGCCAGTAAAGAGTTCTTGCCTTTATCTGTCGCGATCATGACGGTTTCTGACCGCCGAACCGACGCTGAAGACACGTCCGGGCATTACCTGAAAGAAGCGGTGACCGAAGGCGGCCATCATGTCGTCGCGCAGCAAATTGTCAAAGAGAACATTTACAGCATCCGCGCTGTTGTATCTGCGTGGATTGCGGATGAAAAGATTCAGGCGATTTTGGTCAACGGTGGCACGGGTTTTAACGCGGGCAACAATACGCCGGAAGCGCTGAAGCCTTTGTTTGACCGTGAAATCGAAGGTTTTGGCGAGCTGTTTCGCATGGTGTCGTTTGAAGATATCGGCACCTCGACGATTCAGTCGCGCGCCATCGGCGGCATCGCCAACCAGACGGTGATTTTCGCTATGCCCGGTTCAACCCGCGCCTGCCAGACCGCCTGGGACAACATTATTGAAGCGCAGCTCGATGCCCGTCAGGGGCCGTGCAATTTCACTCCACATTTGAAGAAATAAGTATGTCTGAACTGACCCATATTAATGCGTCCGGCGACGCTCACATGGTGGATGTTTCCGGTAAAGCCGAAACGGTCCGCGAGGCCCGCGCCGAAGCTTTTGTTGAAATGGCCGCTGACACGCTGGCGATGATCATCAACGGCAATCACCATAAAGGTGATGTGTTTGCTACGGCGCGTATCGCTGGCATTCAGGCGGCGAAGAAAACCTGGGATCTGATCCCACTGTGTCATCCGCTGCTGCTGACCAAAGTGGAAGTGAATCTGCAAGCACAGCCGGAACATAACCGTGTGCGCATCGAATCCCGCTGCCGTCTGAGCGGTAAAACCGGCGTGGAAATGGAAGCGCTGACGGCGGCTTCTGTGGCGGCACTCACTATCTACGACATGTGCAAAGCCGTGCAAAAAGATATGGTGATTGGCCCGATCCGCCTGCTGGAGAAAAGCGGCGGTAAATCAGGAGATTTTAAGGCGGAAGGTAAGGTGGAAGTATGATCGACATTCTGTTCTTCGCGCAGGTACGCGAACTGACCGGCACCTCCGGTCTGCAACTCCCTGCTGATTTCGCCACGGTTGAGGAGCTGCGCGCTTCGCTCACCGGACGCGGCGACCGCTGGGCACTGGCGCTGGAATCCGGGAAATTACTGGTGGCGGTTAACCAGACGCTGACCACGATGGCGCATCCGCTGCGTGCGGGCGATGAAGTGGCGTTCTTCCCGCCGGTCACCGGGGGCTGAGATGGATCAGACGAAAATTGTTGTTGATGCCGCGCCGTTCAGCGTGGGTGATGAGTACAACTGGCTGGCGCAATCGGACGCCGACGGTGCTGTGGTCACCTTTACCGGCAAAGTGCGTAATCATAATCTGGGTAATCATGTCAGCGCCTTAACGCTGGAACATTATCCGGGCATGACCGAAAAAGCGCTGGCTGAGATTGTTGCTGAAGCCCGTACCCGCTGGCCGCTGCAACGTGTGTCTGTTTATCACCGCGTCGGACCCATGTATCCGGGCGATGAAATTGTGTTTGTCGGCGTGACCAGCGCACATCGCGGCATGGCTTTTGAAGCCAATGAATTCATTATGGATCATCTGAAAACCCGCGCGCCGTTCTGGAAGCGTGAAGCCACAGAAGAGGGTGATCGCTGGGTCGATGCCCGCGACAGTGATAAAGAGGCGGCGGCGCGCTGGTAAATAGCGCCTCAACCATACGCAGACCTCCCATGCTTTTCTCTCTATCTGTGATACGCTTTACAAATCGGGAGGCTGTTTTGGCCTCATTTTTCATCCTCCATGCAAAAGGGTAATCATCATGGATCGATATCCACGCAGTAACGGTTCAATTGTTGAACGCGCGAATACCGGCATTCAGGCGTACATGGCGCAAGTGTATGGCTGGATGTTCTGTGGCTTGCTGCTGACCGCATTTGTGGCCTGGTACGCTTCCGGCTCTGAAAAAATCATGAGCTTTGTTTTCTCCAGCCAGATTACTTTCTTCGGCTTGATCATCGCGCAACTGGCGCTGGTGTTCGTGATTTCCGGCATGGTGAATCGCCTGAGCGGCACGGTCGCCACCGGCCTGTTTATGCTGTATTCCGCACTGACCGGTCTGACGCTTTCCAGCATTTTTCTGGTCTACACCGGTGATTCAATCTTTGGAACGTTCATCGTCGCTGCCGGTATGTTCGGCGCAATGAGTGTCTACGGTTACGTGACCAAGCGCGACCTGACCGGGATCGGCAGCATGTTGTTCATGGCACTGATTGGTCTGGTGCTGGCATCACTGGTGAACATGTGGCTGAAAAGCTCCGGCCTCGCGAACATCATTTCGTACGCTGGTGTGCTGATCTTCGTCGGTCTGACGGCGTATGACACGCAGAAGCTGAAAAATATGGGTGCGCAGTTGTCAGCGGATGACCGCGATAACTTTCGTAAATACTCGATTGTTGGCGCACTGACCTTGTATCTCGATTTCATCAACCTGTTCCTGATGCTGTTGCGGATCTTCGGCAACCGCCGGTAAGGTTTTTTGATTTCAAATATGAGAAAGGGGCACTGAGAAGTGTCCCTTTTTTTATGCTGACAGGTTAGGTTTATTAGCTCCCTCCCTTGCGAAGGGGAGGGTTGGGGTGGGGTATTAAGATCAAAAAATGAAAGCTGAAGTGTGCAGGGATAATGGTGTCAGCCCTTAAAACCCCCTCCCGGCCTCCCCCTTCGCAGGGGGAGGAGCAAATCAAAACCTGACCCGCCCCGTCGGCACCTGCCGAAAACTCCACCAAACCTGCACCGTATTGAACAGCACCAGTATCGCCGTGACGATAAACACCCAGCGGAAGCCAAGCAGTGCCGAGGCACTTGAGCCAATCAGCGGCCCGACCACATTCCCGAGATACATAAAAGACTGGTTGTAACCGAATATCCGGCCGGTGACCTGATCACTGCTGTATTTCACCAGCAACGCCTGTACCGCAGGCATCAGCGCGCCATCGCCGAAACCGAGCATGAAACGCAGGATCCCGAGCTGGGTCGGTGTATTGATCAGTGCCATCAGGCAAAACAGAATGAAGCAATAAACCAGCGCGGCAATCAGAATGCGATGCGCGCCAATGCGGTCGCCGAGCTTGCCAAGTTTCGGGGCGGCCATCAGCGCGGAAACGCCCGGCACGGCGGCAATCACGCCACTGATAAAGGCGATATTGCTGGTATCCGATGACAGTTCGCGGATAAATAGTGTCAGGATCGGGCTGATGGAACCGTTGGCGAGCTGAATCATCATGGTGGTGACGAACAGGCTGACAATCAGCCACGGGTAGGGCAGCGTAGTAAATACGGCTTTGCCGCTCAGACGGTTGGCTTTGGTGACCGGCACCACGCGTTCTTTAATCAAAAATAATGTGATCAGAAAGCTGATAAACAGCATGCCGCTGGTGACGAAAAACACCGTGCGCAGGCCCAGATGGTCAGCCATAAAGCCGCCGAGCAGCGGGCCGATAATCACGCCGGATACCTGACCGGTAGACAGCGTGCCGAGCGCCCAGCCACTTTTATCGCGGGGGACCTGCGAGGCGACCAGCGCCATCGCGTTGGGAATATACCCGGACGTCAGGCCCATTAGTGTGCGCAGAATGAAAAGCTGCCAGACGTTGGTGGCGAACCCCTGCAACATCATGACAATCGCCATCCCCAGCGCGGCGCGCAGCAACATCAGTTTGCGGCCTTTGCGGTCAGCCAGACTGCCCCACAACGGCGCAACGATGGCGGAAACCAGGAACGTGCCGCTGAATACCAGCCCTGACCACAGGCTCAGGGATTCATGAGACGTTACGCCAAGTTGTTCGATATAAAGGGGTAAAAAAGGCAGGATCTGACTCATCGCCATGCCGGTAAAAAAACAGCCCAGCCAGACGGAGATTAAATTTACTTTCCAGGTTTCCATGTTGCAGCGATGTAGCCTTATGGACAGAGGAGTGAGAGAAAAGAAGCATAGCAATCAAATCTGTGAAGTGGGACGCAAAAAGTGGGAACCCATTCATCAGGTTTATAATTGATTATCCTGTGTCAAAGTTTCGGATTATCGCGGCAGATTATGCGGCCTGAAACTGTTACCAGAATCTGCGGCTGTAACCATCAGTTACAGGCCTGAAGGAGATAACTTCACGCAGAGCGGCGTTTTGTGCTACTATCGCCCCAACTGGCGCACTGCAGTTTGTGCCGAATCCTCGTGGTAATGCCTCATTTGCCTCGTCTGATCATCCACTCTTGAAACTGCACCGAACCCCGTTCGGGTTAGAGTGGACTGGAGCTTTTCCTTATATGTCATTTGATTCCCTCGGCTTAAGTGCCGAAATTTTGCGTGCTGTTGAAGAACAGGGCTATCGCGAACCTACGCCTATTCAGCGTCAGGCTATTCCTGTCGTGCTGGAAGGCCGTGACCTGATGGCGAGTGCGCAGACCGGTACCGGTAAAACCGCTGGTTTTACCTTGCCGCTGCTCAATATGCTCAGCCATACCAACGCGCAATTCAAAGGACGTCGCCCGGTTCGTGCGCTGATCCTGACCCCAACCCGTGAGCTGGCGGCGCAGATTGGTGAAAACGTACAGGCCTACAGCAAATACCTCACCCTGCGTTCTCTGGTGGTATTTGGTGGTGTGAGCATCAACCCGCAGATGATGAAACTGCGCGGTGGTGTGGATGTGCTGATCGCAACGCCGGGTCGTTTGCTGGATCTGGAACATCAGCGTGCTGTTGATTTATCTCAGGTTGAAATTCTGGTGCTGGACGAAGCCGACCGCATGCTGGACATGGGCTTCATTCACGATATCCGTCGCCTGCTGGCAAAACTGCCTGCCAAGCGTCAGAACCTGCTGTTCTCCGCGACGTTCTCTGATGAGATTAAAGGTCTGGCGAGCAAGTTGCTGACCAACCCGGCCTCTGTCGAAGTCGCGCGTCGTAACACCGCTTCTGCGCAAATTGAACAAAGCGTTCATTTTGTTGATAAGAAACGCAAAAGAGAATTGCTGTCTCAGATGATCGGTGAAGGCGACTGGAAACAGGTGCTGGTGTTCAACCGGACAAAACATGGTGCAAACCATTTAGCCGAACAACTCAATAAAGATGGCATCACGGCTGCTGCTATTCACGGCAACAAAAGTCAGGGCGCACGTACCCGTGCACTGGCTGATTTTAAAGCCGGTTCTGTCCGTGTTCTGGTGGCAACAGACATCGCTGCGCGTGGCCTGGATATCGATATGTTGCCGCACGTGGTCAACTATGAGCTGCCAAACGTACCGGAAGATTACGTTCACCGTATCGGCCGTACCGGTCGTGCGGAAGCCACCGGTGAAGCGATTTCTCTGGTGTGTGTGGACGAACACAAACTGCTGCGTGATATCGAGCGTCTGCTGAAACGTGAAATTCCTCGCATCGCACTGGAAGGTTACGAGCCCGATCCGAGCATCAAAGCTGAGCCGATCATCAATGGTCGTCAGGGCAGCGGCGGCGGTGGTGGTCGTGGCGCGCCACGTCAGGGCCAGCGTCCTGGCGCACCGCGTACGGGTGCTCCACGTTCAGGCGCTCCGCGTCAGGGCGGTAACGGTCAGCGCAGCGGCACGTCTGAAAACCGGGGTTCAGAAAACCGTGGTTCAGCTGAGAACCGTCCGGCACGTTCGCGTCCTGCCCATGCAGGCCAGCGTCGCACCGGCAAT
Source organism: Rahnella sp. RcJ3 (assembly GCF_009498575.1). Lineage (NCBI taxonomy): Bacteria > Pseudomonadati > Pseudomonadota > Gammaproteobacteria > Enterobacterales > Yersiniaceae > Rahnella > Rahnella sp. RcJ3. The sequence goes on from NZ_QSNX01000001.1 coordinate 398,700, forward strand.
GCAGGCAGCGGCAACAAATAAGTTTCCGGATCCCCTGTAATGCAATCAAACCGCCTTCACTGAAGGCGGTTTTTTTTCGCGGGTAATCTAACGAATCACGTACGCACAACGGCGTGCACCCTGCAAAATATGTTCGGTGCGTTCGACACTGGCGTTCAGCACATCGCTGAATACATCGCGTTCCGCACGGCAAAATCCCTGACAGGTAGCTGCGGCAGCGCAAATCGGGCAGTGATTTTCGACAAACAGATAACTGCCATCCTCCTGCATTTTCCAGTCCGCCATATAGCCTTCACGGGTACGGATATCCGTCAGCCTTTGCAATTTGTCTTCCATCGACACCGCCCCGAGCATCGCCTGGCGGTAGTGTTCCTGCGTGATTTTTTCCCGCGAGGTGATGAGCTGATCCAGCGCCGAATCCCCCAGAGAGGTGCGGATCAGTTGCAAAAGTTGTACGGTGAGGTCAGCGTGGGCATCGGGAAATCGCGCATGACCGGCGGCGGTCAGTTGCCAGAACTGCGCCGGACGTCCGACACCCTGTGAGACAGATTTGGCTTCCACCAGTCCTTCCTTCGCCAGCTTCACAAACTGCTGGCGCGCGGCTTCACCTGTGGTACCCAGCAGATGGCCGGCATCGCTGGCCTGAAGTTGCCCGTGGGTTTTCAGCAGCATCAGTAAACGCTCTGCGACGCTTTGCCGTACGTCATTTTTATTTTCCAGGTCATTGCTTGACATATTGCCTCGACGGGTTCTAGATTACGTAAAAAATATTCCAAGTTATTTCTTGTTTTAATCATATCATAACCACAGCACGCTTCAATGCGTGGACAGTACAAACCAAAGGGATGCAGAGAAAATGTCGGGAAGTCATAACGGATGGGCGGATTTATTCAGCGCCGAAAACCGGGGCAGTGCCATTACCCTGAGCGCAGGTGTCGCGCTTTATGCGACTAACAGCTACATCGTCATCACGATTTTACCCTCCGTTGTGCAGGATATCGGCGGGCTGGCGTGGTATGCCTGGAACACTACGCTGTACGTTGTGTGTTCCATTCTCGGCTCAGCACTTTCTGCACGATTGATGCGCACCGCCGGGCCGCGTGGCAGCTATCTGATGGCGACCGCTATTTTTATTGCCGGTGCCGCCATTTGTACCGCCGCGCCGAATATGCCGGTGCTGCTGCTCGGACGGGCGCTGCAGGGGCTGGGGGGCGGATTCCTGTTCGCACTCTCCTACGCGATGATCAACCTCCTGTTTAAAGAATCTCTCTGGCCGCGCGCCATGGCGCTGATTTCGGCGATGTGGGGCATTGCGACGCTGGTCGGCCCGGCGGTAGGGGGTATCTTCGCCGAACTGCATGCATGGCGCTGGGCGTTTGGTTTGCTGTTGCCGGTGACGTCGCTGTTCGGGGTGTGGGTCTGGCGGATTTTGCCAAAATCCCGGCACGACCGGCAGCCGGACGAACCGCTGCCGCTGATGCAACTGGCCTTGCTGACCGGCGCAGTGTTAGTGGTATCGGCGGGCAGCCTGTCTTCATCAGGGCTGATTAACTTGCTCGGTTTCGTGGTCGCGGTGGTGATGATTTTAATCTTGCGCCACCGCGAATTTACGGCGGATGTCAGACTGCTGCCGCGCAACGCTTTACGCCGTTCCTCACCGCTCTATGGCCTGTATCTGGTGATGACGTTGTTGATTATCGGCCTCGGTTGCGAACTGTTTGTGCCGTATCTGCTGCAACATTTACACGGTCAGACCCCGCTGGCTGCCGGATACATCACTGCCGCGGCGGCCGCGGGCTGGACATTAAGTGAAGTGGCCAGTTCCGGCTGGACAGGCCGTCGCGCGGATGGCGCGATTATCTGCGGGCCACTGATCCTGGCTGCCGGTTTGCTTTTACTGTTGTTCACCGTACCGGTCGCTTTCGGCCTGCCGTGGCTGAATATCAGTGGCGTAGTGCTCGGGCTGACGCTGGCCGGTTTTGGGATTGGCCTCGGCTGGCCGCATTTGCTGACCCGCGTTCTGCAACAGGCACCGGAAGAGGATCGCGAAAAAGCCGGTGCGTCGATAACCGTGGTGCAATCTTTTGCGGCGGCGCTTGGCGCGGCGTTAGCCGGAACGGTGGCTAACTTTGCAGGCGTTGATAAGGGGGATAGCGGTGCAGCCAGCGCGGCATTCTGGATGTTCCTGCTGTTTGCTGTGCCTGCGCTTCTGGCGGTGTGGATTGCCTGGCGCTCCGTCAGAGTCAGACGCTTGCAGGGCAGGGCGAAAACCTCATTAAGCGGCGATTTGTCTCAGGGGTAATTGCCCGGCGGCGGGCCTTGCGGTAATCTTGCGCGTCATTTTTAAGGGTTGAACTGCGATGCGCGTATTACTGGCTCCGATGGAAGGTGTGCTTGATCCTCTGGTTCGTGAACTTCTCACAGAAGTAAACGACTACGATTTGTGCATCACCGAGTTTTTGCGCGTGGTGGATCAGCTGCTTCCCGCCAAATCCTTCTATCGCTTGTGTCCTGAATTACATCATGCCAGCCGCACGTCTTCGGGCACGTTAGTGCGCGTTCAGCTACTCGGTCAGTATCCGCAATGGCTGGCCGAAAACGCCGCCCGTGCGGTGGAACTGGGCTCTTACGGTGTCGATCTCAACTGCGGTTGCCCGTCCAAACTGGTTAACGGCAGTGGCGGTGGCGCAACGTTACTCAAAGATCCTGAGCTGATTTATCAGGGCGCCAAAGCCATGCGTGAAGCGGTGCCCGCTCACTTACCGGTGACTGTCAAAGTGCGTCTCGGCTGGGATTCGCTGGAACACAGTTTTGAAATTGCAGATGCCGTGCAGCAGGCGGGTGCAACGGAACTGACGGTGCACGGGCGTACCAAAGAAGACGGCTACAAGCCGGAACGTATTAACTGGGCTGCGATTGGCGAAATCCGTCAACGCCTGAGTATTCCGGTGATCGCCAATGGTGAAATCTGGGATTACGAAAGCGGCCAGGCGTGTCTGCACACCACCGGTTGTGATGCCGTGATGCTCGGGCGTGGTGCGCTGAATATTCCGAATCTCAGCCGTGTGGTGAAGTACAACGAACCGCGTATGCCGTGGCCGGAGGTAATAACGTTGTTGCAGAAATACACCCGTCTGGAAAAGCAGGGCGATACCGGTTTGTATCACGTTGCGCGCATTAAACAGTGGCTGAGTTATTTGCGTAAAGAGTACGAAGAGGCGACAGAGTTATTTACTGAAGTGCGCGTGCTGAAGACGTCGAAGGAGATTGGTTATCTGATCGACAATCAATAATATTCACCTGTGTATTTCGAAGGGACGCTTTCTGAGCGTCCCTTTATTTTTTCAGTGCATTCTTACGCAAGTGTTCACTTACTCGTCGTTCCACGGTCTGTGGGTGGTGGTGACAGACTTTGTGACAAATAGAATTGAAAATTGCGGGTGCTAAGACTTTTCGCCTCACTTATAATTCCGCCCGCTGTTACGACATATCTTAATGACAACTTTCTAAATACAGAGCAATGCATGTGAAAATCCGTCTTTTGGTTCTGAGCTTATTAGCCTTAAATACAGGCATGTTGTCTGCCCCTGCCGCCACCGCTGCAAAGCATGAGCCGGCCGTCGCCCCGATCGTTCAAATTGCTTCCGGCAGTGCCATGGTGGTGGATCTGAAAAGCCACGAAGTGATTTATTCCCGAAATCCGGATGAGGTGAGGCCGATTGCCTCCCTGACCAAACTGATGACCGCGATGGTGACGCTTGATGCGAATCTGCCACTCGACGAAGTGATCAATATCGATATCAGTAATACACCTGAAATGCGTGGCGTGTTCTCCCGCGTGAAACTGAACAGTGAAATTACCCGTCGTCAGATGATCCAACTGGCGCTGATGTCCTCAGAAAACCGGGCTGCGGCCAGTCTCGCGGCACATTATCCGGGCGGTTATTCTGCATTTATCAATGCTATGAATGCGAAGGCGAAATCGCTGGGCATGACCCATACGCATTATGCTGAACCGACCGGTTTGTCGCCGCGCAACGTCTCCACCGCGCGTGATTTAACACGGCTGCTGCTGGCTTCACAGCGCTATCCGCTGATCGGTCAGCTAAGTACGACTGCTGAAAAAACGGCTGTCTTCAGCCATCCGGCGTACGCATTGCCGTTCCGTAATACCAACCATCTGATCATGAATCCGTCGTGGAATATCCAGCTGACCAAAACCGGTTACACCGATGAAGCCGGCCATTGCCTGGCGATGCGTACCACCATTAACGGCAAGCCCGTTACACTGGTCGTGATGGATGCCTTCGGGAAATTTACGGCCTTTGCCGATGCCAACCGCCTGCGCACCTGGATGGAAACCGGCAAAGCAGTGCCTGTTCCACAGATTGCCAAAAACTACCGTAAGCAGAAAGAGCAGCAGAAAACGCAGCCTTCCGTCGAAGAGGCGGATGATTGAGCAGATGATTGAAATGAAAAAGTCCGGCCAGATGCCGGACTTTTTGTTTTGCAGGGACAGACAACGTGGTCAGAAAATCAGTTTAAACACCCCTGTCAGGGTCAGTAAGCCGACGATAAAGATGATGGCGATGATCCACAGAATAATTTTCATGTTTTCTCCTTAACATAACCTTCAGTCGTCATCGGCCATCCGGCTAAGCCAATGATATTCCTTATCAGTATAGCTTCTGCCTGCATTTTTGCTGTGTGCTTGCTAATTTCAGGCCAGTGCCGCGCGCAGACCACATTCCGGGCTGGTAAGCGGTTTGCCCATTTGGGTCAGTTGTGCCGCACCGGTCATCGAAGCCTGAGCCAGCACCACGCAGGCCGCGCCTCGCCTGTATTCCACATCAGCCGCCGCCGCGATAGCCTGTAAATATCCGGCCAGATCCCCCTGCTTAAACTTTTCCCATGCGCCTGCCACCAGATGGATTTCAAACTGCGCCTGCGGATGTTTTTCCACCTGCGCGAACAACTGCCGCGTCGGCTCCAGGGTCGTTTCGACCGCACAGAGTGCAACCACACTGCCCGCTGTTTTCATGGCCTGTTCCGCCAGCGTCTGATCGACACGCAACACCGGCACCGCGGCACTTTCACTGGCAAGCGTCGCGGCAGAACCCAGCGTCGAACAGGTCAGTAAAACGCGATCGGCATTTTCACTCAATGCCAGCAGCACATCCGCTGTTTGCTGACGAATTTCTGCAGTCAGCCCGCCCGCCTTTTCGGCTGCAGCCAGTAAATCGGGCCGCGAAACATGCACAAACTTATGCTGATCCAGCCCAAGTTCGTGAGCTGTATTTTCGAAAACCGCAATATTGCTGTCGGCCGTATGTAAGCAGGTAATGCGCATGTAATTCTCCTGATAAGTGTCTGCCTCTACGTTAATGATTTTTTAACCGTACCGCAGACTTTTTTACCTGTAAAAACTGATGAGTTAATGCGGGCTGGAAAATGCCCGGTTTCCCCGGTGCACGCTATGATTTCCATAACCCGCGGGCGTCCGTAATTCCTTAAGTTTGACCTGTTAACGATCCCCGTAACAGGTTATTTTCATTGATATTTATTCATTAAAGCAATGCAACTCAATCATATATAGATACATAAGCAATCGCGTATTTGTCGAGAAGGAAATTGATTTGAGGTGGTTATTTATCCAGTGCAAACTGTGGCCAGATTAAGGATTTCTAAACAGGGAAAGCTCATGTGAGGGACAACAACTGTGTTTCAGCTCAGCAGACGGGATCTATCGCCGATCAACAGGATGCTCTATTTTCCAGGCGCGCCTGCCTGGCCGGAAGATTACAAAGGAAAATCGCTCATGGAAAAGCTCATGCAAAACCAGATCAACAATATTGAAAAGCAGGGAATCAAAAATGGTGAGGAAATTGCCGGGCTGAATCTGCGGGTAGGGAAGGTGGAACAGCAGGTCAGTCAGCTAACGGTAGTGATCACGGAGACGAATCTCCGTGTCGGCAAACTGGAGCACCAGATGGTCACGCTCACTGAAGCGGTGACAGATATCGGGGGTCGTGTCGGGAAAACCGAACAGAGCATCGCGCGCATCGACGGGCACCTGCTGAGAATTGACGATCATCTGGTGAGGATAGATAAACAGTTTGAACAGGTAGATAAACAGTTTCAACAGGTCGATAAACAGTTCGATCGTGTAGATGAGCGCTTTGACAAAATAGAACAACGATTTGAGAAGATCGACCGGCGCTTTGAAAAAGTAGATGAACGCTTTGTGAAGATTGAAGCTTCACTGAGTGCAATGCAGGCAATGTTTTACGATCTCATGATTAAACAGACCCGATGGATTGTCAGCATGATGCTGGTACTGGTTGGCGTGACGTTTACGGCTGCACGCTATATTCACTAACGGCGACCTGATACGGTTGATCTCCCATTACGCTGAATTGGCCGTATCAGCAAAGCTGGCAAGAGCGACTATAATATAGACAGGTCGCCACCTTCTTTATGCCCTTGTCTGACGGGCAATCCCGAAGGTTTATCACTGCGCGCTGCTGGCGGCTTTCGGCGTACAAGGGGGTGTTTCATGGCTAATCATGTCTGGGGACTGATATCCAATCCGGGTCCCGAATTGCAACAAATCCAGCGTGAGCGGGAAACCGTTTCACATGTGTATTCCCACCATGTTCTTTTAATGGCGCTCATCCCGGTTGTCTGTTCTTTCATCGGAACAACACAACTTGGCTGGAACTTCGGTGATGGCGAGAAGCTGATGGTTTCCATGTTTACCGCGTCTTATATCGCCGTCATTTTCTATGTTCTGATGCTCGCTGCTGTCGCACTGATGGGGCGGATTATCTACGGGATGGCGCGTCGTTATGACAGCCGCCCGACACTCAACAACTGTATCGTCTTTGCCGGCTACGTGGCCACACCCATGTTCCTCAGCGGGGTCGTAGCCCTGTATCCGATGGTCTGGTTATGCCTGTTTGTCGGGCTGATCGGCCTGTGTTACAGCGGATACCTGTTGTATCTCGGCATTCCTAACTTCCTCAATATCGACCGTCGCGAAGGGTTCCTGTTCTCCAGTTCAACACTGGCAATGGGCGTTCTGGTATTAGAGCTGCTTCTGGCTCTGACGGTAATTATGTGGGGTTACGGAACACAGTTATTTTAACTTAATGGCTATCTTACTTGCCATTTTGCCCCCGGGCAGTGCTCGGACTCCTCACGTACTTTATGTACGCTCCGGGTCCTCCGCGCTGTCTGGGAACAAACTGCCTGCGCCGACTACGCCATTCCTCTTTTGAAGGACATTATTCCTGCCAGTTCTTCATCTTACTGGTTTTCCCGATACCCGGATTGAAGGTGTTGGTCGGGTCTGCCTGCCGGTAGAATTCTTTCAAATGTGGTTTTGCCAGATACAAATGGCCGACGTTATGTTCGGCGGGATATTCCGCGCCTTTGGCGTCGAGCAGTTCTAACATCCTGTGTTTCAGCGCCTTGCTGTTTGCGCCTTTTTTGACGATGTAATCCTGATGGAAAACGTGGCACATGAAATGGCCGTAATACAGTTTTGCCACCAGTTGATTGTCGATATCTTCCGGCAATGTCTCGAACCAGTCGCGGTCATTGCGGCGCAGTGCGATATCCAGCGCCAGAATATCTTCCACTTCTTTTTCATGTACCGCGTGATACCGCACGGCGGCACCGGCGGCGGCAAAGCGATGCAGGAAGGCTTTCTTGCCTTCGTCGGCGGAACAGATAAAGAAATCACCCTGACCCTCACTAAAGAAACGTGTCAAAAAGGTTCGGGCTTCGTCAATACCGGGGCCGGACATTTTCAGCAGTAAGTGATGTTCAAACCGGTCACGATACTGCTTCATACGCGGTGGCAGATGATTCGGCAGGGCTTTGCTCAGACACTGCATCACGCGGTCGCTGAAATGTTTGGGCAGGAAAGGGACCTTGCTGGCGTGTGCATCGAACTTTCCTTTGGCAGTAAACATGTCCGGCATTTTGTCGGTGCCAAGTTTGTCGATCATCAGGAAAGTGTCTTTGCCATAGACTTCGGTGATATCGAAAATATCCCGGTGCATGTATTCCCCTGCCACCGGAAGGTTAGCGAAGTCACGCAGGATCTGGCGGCGTAATTCTGTCAGCACCGCCGTGTCATTGGTGCCGATGTAGAAAACCTGCTGCTGCGTTTCTGCCGGAAACGTATCGAGCCGCACGGCGAAAACCGCCAGCTTGCCCGCACAACCTGAAGCTTCAAATAAACGTCGCTCATCCGCGTTGAAACGCGACGGCGTATCAGCATCCACTTCGCGGACACGTGAGGCATAATCGTGATCCGACGCCAGACGCTGATCATGCTGGATATCGGTTTCCAGATAATCGCCTTTTTCCAGACGTGTCAGGATTTCTTCCGGCGTTTCACCAAGATTAATGCCCAGATGGTTAATCAGCCGCAATTCGCCTTGTGCATCGATTTGTGCATAGAGCGCCATTTCGGTATACGCCGGGCCGCGTTTCACCAGCGATCCGCCAGAATTATTACAGATCCCGCCGACCACCGATGCGCCGATGCAGGACGAGCCAATCACTGAATGCGGTTCGCGGTTGTAGGGCTTGAGGATTTTTTCCAGCTTATACAGGGTGCTGCCGGGAAAACCGATCACCTGATGACCGCCGTCGAGTAACTGGATCGTGTCCAGTTTCAGGGTGCTGAAAATAACAATGTCGCGGTCATAGTCGTCGCCGCTGGGCGTCGAACCTTCGGTCAGCCCGGTATTGGCGGCCTGCATAATGACAATCTTGTCGGCGGCGATGCAGGTTTTGAGCAGTTGCCACTGTTGCAGCAGCGTTTGTGGAAATACGACCGCCAGCGCTTTGCCGCCACCGGAGCGAAACCCTTTGCGGTAGCGTTCGGTGTTGCTGTCGCCGGTTAAAACGTGGCGGCTGCCGGCAATCTCTTTCAGCGTGGCGATGAGTGACTGATTATCCATTTCATCTTCCTTTTTTGATGGGATGCCATCTAATCATAGACTTAAATGATACTTGTTAAGTTAAACGTCATTCGGGATATGGGTTAGGTAATTTCACTTAATCTGTTGCATTTTTGTCATGCGCTGTCCATTAAATCGTCATTGATGTGTCATAAAACTCGCGCTTAATGAACGCCAGATAACGAAAGCAACCGAGAGACAGCATCATGGCGCAAGCTCAACTTAAGCTGGCACAGGCTGAATATCCTCAGACCGGGCCACAGCATCTGAACAAAGTTCTGGACGTCAAAGGCCTGGTGAAATCCTATAAATCGGGTCAGCGTGTCCTGAATGACATCAATTTTGATCTCCACGCCGGTGAGTTCGTGGCGGTAATTGGCCGTTCTGGCGCGGGTAAATCCACCCTGCTGCATGTGCTCAACGGTACGATCCCGCTCACGGATGGCAGTGTGGTATGTCATTACGAAAATGGTGAACAGCAGGAGCTGGCCGGGCTTACCGGCAAAGCATTGCGTCGCTGGCGTTCAGGCTGTGGCATGATTTTTCAGGATTTCTGCCTGGTGCCTCGTCTGGATGTCCTGACAAATGTGTTACTGGGGCGTCTCAGCCACACCTCAACGTTCAAATCATTCTTTAACCAGTTCGATGACGAAGACCGCGCCCGCGCCATCTCTTTGCTTGAATGGTTGCACATGCTGCCGCATGCATTGCAGCGTGCCGAAAACCTTTCCGGCGGCCAGATGCAGCGTGTGGCGATTTGTCGCGCGCTGATGCAGAACCCGAAAATTCTGCTGGCCGATGAACCGGTGGCGTCACTGGATCCGAAAAATACCCTGCGCATCATGAATGCGCTGAAAAAAGTCAGCGAAGAGAATATCGCCGTGATGGTCAACCTGCACTCTGTCGAGTTGGTGAAAGATTATTGCACCCGCGTTATCGGCATCGCGAAAGGGCAGATTATTTTCGACGGCCATCCGGACCAGTTAACTGAAGGCATTTTGCATCAGTTATACGGTGAAGAACACGAAGCGATAAACAGTTAAACAATAACGTTATTTATTTTGCAGTGCTTATTTCTACTTTCTCTCAATCTACACAAGGTCATCATTACATGAAGAAGTTATTACGTCTGGCAGTCTTCGTAGCAGGTTCTTTTACTGCAATGCACAGCATGGCAGAAGATGCTCCTAAAGAATTAAACTTAGGTATTCTGGGTGGCCAGAATGCCACCCAGCAAATCGGCGATAATCAGTGTGTAAAAGATTTCTTCGATAAAGAATTAAATGTGGATACCAAACTGCGTAATTCATCCGATTATTCAGGTGTTATTCAGGGGTTATTAGGTAAGAAAGTGGATATGGTATTAAGCATGTCCCCGTCATCTTTTGCTTCGGTTTATATTAATAACCCGAAAGCGGTGGATCTGGTCGGCATTGTTATTGACGATACGGATAAATCCCGGGGTTATCACTCCGTGGTTGTCGTGAAAGCCGACAGCCCGTACCAGAAATTATCTGACCTGAAAGGCAAATCATTCGGTTTCGCTGACCCGGATTCTACTTCGGGTTACCTGATCCCGAACCAGACATTCAAGAAAGAATTTGGCGGCACGACGGATAACAAATACAACAACTTCTTCTCCAGCGTAACCTTCTCCGGCGGCCATGAGCAGGATATTCTTGGCGTGCTGAACGGCCAGTTCGAAGGCGCAGTCACCTGGACTTCAATGATCGGCGACCGCGAAACCGGTTATACCTCCGGTGCATTCAACCGCATGATCCGCATGGACCATCCGGATCTGATGAAGAAAATCCGCATTATCTGGGAATCGCCATTAATTCCTAATGGTCCGATTTTAGTGCGCAGCGATTTGCCACCGGCATTTAAAGCTAAGCTGGTTTCTGCCATTAAGAAACTGGATAAAGATGACCACGCTTGTTTCGTAAAAGCGGTGGGCGGCAAACAGCATATCGGCGAAACGTCCCTGGCTGAATATCAGCAGATTATTGATATGAAGCGTGAACTGACCAAAGGCGGTCGCTAACCCGTAACTCCCTCCCCTGCGAAGGGGAGGGTTGGGGTGGGGTATTAATGGCAACTCAGGAAGCGAAAGCTTTTACCATTATTGTTTTTTTAATACCCCCTCCTGACCTCCCCCTTCGCAGGGGGAGGAATAATGATTATCGCAAATCGGAAATATTATTTTGAACAAAGACTTCAATCGTTATTACCAGCAGATACGCGGTAAACAAAAGCGGGAAGCGCTGATCTGGTCAGGGCTGATGTTGTTGTTATATCTGTGGTCAGGCAATGTTTCCGAACTTAATTTAAAAACGATTATTGTCTCCGCGCCGAGCTTCTTTGATTATATTGGTCAGACGGTGCCGGTATTACACTGGTCATTGTTATTTGCTGACGGTCATACAGAAGGTTCACTGGCGTATTGGGGATATCGTCTCAATATTCAGCTGCCGCTGATTTGGGAAACTATTCAGCTGGCGTTGTCCTCGACGATATTGTCGACGGCGCTGGCAGTCGTGCTGGCTTTTCTCGCCGCCAGCAATACGGATTCGCCTAAATGGGTGAAATTCAGCATCCGTACCTTTGTCGCTTTCCTGCGCACCATGCCGGAACTGGCCTGGGCGGTAATGTGTGTGATGGCGTTTGGCGTCGGTGCCATTCCGGGCTTTATCGCCCTGACGTTACACACTGCCGGCAGTCTGACCAAATTGTTCTACGAATCCATTGAAACCGCATCGGACAAACCGGTGCGCGGACTCAGAGCCTGCGGCGCGGGGCGTTTGCAGCGCATGCGTTTCGCCATGTGGCCGCAGGTGAAACCGATATTCTTATCCTACAGCTTTATGCGCCTCGAAATTAACTTCCGCCAGTCGACTATCCTCGGGCTGGTCGGGGCCGGTGGTATCGGGCAGGAACTGATGACCTCAATCAAACTGGACCGATATGACCAGGTCAGCATGACCTTACTGCTGATTATTCTGGTGGTGTCGGCGATGGATTTTCTTTCCGGTAAATTGCGCAAACGCGTTGTGGAGGGCACTTTCTGATGTTAACTGATGCGCTCGAACCTCATGTGGTCAGCAGCCTGAAGCAGAAGCACGGGCATCTGTTTGCCGCGCAGCGCCGCTATCTGCGCTACCTCGCGATACTGGCTGTCGTGATTACGCTGTACTACGTCTATTTCTTCAGTTATTTCGGTATTCCATGGAGCGAAGTGGTGCGCGGCACCCGCGAAGTAGGACGTTATTTCCTGCGGATGTTTGTCTGGCATAACGTTTCCGAATGGCCGTTTATGTATTATTTTTCGCAAATAGCTATCACGCTGGCGATTGTGTTTTCCGGAACCATCACCGCGTCTTTCCTCGCATTGCCTCTTTCATTCCTCGCGGCGCGTAATGTGATGTCGACGCCGGTTCTCAGACCCGTTTCCATGGTCATCCGCCGTCTTCTGGATGTTTTACGCGGGCTGGATATGGCGATCTGGGGGCTGATTTTCGTTCGTGCTGTCGGCATGGGGCCGCTGGCCGGTGTGCTGGCGATCGTGATGCAGGATTTAGGCTTGCTTGGCAAGCTTTATGCGGAAGGGCATGAGGCGGTAGATCGTTCGCCGAGCCGCGGCCTGCGGGCGCTGGGGGCTTCCCCGCTACAAACGCACCGCTTCGGGATTTTCACTCAATCCTTCCCGACATTCCTTGCGTTGTCGCTGTATCAGATTGAATCCAATACCCGTTCAGCCGCTGTTCTTGGTTTTGTTGGCGCGGGCGGGATCGGTCTGGTGTATGCGGAAAATATGCGTCTGTGGAACTGGGATGTGGTGATGTTTATCACACTGATTTTAGTGGCTATCGTAATGATTATGGACAAGATTTCCGCGATGCTGCGCGCCAAATATATCCTGGGCGAAGAGATTAGTTTATTCGCACCGGAAGAACGGAAAATGAAGCCGCCGGTGGAGCTTTATCGCTCGTAAATGTTAACGGTCGAAACAGAATAAAAGAAGGCGGCATCCGGGATGGATGCCGCCTTTGCTGTTATTGAATCGCCGGGAGTTTACTCGTCGAAATACCAGTAACCCTGATTCACCAGATCCGTTAACAGAGCGACAAATTCAGGATCCTGCAACGCAGCACCCAGCTCTGTTTTACTGATCAGCGTATAGCGGCACAGCGCATCGGCCGCGGCATGTTGCGATGTTTCCAGCGGCTCGCTGTTAACAAAGAAACGTTCGCCGACGTTGAGAACCCGCAGACCGCTCAGGCGCACCAGGCTTTCGCCCTCCATCAGTGCATCGGCAATTTCATGTGATTCGTATGGCGGTTCGGCTGGCGCGATATCCAGTTCATGGCGCGGCGTAGTGGCGAAACGGCCAAACCATTGTTTGAAATCTTCCGGCTGGCTGATCAGCTCAACCATCATCTGGCGCACACGTTCCAGCTCGTAATCTTCTACTTTACCGACGTGGTCGCGCAGCGTGAGATCCGGATCGCTGTAATGGCTGCCGCCCAGATCGTTTTCCAGCGCGTAGTCAGCAAAACTGCTGATGAAATCGCGGCTGTTAGGGCCACGGAAACCGACGGAATAGTTGAGGGCGGTTTCATGGGTAAAGCCGTCGTGCGGGAAGCCCGGCGGAATATACAGAATGTCGCCGGGTTCAAGATCTTCATCAATGATTGGCGTGAACGGATCCACATGCAGTAACGCCGGGTGCGGGCAGAACTGACGCATCGGCAGAGCATCGCCCACGCGCCAGCGGCGGCTGCCCATGCCCTGGATGATAAACACGTCATACTGATCGATGTGCGGGCCGACACCGCCGCCGGGCACGGAATACGAAATCATCAGGTCGTCTAAACGCCAGTCCGGCAATACGCGAAAAGGTTTCACCAGTTCTGCCGCAGGCAAATGCCAGTGGTTTACGGCCTGTGCCAGCAGTGACCAGCCGGTTTCACCCAGCCCGTCGAAATCTTCAAAAGGACCGTTACTTGCCTGCCATTCACCATCTTTATGGCTCACCAGACGGCTGTCCACTTCCGGCTCCATCGCCAGACCGGCTAATTCGTCTGGAGAGATTGGATCAACAAAATTTGAGAATGCTTTTTTGATAACAACAGGTTTTTTTTGCCAGTATTTTTCTAAAAATTCCGGCCAGTCCAGATTGAGTTCATAAGCCATGTGATTTACCAGTGGGAAGACAAACGGGTCTGATTATAGAGAGGCGGTGCTTGAGCGCGCTTTGTCGTGGGTCAAGGCTTGGTAAATGAGGGAGAAAGGAAAAGTGCGGAGAGAGGAAAAAATCCCCCTCCGCAGGGGGAGAAGAAGCATCAGGACTTCGCGGCCAGCACCACCAGTTTCTGGTTCACAAATTCTTTGATACCGAGATCAGAGAGTTCGCGGCCGAAGCCCGAGCGTTTCACACCACCGAAAGGCAGTTCAGCAGCGGTATCCGTCGGTGAATTGACGTATACCATCCCGGTTTCAATCTGGCTCGCCAGCTTACGGGCGCGGGTCAGATCGGTGGTAAACAGCGAACCGCCGAGGCCGTAATGTGAGTCGTTGGCAAGTTTCACCAGTTCCTCATCATTTTTCACCACGTACACCTGTGCGACCGGGCCAAAGAACTCTTCGAAATAGGCCGGATTATCGCGGGTAATATGCGTCAGAATCGTTGGCTCAAAGAAGTTGCCCGGATTGTCTGCCACCTTTTTACCGCCAAAGTGCAGTTTCGCCCCGTGTTTCACGGCATCATCCACTTGTTTGCTCAGCGTTTTCACCGCTTCCGCGGAGGACAACGGTCCCAGTGTGGTGGATTTATCCAGCGGATCGCCGATCTTCAGTGCCTTAAAGTGTTCGGTGAATTTTTTAAGGAATTCATCGGCGACTTTTTCATGAATAATGAAGCGCTTGGCCGCCGTACACACCTGTCCGGCATTGGAGACACGGGCCTGCGCACCGGCTTTGGCGGCTTTATCGATATCCGCATCATCGAGTACGGCAAACACGTCATTCCCGCCGAGTTCCAGCGTCGATTTCTTCAGCTTAGATGCCGCCCGTGAAGCCACGACCGCACCGGCTTTCTCCGAACCGGTCAGCGCGACCCCCTGAACGCGGTCATCATCAATGATGGCACTGACCTGATCCTGAGAAATAAACAGGTTGGTATAAGCGTCCTTTGGGGCACCCGCTTCGGTAACCAGTTTCTCAAAGGTTTCCGCACAATGAGGAACGATACTGGCGTGTTTGACGACCACGCTGTTACCTGAGGCAAGATTCGGTGCCAGTACACGCATTAACTGGTAGAACGGGAAATTCCAGGGCTCGACGGCCATAATCACCCCAATCGGATGATGCTCGACCCAGGCTTCGCCGAGATCGGATTTATACGGCACAGGTTTGAGAAATTCCTCGGCGTTTTCGGCATAGAATTTCGCAATATCCGCGCAAATCTGCACTTCGCCACGGCTCTGGCCGATGAGTTTCCCCATTTCTACACTGACCACTTCCGCCAGTTCATCGACACGGGAAGCCATCAGTTCTGACAATTTATGCAGCACGTTAACGCGTTGCTTAATATCGCCCTGACCCCAGTCAGATTTGTATAAAGCATGGGCGGCAGAGAGTGCCTCTTCAACCTGCTGATCGTTATGTGTTTGATATTCTTTGATGAGCTTATTGTTGAACGGATTTATCGTTTGATATGGCATATGTTGCTCCTTGTTTTGTGGCGTGTCGTCGAAAACAACGGCACGTTGGAATTGAGGTGCGTGCGCCTTTCTGCGTTCTCAACAGAACATTAAGCATAGTCGAAAAAACGTGACCGCTGTCCCACAGACATCTCATGCAACACAACGGTATGGCGTGTGCTGCCCGCATTCTCCCCTGGCCCTGCCATACGTGCGCTGTAGCCTGTCTCTAAGAACAATCGGCTTTACGCAACTTTGCGAGCGGCTGTTAATGAATTGTTTTCAGCAAGCGATTGATAAATTTACCGCTCACTTTTATGCTGGCTTTCCTTCCTTTTCCCGACATTGAGAAACTCATGAAGCTTGATGCGATTCCGTTTTGCACGACTGACTGGAGTGATGTCACGCCGACGCAGCATCCGGGTGATACCGGCATGGCGCTGTGGCGTACACAAAAATTTGGCGATATCCGTGTGCGTATCGTTGAATATTCACCTGGCTATGAGGCTGATCACTGGTGCAGTAAAGGCCATGTTTTGTTCTGCCTGGAGGGGGAGCTTCATACGCGTCTTGAGGACGGACGGAATTTCACCTTATCGCCGGGCATGAGTTATCAGGTGGCGGACAATGCTGAAGCACACCGTTCATCCACACCAATTGGCGCGAAACTGTTTGTTGTTGATTAGTCGTGGTTGTTTATAGAAACGTTCGCCGTCCGCTGAGGCTGGCGACAAGGAGCAGCAGGTGAGTAAATTACGGGTTGGTATTATTTTCGGTGGTAAATCGGCAGAGCATGAAGTGTCACTGCAGTCGGCAAAAAACATTGTGGATGCGATTGATAAACAACGCTTTGATGTGACATTGCTGGGCATTGATAAGAAAGGGGAATGGCATATTAATGATGCCAGTAACTACCTGATCAATGCTGAAAATCCGTCGCTGATTGCCCTGAACCGCTCGAATAACCAGGTTGCACTGATCCCCGGTCAGACTGAGAATCAGTTAATTGAGACTCACAGCGCCAGCGCGTTGTCGCAAGTGGATGTGATCTTCCCGATAGTGCACGGAACGCTGGGGGAAGACGGTTCCTTGCAGGGGCTGCTGCGCATGGCAAATATTGCCTTCGTGGGGTCCGGCGTGCTGGGTTCCGCCGTGAGCATGGATAAAGATGTCACCAAGCGTTTGCTGCGCGATGCCGGTCTGGCTGTTGCCCCGTTTGTGTGCCTGACACGTGCGAACCGTCAGAAAAATACCTTTGCCAGTGTTTCGCAACAACTCGGTCTGCCGCTTTTTATCAAACCGGCGAATCAGGGCTCATCGGTGGGCGTCAGTAAAGTCAGTGATGAAGATGGCTATCAGCGTGCGCTGGATAAAGCCTTCAGCTTCGACCACAAAGTGCTGGTGGAATCGGCCATTAAAGGTCGTGAAATTGAATGCGCTGTGTTGGGTAACGATCACCCGCAGGCCAGTGTGTGTGGCGAAGTGATCCTGCACGACGAGTTTTATTCCTACGATACCAAATACATCAACGAATCCGGTGCTTCCATTGCGGTTCCGGCTGATTTACCCCGTGAGACCCACGACCGTATCCGCGCCATTGCCTTGCAGGCATTTCAGGTGCTGGAATGTCGCGGCATGGCGCGTGTGGACGTTTTCCTGACAGAACAGGGCGATGTCGTCATCAATGAAATCAATACATTGCCGGGCTTCACCAACATCAGTATGTATCCGAAACTCTGGGCAGCCAGCGGGTTAAGTTACAGTGAGCTGATCACCCGCCTGATTGAGCTGGCGCTCGAGCAACATCAGCAGGATAACCAACTGAAGAGTTCTGCCAACTGATTATTCAAATTTTGCATTGAGATGAAAAGGCAGGGAGAAATCCCTGCCTTTGTCGTTTTCTTTGCTGATTATTCAACCACCAGCTTTACCTGTTTTCCGGCCAGACTCAGCATCAGAATCAGGGCATCGAGCGTAAATTTATCCGTCTTTTTGTTCACTACGTCAGAAACGCGCGGGCGGGAAACTTGCAAAATTTTTGCAGCATCGCTCTGAAGTAAATTCTGATGGGCGATCCAGAGGCCAATTTCAGTCATCAGTTGTTCTTTGAGCGCCAGAGTATGGGCAATTTTACGCTGTGAATCGGCATGTAAAGCCTGTGCTTCGACAGCGCTGAATCCCAAATCGGCGAAAACATTTCCGCCTGCTGGTGTGATATGTCGTGATGCGACATCAATAACATCCTTTTTCATTTTCTCTCCTGTGGCGCTCCCGGACAATTTGGGCATAGCGGCTTTTTATAATGGAAATATCTTTCGGGCTGGTTTGCTGCTTCTTTTTCGCAAAGCAGTGCAGGATGTAAATGGCCTCGTCGAATTTAGCGAGATAGATAACCCGAAAAGTACCGGCAAACACATCAAGTTTGATTTCAACCACGCCAGCTCCCCAGTCGCTGACTGACTTCCATTGTGTTGGGGGAAGCCCATGCTGAATTTGTTCAAGTTCATAGCCTGCTCTTTTTCTGGCGTCTGTGGGGAAATCACGTAAATCCTTCAACGAACTTCCACGCCAGTCGATATCTTTAATCACCATCACTTTCCTTGTGTATAAAATTTTATACCTAAATATGCCTCACGCCAACGTCTTTATACGACAGCCAACGTCTGACGAGATAAGTAAGGAGAATTCTTGCGAGATATGCCGAAGAAAAGCACTCCCATGGGGTTAAAAGGCAGAGAGAAATCCCTGCCTTTGTCGTTTTCTGATTACGCTCTGTAGTGCCAGAGTAAGATAACAACCCCGGTCAGGCTGGCGAGTGACACACTATAAAGCGCGCCGGTTGCCCCGATGCTATCAGCCAGTAAACCGGCGGCTCCGGTGGCAAAAGCGCTCACCATAACTTGTCCGCGCCAGGCCAGAGCGCTGGCTGTGGCGACCTGCCTGCCCGCAAAATTTTGCAGCACGCCGAAAGTCCCTAATGCAAACACCACATTCGAGGCCAGATGAGCACCGAAAATCAGCATCAGACTGGCCACCGGCCAGGCGGAGAGGGGAGAAAGCAGAAAATATCCGCCCAGAAACAACATCAGGCATAGCAATAACCGTCCGTTGCTGGCGCTGTAACGGCGGAGTTTGTCGGCATTGAGCAATAACGGCCCGCAAAGTTGTCCCAGGCTACGGGAGAACAACAAAGGGAGCGCCAGACCTGTGGCTTCTTCAGGGCGGATTTGTTGCGCCAGTGCGGGCAATAATGCCATCGCGGGTGAACCGACGGCGGCGAGCGCCGGTAGCAGCAAGACGCTTCGTTTCTGTAGCGGTGAGTAATTTTTCCAGCGCAGTGACGCGGGTACGGCGGAATCAGCGGGCGTTGTGTCGGCGCATCTGGCCTGAAATATTTTCCGGGTGATCAGAAGCAAAATGGCAGATGCGGCAAAACTCAGGGCATCAAGCAGCAGAATGCTGAGTGGCGAAACAACATTGAACAACAAAACCCCTGCGCCGGTGCCGAGCATGACCTGCGCCGCGAAGATCAGCGTTTCCATTGCCGTCGCTGCCGGTAACTCATCAACACTCAGCCCGCGTTTGAATAACAACGTGAGCGCCGGATAACTCATCCCGCTGAGCAACGCCTCGGCAGACTGAACAGCCAGCAACGCGGAAATATTGTGTGACAGCAAGCCGTACAGCGGAAATATCAATGCCACCATGCCGAGAATTTCGGTCAGGATCAAAATCTGCAGCGGCGACATTTTTCTGCACAGGCGTTCGCCCCACAGACTTCCGATAAAGCCGGGCAATGTTGCCAGCATATAAGCGAAAGTCAGCGTAGCAGGGGAGGCGTTCCAGCGCAGCAGTTGACCAAAAACCACCACCTGTGTCAGGCCATTACCCAGAGATGATAAAATAAAGGCAAAGCCCAGCAGCCGCAGCCAGCGATGGCTGCGCAGTGCGCGTATGAGCGCAATTAATAACGAATTCATGAAAGAGATTCTCATCAGAAATAACAGAAACCCCGAATTGCCCGCAGGCAACAGGGAGAAGAAAAACTGTCAGTGATGAGAGTTCGTTACATTGGGAAAGAGGGCCTTAAGGAAATAGAAGAGAAAAATGTAGCACAAGGTCAGGCGGGCAGGGAGCATTCAGAGAAATTTTTCATAAAACACAGACACGAAAAAGGCGGCAAATGCCGCCTCTTCTGCTTACTGCTTTTTTACTGCTTACTTCAGCTTATTTATACAGTTCAGCTGTGCCATACAGATGGTTATCACCTGAAGCACCGATGATACGGTAAGAGCTTGCACCGGCTTCGCTGGCTTTAGCATTCAGTTTGTCCTGCAGGCTGCTCAGGCTGTTACCTGATGTTGCGCTGACCACACCAATTGCCTGCTGACCTGCCGGTGCGGACTGAACTTCAGTCGCTGCCAGAGTCGAGAATGAAGCGGTAGCCAGTGCGATTGCAGCAAGAGTCATTGTTACGTTTTTCATGTTATTTTCCTCATTTCGTATTTTTGAGCTTTGCCAGGCGTTGTCATCAACGTTCATTTAATGTGCAAAGCTGTCTTCTGTCCGATACAACATCTAGCTTATTAATCGTTAACTAAATGCTGTTGTACCCTTAAATTGCTTATTCTTGTGCTTATTTATACAGCTCAGCAGTACCGTACAGATGGTTTTCACCTGAAGCGCCGATGATACGGTATGAGCTTGCACCCGCTTCGTTGGCTTTTGCATTCAGTTTGTTCTGCAGGCTTGATAAATCATTGCTTGAAGAAGCACTTACCACACCAATTGCTTGTTGACCTTCTGGTGCAGACTGAACTTCAGTCGCTGCCAGGGTAGAGAATGAGGCGGTAGCAAGCGCAATTGCAGCTAAAGTCATAGTGATATTTTTCATGATGGTCTTCCTTTTTATCTGTTTATCAGCAGGTGATCATTAGGTCCGACTGTTATTTCTTAACAGTTGATAAGTAAATGTTAGACCTGGATCACATTCTGTGCAACTCATTTATTTATTAATCGTTAACTTATTGTGCGGAACAATCTGCTAACGAAATCTTCAGGCCTTATTTATACAGCTCAGCAGTACCGTACAGATGGTTTTCACCAGAAGCACCGATGATGCGGTATGAGCTTGCACCGGCTTCAGTGGCTTTCGCGTTCAGTTTTGACTGCAGTGTACTCAGGTCACCGTTTGAAGAGGCGCTGACAGTACCGATAGTTTGTTCACCCGCAGGTACAGACTGAACCTCAGTCGCCGCCAGGGTAGAGAAAGAAGCGGTAGCAAGTGTGAGTGCTGCGATTGTCATTGCGATAGTTTTCATGATGTTAATTCCTGTTCGTCAATTTTTTATTCGGGGTGCCTTATTCAGGAACCTCAGTTTCGGGTCAACGTTAGTTATTAGTTAACGTTCGATAAGTAAATGATAGGGAGTGTTGAGAGTTTGTGCAAGATGTTTTTTTAATGAACGTTAACTAATCGTGCTGTGATGAATGTCACGCTAAACGCGGTTTTTGTTTTCATTTTGTTAAATGAATGTTTTTAAAATGATTCGCGATAAGAATTGAAAATCCTTTATGCATAATTTTGCTGAATGAATCTTTAATGATCGCTAAGTTAATGGTTGGTTCTGGCCAGCGAGGGTGATAAAACATGGGGCGGCCAGGAAAAAGATAAGGCGACATAAGCCGCCTTATCGTGATTCCTGCCCTGACGGTCTGTCATCAGGCTCCGTGGTCATTAGTAATAAACAGAAGCGGGCTGATGACCAGAGGTTGAAGGCGCAGGTGGTTGAGTGGGAGAAGTAGGAATACGGCCCTGTTCGATTTTTTTGTTCGTACAGGTGGCCGGGTTACAGAAGTTACTGTCACCGGTCACATTGACCATCCGCACTTCCTGACTCTGCAAAGGCATCATGATAACCTGCTGTGCGGCAACATTGGCAACCGGTACAGCGGTTAATGCCAGAACTGCAAGAAGGATTTTAAAGTTACTCATGATGTTACGTCCTGAATGTGTTGTCTGCAAAAGGCTTATAAAAGCGTTTTAGTTGTGCAGCTTTGCGGGTTTGAGTGATTTTCTTATCGCTCGATAATTAAATGATAAACTCCGCTGGACTTGTGCGCAACTATTTTTAATAATGATCGTTAAGTTATTTCTATAACTATTTTAATAACCATAATCACAATGGTGATGGAAGGAGGGTGTATGAGCACTGAACAGACGGCTTTGGTCCGGAAAAGTCGCGGTCGCCCAAAACAGTTCGATCGTGGAACTGCTCTGAGCAAGGCCTTGAATTTATTCTGGCGCCATGGTTACGAGGCCACTTCATTAGCCGATTTGGTCGAAGCAACCGGTGCAAAAGCGCCAACTTTGTATGCCGAATTTGGTAACAAAGAAGGGCTTTTCCGCGCAGCCGTTGAACATTATCTGAAAAACTTTTACGAAAAGAGCTCATGTTTACTGAGCAGAACAGATTTGTCCGTTGAGGATACGGTTGGGCGCTATCTGCGTGCCATCGTTGAGCTGTTTACCGACTGCGACACGCCAAGTGGCTGCTTTATGATCAGCGCATCATCCGGGATGTCTTCATCTTCTGCGGATATTGCCGAAATGCTGCGTGCGCGCCACCTTTCGCAGGAACGCACTCTGTTTGAATATTTCGAGAAGAAAAAACAGAGCGGTGATTTGACTGCGGTAACTGACAGCGCGCTGCTGGCGAAATACCTGGCCTGCACCATTCAGGGCTTCTCCGTACAGGCCCGTGACGGCGCAAGTTCTGATGAACTCAACCGGCTGATTGACGTGGTCATGAATCTGTGGCCGGAGCTGACCAAAGCCACGGTTGTCAGCAAAGCCGCACATTAATCACTGAGTTAAGATAATTGTTAAGAAAGAGAATAGAACGTCAGGTGCTGAGTCTTTCGGGCCTGGCGTTAGGCGGTATAGACTTTGAGAATCCGCCGGGTGACCCGGGACTGTTTGGTCCGCAAAGCATCACCTGGCGAATTCACGGAGACTTCTCATCCATGCTTTGTGGCGGCGTCAGTGCCTTATTGCTGCAAATGCTTCATCCGCTGGCGCTTGCCGGTGTCTGGGATCATTCCTCATTTCGTGAAGATATGCTCGGGCGACTTCGTCGCACCAGTCAGTTCATTTCCGGGACGACTTTTGCGCCTGTTAATGACGCCAACGCGTTAATCGAAAAAGTAAAATCCATTCATTTGCGGGTGACCGGTACCGATGCTTACGGCACGCCTTATGCGGCCAGCGATCCGGATTTACTGGTCTGGGTGCACGTAGCCGAAGCGTACAGCTTCCTGCAATCGCATCTGCGTTATCGCAATCCTGCGCTCAGCCTGAGCGATCAGAACCGCTATTATCAGGAGTTTTCCCGTGTGGCGAAAAGCCTGGGGGCGGGAAATGTGCCGGAGAGTGTCGATGCGGTAGAAGCCTATCTGCAGGCGATGCGCCCGCAGTTGCGCTGCGATGAACGGACGCTTGAAGTGGTAAGATTATTGCAGAATGCACCCGCGCCGAGCCGTCTGGCCAGGCCGGTGGGCAGCCTGATGATTCAGGCTGGCATTGAATTATTGCCTGAGTGGGCAGCAATCCAACTGGGGATTTCCCTTTCCCCGCAAAAGCGCCGGAGGATTCGTTTCGCCACCCGTTGCATTGCAGGGGTATTGCGCTGGGCGGTGAGAAACGGCTCATGGCACCGGGCCATGCGCCGTATGGGGCGTCTGCACTGACCGTTAAAGATGCGGATAAACGCCCGGACCGATGGGCAGACCCAGCAGATACCAGCCCACCAGCATCAGCAGCCACACCAAGAAAAACACAATCGGATACGGCAGCACCAGCGAATAATAGGTGCCGAGTTTCGCTTCTTTGTTGTAGCGCTGCAGGAATCCGAGGAACAGCGGCACAAACGGCGACATCGGCGCGAGCGGGATCACCGAAGAATCCGCGACGCGGAACACGATTTGCGCGAACGCCGGATGGAAACCGAGCAGCATAAACATCGGCACAAATATCGGTGCCAGAATCGACCAGATGGCCGAGCCGCTGGCGATAAACATACACAGCAATGCCGACAGGAAAATCAGGCCGAGAAACGCCGGGATGCCGGTCATGCCTAAGTTTTCCAGCACATCCGTCAGCCCGATCGCCATGAATTTCCCCATATTACTCCAGTTGAAAAACGCCACAAACTGGGAGAGCGGGAACACCATCACAATAAAACCCGCCATGGATTTCATCGGATCCACCAGCAAATCCGGCACGTCACTGGCGCTGCGGATCTGCTTCGTCACCATGCCGTAAGGCACTGAAATCACGAAAAAGAACAGAATAATCAGCGGTACGATGCCCTGAATAAATGGCGAAGGGATGATGCCGCCGGTTTTCGGATTGCGCAGCGGCGCGGCTTCCGGCACCACCAGCAACGCCACCAGGGCGATAAACACCAGCGCCGCAATGCCGCTCGCCATCAGGCCGCGGTTCTGTTCCGGCGTCAGCTTTTTCATCTCTTCGTTACGCTCGCCGTGATACACCGGCAGGCGCGGTTCAACGAATTTATCGGTCAGAATGGCACCCACGATGGTCAGCAAAATCACCGAGGCTGCCATAAAGTACCAGTTGTCGATCACACTGACCTGAACCGCCGGATTAATCGCCTTTGCCGCCTCGGTACTCAGACCGGATAACAACACATCGGTGGTCACAATCAGCAGGTTAGCCGTGAAACCGCAGCCAACACCGGCGATAGCCGCCAGTAAACCAGCCACGGGATGACGTCCGACTGCGAGGAAAATCAGTGCGCCCAGCGGCGGCATCACCACCAGTGCGGCATCCGACGAAATGTGGCTGAAGAAGGCGATAAAAATCACCATATAGCTGGCGTAACGGGCGTTTACTTTGGACGCCATTTTGTACATCAGGCTTTGCAGCAGCCCGACGCGCTCCGCCAGTCCGGCACCAATCACCAGCGCCAGAATCGAGCCGAGCGGGGTAAATCCGCTGAAATTTTTAATGACGTTCGGCAAAATCCACTGAATACCTTCCACGCTCAGCAGGTTTTTTACATGGATTACCTCACCGTTGGTTGGGTTTACTGCCGTAATATTCAGCCATGAAATCACCGCACTGGCGACCATCAGCACGGCGATCAGGTAAACAAATAACAAAAACGGGTTGGGAATTTTATTCCCCACACGTTCAACCCACTGAAGAAATCCCCCCGGACTCTGGCCGGAATCTTGCGCCTGAATACTCATCTGTTAACCCTCTGTCGTGTTTGTCTTTTTTTATATTTATGCCGCTCATCCGTGCCGGAACGGGACGCGAATGAGCGGTTTACATCATTAACTGACACCCGTGATTTATTTCAATGGCGAAGGTTTTACGCCTGCCGGGATCGGGCACTGATACGGGCGTCGTGCACGTTGTGCATCGCGCTCTTTCTGACAGGCCGTCAGTAAATCCGGCCGGGTGAACAGGTCTATCGCGGTCGATGACATGATTTTCGCTGCCAGACACATGCCTTTATGGGCGATGGAGGTCCGCCCCTGCGACACAATCTGCCAGGTATGCAGCGGCGAACCGACCGCAAAACACGGGCTGAAACACTGCGCCGTCGGCACCAGCCAGCTCACATCACCGACGTCCGTTGAGCCGTAGAGGATATTGCCGTTCGGGGCATACGGAGCAACGGAGTCTGTCAGCGGGGAATGGCGCAAGGTTTCGGCGAATTCCACGCCTTCCGCGCCGCTGGTACGGGAGATATTCAGCAGATTGTTATCGATATCCTGTTCGCTCAGCGTGGCATGAATCGACGCCGCAAACGCCCGCTCTTCGGCGGTGTAATGCGGAGTGCCGAAAGCCTGCACATACTGATACATCGCGCTTTCCAGTGTGCGGTTGGGCACGTAGTTGGAACAGGCCTTGTCAAAGCGCATCGACATCTGTGTGCCGGTCATCAGCGCTGCGCCTTTGGCGATATCCACCACGCGGTCAAAAATTGCCTGGGCCTGATCCCTCTGCGGCGCACGCACCAGATACAGCACTTCGGCATCGGCCTGCACCACGTTGGGCGAAATCCCGCCCGCGTTGGTGATCGCGTAATGCAGGCGCGCTTCCTGAATGATGTGCTCACGGAGGAAGTTCGCGCCGGTATTCATCAGCGTGAGGGCGTCCAGCGCGCTGCGACCCAGATGTGGCGCGGCGGCGGCGTGTGAGGACACGCCTTTAAAGCTGAACGACGCCTGAATATTGGCCAGCGTCTGGTTGCTGAACATGCCGCTGTAGGTTTCCGGGTGCCAGGTCAGTGCGGCATCGACGTCATCGAACAATCCTTCGCGGGCCATAAAGGTTTTACCGGAGCCGCCTTCTTCACCCGGGCAGCCGTAAAAACGCACCGTGCCCTGAATGTTTTCACGTTCCATCCAGGCTTTTACGGCCAGCGCGCCACCGAGTGCCGCCGTGCCGAGCAGGTTATGGCCGCAGCCGTGTCCGTTACCGTTTTCCACCAGTGGCTGCGCTACATCGCAACCGGCTTTCTGGCTTAAACCGGCCAGCGCGTCGAATTCGCCGAGCAGGGCAATCACTGGTTTTCCGCTGCCGAAGCTGGCGATAAACGCCGTTTCCATGCCACCCACGCCGCGCTCAACGGCAAATCCGCTGGCGTCGAGTTTGTCGGCCAGTAATGCAGAAGAGAAGGATTCGACAAAGCGGGTTTCAGGATGATCCCAGATGGCATCGCTGATTTCTGCCAGCGCGGGTTGCTGGTTATCGATGAAATCATTGATGAAATTCACGACGTTCTGTTGATGTGGCACGTGCGACGTCATCAGCGTTCCCCTTTGAATTCAGCGATATTCAGCGCCAGTGCCGCCAGGGTTTTAATGCCCTGAGACATCACTTTTTCATCGAAATCAAACAGTTCATTGTGATGACCCGCGCTCAGATCAGTGCCGAAAATGACATAAGAGGCTTCGCCACCGCGGGCTTTTACGCGCTCCATCATATAGGTGGCATCTTCCGAACCCGCTGCGCCTTCCTGACGGTCGATAATCTGCTCAAACTCGCCGAGTTTTTCCGCCTGACGGTGGATGTAATTCACCCAGGCGGGCGTCGGCGTGCTGCTTTGCGCCGCGCCCATCAGTTTGATGTCGAATTTCACCTGATGCATTTCGGCTGCGCCGGAAATCACTTTCAGCGCCTGCTGATAAATAAATTCGTTCACCTCATTGGTGGTGCCACGCGTTTCTACTTTCATCGTGGCGCTGGAAGGCACCACATTGCGCCCGGTACCAGCCTGTAAAACGCCGACATTAATGCGTGAATCACCGCCGCTGTGACGCGGGATCGCATGCAAACCCAGTGTTGCCTGCGCCGCCGCCAGCAGGGCATTGCGGCCATCCTCCGGCTTACCGCCCGCATGTGAGGCCACGCCGGTGAAGTGCACGTCGAGCTTGGTCGTTGCCATAAAAGTATCGTTACCGCACACGATGTGATTAGCCGGTACGCCGGTGCCGATATGCACGGCGGTGAAATATTGCACGTCGTCCACCACGCCCGCTTCAACCATGGATTTCGCGCCGCGCGTGCCTTCCTCGGCAGGCTGGAAAATCAGCTTGATGGTGCCGCAGAGCTGGTCGCGCACCTGCATCAGCACGTCTGCCAGCCCGAGGCCAATGGTGGTGTGACCGTCGTGACCACAGGCATGCATCATGCCGTTATTGGCCGAAGCAAACCCGTCGCGGAACGGGCGATGCTGGTCTTCCAGTACTTCGTTTAAATCCAGCGCGTCCATATCCACCCGAAAACCCATTACCGGGCCGGGGCGACCGGTTTCCAGCGTGGCGACAATCCCGGTGAAACCGCCGGAGAAATGCGGCATCCAGCGGGCAATCGCGCCTTGTTCCAGTGCGCGCTGCTCCTGTTCGGCCAGCACGGCTGCGGAAGGCAGCCCCATACGCGAATCAGCGTCGATAACTTCTTTGCCGAGTTGCAGTGAATAGCCCAGTTTTTCCAGACGATCGGCCACCAGCGTGGAGGTACGAAATTCCAGCCAGCCGGATTCGGCGTATTTATGCAGATCACGACGTTGCTTTTGCAGGGAAGGGAACAGCTTTTCTACACGTTCAGAAATCTCATTAACCATCACGGACTCTCTTTTTACACAGACATGCAGGCTTTCCGCACAGCGGCAGAAAGGAGGAAATCAAAGCTTCGGGAAGTGCAGACCCGCACGCAGAAAGCGGCGAAAGGCGGCCTGATATGATTTTCAATGTACATAAAGCGTTCAGGGCATATAAGATGCCAAAATCTTCTTAGTGATAATCAGGGGTTATCAAAGAATCTCATGCCATCACAAATAAAAATGCATCAGTTGCGGGCGTTTGTTTCGGTCGCACGTCAGGGCAGTATTCGTGCCGCCAGCCGGATGCAGAATCTTTCACAGCCCGCGCTGACCAAATCAATTAAAGAACTGGAAGAAAATCTGGGGGCGAGGTTATTTGTCCGTCGCCGTCAGGGCGTGACGCTAACTGATTGTGGTGACGCGTTTTTTAAGCGCGCAAGCCTGATTCTGGAAGAGCTGAGGGTGGCGCAGGAAGACATCGCTCAGCGCCTCGGCGGGACCAGCGGCAGGGTCAATATCGGCGTCGGTGCCAGCATTGCCCGCACCATCATGCCGGAAGTCATTGACCGTTTTCACCGTGAATTCTCCCATGTGAAGGTGCGGATTGCCGAGGGACAACTGGTATCAATGATCCCGGAGCTGCGTCAGGGCGAGCTGGATTTCACCGTGAATACCTATTATCAGGGACCCTTTGATAACGAACTGTTATATGAAAAGCTTATGGATAAAGAGTATCGCGTGGTGGCAAGGCGTGGTCATCCGATGCAGCATGCCCGTTCGATGCAGGAGCTTTTGCATTGCGACTGGACGATGCCGACGCCACGCGGCAGCTATTACAAACTGCTCAGCGAAGTGTTCAGCGAAATGGATGCCGAGCCGAATATCAGCGTGATTTGCGAAACTTTTATGTCCTGCACCAGCCTGATCGCCAAAACCGATTTTCTCAGCGTGTTGTCCGTCGATGTCATTAACGATCCGGTGATCGGCCAGAGTCTGGTCGCGCTGGATCTTGATCTGCCGCTACCGAAAGCCACGTTCTATCTCATTCAGCGACGTGATACCACGCTGACGCCGATGGCCGCGCATCTGGCGCAGCTGTTTCGGATGTATTGCCGCTGATGTTGATATTTTGACAAAAAAGCACCTGTTTTAATGATTTATCGGGGATTTTTGGGAATATTGCCCGTTATCGGCCTGGCTTATCCGTTCTACACTGACCATCACAGGGAATAATAAGCTTCCTGATATTGTTGAGGTCATATGCGCCAGTCCGACATTGTTGCTGAAGTCAGTAACGACAAACAAACCCTGACCGCGCTGGTCGAGCAGGATAACCGCGTGGTGTATTTTTATATTTTCGCCCGCGAAGATTTGCGCGACCGCTTTCCGAAAATGCGCGCCTGCTGGGTACGTAATCTGGTGCCCGCACCGCTGAACGATGACACAGAGGCAATGGAGCAGGGGATTGCCCCGATGCTGGCGGCGCAATACTGCCGCAATCTGGAGGGCGAAGCGCCGCTGGAGCCTGCACAAATTCAGATCCTCTGGAATGAAAGCGATGACGGCGCGGCGTTGTGGTATCAGGGATTATTGCTGGCGGTGATCCCCGGCTGGAGTTTGTATATCGACCATTCGGTGTGTTATTCCGCCGGCTGCATTAAACAGAATCCGCTGACCTTCCCGCTGGGTTCTGCCTCGACCAACACGCAATGTGAACTGGCAGAAAAGACCCGCCTGTTCTGGCGTGACTGGCAAAATGAATTCAGCAATCCGTGGCCGAAAATCCAGCGCAAGCTGCTGGAATCCTACGAAGATCGCTTTGGCTCATCACTGAAATATTATCTGATCAATCAGGGTAACTGGCCGCCGATGGCGATTTCTCAGCATGAAGATGAAGAGAATTATTACTTCTTCACGGTCGGCATG
Source organism: Rahnella sp. RcJ3 (assembly GCF_009498575.1). Classification (NCBI taxonomy): domain Bacteria; kingdom Pseudomonadati; phylum Pseudomonadota; class Gammaproteobacteria; order Enterobacterales; family Yersiniaceae; genus Rahnella; species Rahnella sp. RcJ3. The sequence goes on from NZ_QSNX01000001.1 coordinate 428,448, forward strand.
AGTATCCGTCCGATGCCGCAAATTGATATTGTTTTCAACGATGAAGCAGAAAAGCATCGTCGCATCGAACTCGCATTTTCGGTCGGCAAAGAATATGTGACAGAAGAAAATGCCGTGCAGATGGCCAGCGCGTTATCCGGTTATGCACAGATTCCCTGGACGACTCTCAGCTGGTTGGGTGAAGGCCACACGCTGATGTCGCCGATGGCACCGCTCGGCTTTGAAGGACACGTGATTTCCTCCGCATTATGCGGTCCGGCAGACAAAATGCGTCTGCCAAAAATTTACGGGGATCCGGTGAATCTGTTTTGGGTCAGTCCGGTGTTTACCAGCGAACTGGAGTTTGCGCAGGCCAGACCGAATGGCGGATTTGAACTGGTCGCCGCGATGATCAAGAACGATATCGGGTATGTGTTTGCGCCGAGAAGTGCGGTGGTTTGATGTCACTCTCTCAGTTTTCTCACAAAGATGAGTAAGAATACCGATCTGCTCCCTCCCCTGCGAAGGGGAGGGTTGGGGTGGGGTATTAATGGCAACTGAGTTGTCTGCTAAACCCCCTCCCAGCCTCCCCCTTCGCAGGGGGAGGAGCAAGGCAAAAACCTAAACCGGTTTAATTTCCTGCTGAAAATCCTCAGCATCAACATCATATCCCGACGGTTCCCAGCGTACCGCTGTCAGTACGATTAAGCCCGCCAGTGGCGCTAACGCGATCACCCAGAACACGCCGGTGCCGAGTGCGGCGGAAAGCACCGGAAACAGGAACAGTGAAAGGGTGGAGCTGGCGCGCATCAGCGTCTGGTTGAAGCCGACACCCATGCCGCGCAGTGATGTCGGGTAGCTCAGTGACGCAAATGTCATGGTGTGCGATCCCGGGCCGAAGCCCTGACCGAACAGGAATAACGCCAGCATGGCGATGGAAATCGCCGCTTCGCCACCGTCTGCCGGGCGGCCGACCAGTGCCAGACCGATCATCGCCACCAGCTGGCAGGCGTAACCGGCGTAGGTCATTTTCCATGCACCAAATTTCGACACATACCGTACCGCAATCAGACCACCGACAAAAGCGAAGCACAGGTTCAGGCCGAGCGAGAACAGAATGGTGCTGATCATCGATTGTTGCAGGAAGCTGGATAAAATCACCGGTAACCCGAATGCCACCGCATTATAGGCAAATGACGAGGCCACCGCCGTCACGGTCGCCAGCACGGTGCGCCGCAGATAAATGCCCTGCAACAGCGTGCCGTAGTTACGCCATGCGGCTTTGCGCACTTTCACCTGCGGTGTTTTGTCCGCATCTTCAGCCACTACCGCATTGATGTTGTAAGACTTTCTCAGGATCGCCGCCGCGCTTTGCAGGTCGCCCTGATTGGCCGCCCAGACCGGCGATTCATTCATATAACGGTGACGGATAGCGATAATCAGAATCGCAGGCACCGCGCCGAAGCCGAGGATCAGACGCCACAACCAGTCGGTGTGCGTGGCAGGCAGTACTGCGTAAAGCAGCAGAACCAGCAGATACGAGACGCTGATCGCTGCGTACCACGTCGGGCACCACATCGCCACGCGCGAGGCTTTATTGCCGCGCCCCTGAAGTTTTGAGAACTCCGCAAGAAACGCCATCGCCACCGGTAAATCGATGCCGACGCCTAATCCCATCACGAAGCGCGACCCGCCGAGCACCCATTCATTCGGTGCAAAGGCGCAGGCCAGCGCGGCAATCACGAAGAAGAACATATCAGCCATAAAGACGCGGTAACGGCCGATTTTGTCGGTCAGATAGCCGCCGAACAATGCGCCGACAATCGCCCCGAAAGTGATCGCCGAGGCCACAAAGCCCGCGCCGGAAGGCGTCAGCCCAAACTGGCGGGTGATATCTTTCATTCCGAAAGCCAGCGCACCGAGGTCATAAGCGTCGAGGAAAACGCCGCCGAGAGCGATAGCAATCACGATGCGTGCGTCGCTGATTTTCGCTGCGCCGCGGTTCACTAACTGAGTAATATCGGCAGCGGAACGAATCACCACCGGCTGGTCAGACGCAGAATCTGCGCTGTAATCCCCTGAAGAGGCGGTCTGAGAGGCCGCAATTGAATCAGACATTGTTGTGTTTACGCTTTTTGACAAAAAAACCAGCATAGAGGCGAGGTGATGCCGGTCACAAGTCCTGATTAGACGTTGCGTGAAAACAAATGGCTATAAGTTAAAACAAAGTGATCTAAAAGGCAGCGGTGAACATCTTCTTCGGGGGAAACAGCCTGTCTTGTCTCAGTGATTTAGCGGATAAGCTTCGAACATTTATGCATTTTACTCCGCTTCCGCCGCCTGCTTTTATGGCTCACTCTCCGTTTCCCTGCGCGAAATTGGACTATTCTTGTTAGCAGCTTGTTTATTCAGATGAAAGCCGAAAGACAGAGCAGTCGCCGGGCGACAAAAACCAACATAACCCGATAAGAGGATAGAACATGACTGTAACAACTGGGCGAGTACGGGGATTTTCAGTGGCAGCACTGGCGCTGGCTTCCGTGTTAAGTTTCAGCGCACAGGCCGCTGATGATGCCGTGCGTGTCGGCTCAAAAATTGATACCGAAGGGTCGCTGCTCGGTAACATTATTATTCAGGTGCTGGAAGCCAACGGTATTCACACTACCAATAAATTACAGCTGGGAACGACGAAAGTGGTGCGTGGCGCAATCACCTCCGGTGAAATCGATATCTATCCGGAATACACCGGCAACGGCGCGTTCTTCTTCTCCGACGATAAAGACCCGGCGTGGAAAAATGCGCAGGCCGGTTTCGATAAAGTCAAAAAGCTGGATTACGACCAGAACAAAATTGTCTGGCTGAATCCGTCTCCGGCCAATAACACCTGGACTATCGCGGTACGTCAGGACGTCGCGAGTGCGCACAACCTGAAATCGCTGGGTGATTTGGGCAAATACATCAGCAGCGGCGGCGATTTCAAACTGGCGGCGTCAGCCGAGTTTATCGAGCGTCCGGATGCCTTACCGGCGTTTGAGAATGCCTATGGCTTCAAGCTTAATCAGGCGCAACTGTTGTCTCTGGCGGGCGGTGATACGGCGGTGACCATCAAAGCGGCCGCTGAGCAGACTTCCGGCGTCAATGCGGCAATGGCTTACGGCACTGACGGCCCGGTCGCCGCGCTCGGCCTGCAAACGCTGGAAGATCCGAAAGGCGTACAGCCGATTTACGCGCCTGCGCCTGTCATCCGCGAGGCCGCGCTGAAAGCGCATCCGAACATTCCTGAATTGCTCAAACCGGTGTTTGCTTCGCTTGATACCAAAACGCTCCAGGGGCTGAACGCGAAAATCGCGGTTGATGGTCAGGATGCGAAGAAGGTGGCGGCGAAGTACTTGCAGGAAAAAGGTTTCGTTAAAAAATAACCGGGCAGTGACCGCCCTGAGCACGATCTTCGGATCGTGCTCTCTGATATCAGGTAATGTTTTGACTTATCACTCACCCGTTAAAAACCGCGTCCTGCTGACGCTGGTTTTGCTGCTGTTGCTGGCCGGTTTCGGGCTGGCTTTTGTCAGCCATGCGCCCAACCGGCTGGTATCCGGTAAAGGTATTTCACTGGCGAGCCTGCTGCATGGCTATTCTGCGTTACTCCTGTTGCCTGCCGTTTTGCTGCTGGCCTGCGCCTTTCTGACCCTTTATGGTCGCCATCATTTGCTGGTGATGCTGCTGGCGGAAATCCTGCTGGCCGTGCTGGTCTGGCTGGCCGGTCACAGCGCGGTGCAACTTGCGGGGGGCGATGAAGACAGTATCGCGCGCACCTCGCTCGGCGGCGGTTTCTGGGCAGGTGCGGCGCTTTGTCTGCTGATCGCCTCCGACGCCATTTCCCGTTTTACCCGTAATCACAGCCTGCGTATTTTGCTCAACGTGCAGATGATCGTGCCGGTGGTTTTGCTGCTGGCGTACGGTCAGCTTGCCGAACTTTCGCTGCTCAAGGAATACGACAACCGTTCCGACGTGTTCAACGATGCGCTGTGGCAGCATCTCGGCATTTTGTTTGGCACGCTGGTGCCTGCGGTGCTGATCGGTCTGCCGGTCGGGTTGCTGTGTCACCGTAAACCCCGCTGGCGCGGGCCGGTATTGTCGGTGCTGAATATTATTCAGACCGTGCCGTCGATTGCGCTGTTTGGCCTGCTGCTCGCACCGCTGGCGGGGCTGGCAAAAGCGCTGCCGTGGCTGGCTGAACACGGCATCAGTGGCATCGGGCTGGCACCAGCGATTATCGCGCTGGTGCTGTATTCGCTGTTGCCGCTGGTGCGCGGGGTGATTGCCGGGCTGGAGTCGGTGCCGGAATCGGTGATCGAATCTGCCCGCGGCATGGGTATGAACCGTGCGCAGGTGTTTTTCCGCGTGCAGATGCCGATTGCCTTGCCGGTTATCCTGACAGGTGTGCGCATTGTTGCGGTGCAAACGGTCGGTATGGCGATGGTTGCGGCGCTGATTGGCGCGGGCGGACTGGGGGCCATCATGTTCCAGGGTCTGCTCAGTAGTGCGCTGGATCTGGTCTTGCTCGGGGTGATCCCGGCGGTGCTGATGGCCGTTGTTGTCGACAGCGTCTTTAAATTTGCAGTCTCAATTCTGGAAACCACACGCAGATGATTCATTTCAAGCAGGTTAGCAAACACTTTGCCGGAAAAGCGGTCGTGCGCGATCTCACGCTGGAAATGGCCAAAGGCGAATTCACGGTGCTGATCGGCACCTCCGGTTCGGGGAAATCCACCACGCTCAAAATGATCAACCGGCTGGTGGAGCACGATCGCGGGGAGATTTTATTTGCCGGTGAACCGATAGAAAAATTCCGTGCGCAGGATCTGCGCCGCCGGATGGGTTATGCGATCCAGTCCATTGGCCTGTTCCCGCACTGGACGGTGGAGGAGAATATCGCCACCGTGCCGCAATTACTGAAATGGCCGAAGGCGAAAATCCGTGACCGCGTGACTGAACTGCTCGAACTCCTCAATCTCGATCCGAAACAGTTCCGTCATCGTTATCCGCATCAGCTTTCCGGCGGACAACAGCAGCGCGTCGGTGTGGCACGGGCGCTGGCTTCTGACCCGGAAGTATTGCTGATGGATGAACCTTTCGGCGCGCTCGATCCGGTGACCCGCGCGACGTTGCAGGAAGAAGTGGCGCGCATCCATAAAATCACTCACCGCACCATCGTACTGGTGACGCATGACATCGACGAAGCGCTGGCGCTGGCCGACCGCATCGTACTGCTCAATGACGGACAAGTGGTGCAGCAGGGGACGCCGCTGGAATTGCTGACCCGACCGGCGACGCCGTTTGTGCGTGATTTCTTCGGTGGCAGCGAGATGGGGATCCGCTTGTTGTCGCTGCGCGAAGTGGGTTCGCTGATGCGGCGCGGCGAGTCGTATTCCGGCAACCAGTTACCGCTGACCGATACCATGAGCCTCAGTCAGGCGCTGTCAAAATTTGTCGCGCAGCAGGCTCAGCAGTTACCGGTGGTGGATGAACAAGGGCAACCGCTCGGCGTGCTGCATTTTGCGGATCTGACCGCACCGGACGGCAGCGCATGAAACGGGTATTTGCAGATCCTCTGATTTGGTTATTCGCTTTATTGCTGGCGCTGATTTTCGGTATGACCTCGCTCGGCGGGCTGTTCCACTGGATGTTCCCTGAACTCAGCAGGCCGGTGTATCAGCAGGAAAGCTTTGCCGCGCTGGTGGAAGCCCATCTGTTGCTGGTCGGCATTTCCAGCCTGATTGCGGTGATTATCGGCGTAGCGGCGGGGGTGGGCGTAACACGTCCGGCGGGCAAAGAATTCCGTTCACTGGTGGAAACGCTGGTGGCGATGGGACAGACGTTTCCGCCGGTTGCGGTACTGGCAGTCGCGGTGCCGGTGATGGGATTCAGTGAAAAACCGGCGATTATTGCGCTGGTGCTTTACGGGTTGCTGCCGATCCTGCAGGGGACGATTGCCGGGATTGAATCGGTACCGGCGTCGGCGCGGGAGATTGCGCAGGGCGTGGGGATGAGCCGCTGGCAGATGCTGCGGAAAGTGGAAATTCCGCTGGCCGCGCCGGTGATTATTTCCGGCATCCGCACGTCAGTGATTATCAATATCGGGACGGCGGCGATTGCCTCGTCGGTCGGCACGTTAAGCCTCGGCTCGCCGATTATCATCGGCCTGAGCGGTTTTAATACCGCCTATGTATTGCAGGGGGCGGTAATTGTCGCGTTGCTGGCGATTTGCGTAGATATGCTGTTTGAACGCTGGAGCCAAGGGTTACAACGCTGGCAGCAGCGGTCAGTGGACGAATCAGTTCGTTGACGCAGACGGCGGCGCAGGCACCACGGAAGGGGCGTCGTTATCGCTGACCGGTTTCGCGTCGTCCTGAATCACCACCGCATAACCGGCAACCATCACGCCACCAATTGCGCCAATCGCCATCAGACCAAACAGCGCGATAAATAATTTTTTGCCTAGCGAATTCATGTGCAGTACCTCAGGATTTTGAACGGCGAATTATAAATCGTTTCCTCACCCCTGCAACAGACTATTCATGCTGTGATTACTTTTAACGGTGATGCCAGCGCATTTTTTGTCATATACAGAAACTTTTTAGCAACATTTTGACGCGATCGCACGGATTCCCTTGCCGGAAATCAGGGCAATAGCGTTAACTGTTTGCCTTCATTATCACGCTAATAAGTTATTCCTATGACTGGTTCCGCCACCCGTTCCCTGCTGCCATTAATTGCTGCACTGTTTGCGCTGTATTTTATCTGGGGTTCGACCTATTTCGTGATCCGCGTGGGCGTGGAAAGCTGGCCACCGCTGATGATGGCCGGGCTGCGTTTCTTCGTCGCCGGATGTATTTTGTTCACGTTTTTATTGCTGCGCGGGCATAAAGTCCCGACGTTGAAGCAGTGGATGGCCGCCGGTGCCGTAGGTATTTTGCTGCTCTCTGTCGGTAACGGGCTGGTGACGGTGGCGGAACATATGCAGGTGCCGTCGGGCATTGCCGCCGTAATGGTCGCCACCGTGCCGCTGTTTACCCTGTGTTTCAGCCGCCTGTGGGGAATGCCCAACAGCCGCCTGGAATGGACCGGTGTCGCCATCGGCCTGTTCGGGATTGTGCTGCTTAATACCGGCAGTAATCTGGAAGGGAACCCGTGGGGCGCGGCGCTGATCCTGCTCGCCTCACTAAGCTGGGCATTCGGTTCGGTGTGGAGTTCTCGCTTGCCGCTGCCAACCGGCCTGATGGCGGGTGCGGCGGAAATGATTATCGCCGGTGTGGTGTTGCTGGTGGCAAGTCGTGTCACCGGGGAACACATGACCGCGACGCCTTCGCTGAGCGGTTTTCTGGCGCTCGGTTATCTGGTGGTATTTGGCTCGATGATTGCCATCAGCGCCTATATGTTTCTGCTGAAAACTGTGCGTCCCGCCGTGGCCACCAGTTATGCCTATGTGAACCCGATTGTGGCGGTGTTGCTCGGCATCGGCTTCGCCGGTGAATCCTTGTCTCCGGTCGAATGGGTGGCGTTGGGCGTGATCCTCTGCGCGGTGCTGCTGGTGACGCTGGGGAAATTTGTATTCGGGCGTAAGAAGACGGTGATTAAAGAAGTGAAGGTTTAAACCGCTTCCTTTTCGCAAATGTGAAAGCTGATTTTGTTTTGCTCCTCCCCTTCGCAGGGGAGGGATCAGACCGGGTTAAGCCTATTTTTTCTCAAAGAAAATCGTCACCCGCGCCACTTCCACGCCGAATTTTTTCAGCGCGGTGACGTTAAACAGGTGCTGTTCGTCCTGCTGATAAATCCAGTCATCGAACGTCAGCCGGTAGGTGCTGCCGCCTGATTTTACGTCCATCACGTATTTCCAGTTAAAGGCATTGCCTGCGGATTGCCCGGTGGCGGTGCCGATAATGTCGCCCGCCGTGCCGGTATAGCTGCCGTCTGCCAGTTTGCGGATCCGCCAGACGCGGGTCTGTTTCTCGCCGTCGTCATACACAAAGTCTTCATGCAACGTCAGCGTATCGCCCGCCACATCACCGCGGATTTTCACGATGAAGCGCCGGGTCTGTTTGTTGCTGTAATCCTGCACCATGCCGTAGGCCACGCTGTCACCGGCAAACCAGGTGAAAATATCCAGCTTCGGTTGCGCTTGTGCGTAATCTTGAATATTGGCTTTACAGCCGGTGAGTAACAGCATTCCGCCGAGGATCAGCGTGACAAAAATCTTGCGCAGAACAGTCATAAAACCTCCATAAGATGCCATTAATCGGACGCGGATGCGCCGGTCAGCTTGCTGCGTAAATCAGGATATTGCGTGGCGGGCGAGAGCCAGATCGCCAGAAAGGCATCGCGGAATGCCGGGCTGAAAGGCTGACCGACCGGTGTGCTCAGCACGCTGTTTGCGGGCTGGCTGTAAAACTGGCCGCCATTTTCAGTGGCGACAAACATGATTTCGCTGCCGTTGCTGACATCCGGCCAGGTGTTTTGTACCGCCTCCAGCCAGCCATTTTTCTGTGCCTGCGCCAGCAATCCCAGTGCCTGCCATTGTTCTTCTGTTGCTCTGGTCAGCTCCTGATGATCAATGCTGCGCAGATACTCAATCTTCAGCGCCTGCGGCCATTTTCCGGCCTGATACTTACCGTCGGGCGTCAGCAGTTGCGAATGATAAACCTCAAAAGGCCCCCAGCTCAGCGTGGCACGCCCGACCTGTTGCCATTGGTTCCACGGCGTGGCGGCAAAGGCAGAGAAAGAAATCATCAGCGAAAGTACGGCCAGAAATGCGCGCATCATCAGGTTTTCCGCTCTGTGTCATGGCTGAGCAGCACCGGCAGGCTGATCAGCGGTAAGAATATCGCCCAGCCCGCCGCCAGCAGAAGCCAGACATAAACCGGTGCGGCGAGAAGTTGCATGGCACCGAGCTGCATGCCGAGGTAATAGGCCAGCGGGCCACTGACCGCGCCGACGGGCATCAGCCAGTACCATGTCAGCCGTAAATAGCCGAGTAACCACAGCCACCAGGCGCTGAAGCCCAGCCATAACGCCATCATCCACGGCGGTACGGCGGAAGAATCGCTAAATTCAAACAGACCCAAAATGCACCACAGCGAGTCCATCATGATGCCCAGCGTACAGGCGGTGGCGACCCACAACCGGCGTTTTGATGGTGTAAACGCCAGCATCAGAAAACTGCTTAAAAGCAGGAAGAGGATAAACCGTCCGCGCCCCCAGACGGCCAGCGTCCACCAGGCATCAAAACCCAGTGTCAGCAGCCAGAAGCGCAAGGTTTTCATCCGCGTCGCTCGGCGACCAACTGCACGGTGCTGATGGTGCGTGCACGAAAACCTGCCTCGCAGTAGCACAGATAAAACAGCCACAGACGGCGGAAATATTCGTCCTGCACGCCGTCAGTCTGTGCATTCCAGTAGCGCTGCACCCGCTCACGCCATTCATGAAGGGTGCGGGCGTAATCGGAACCGATATCGAACAGATCACGCACCACCAGACTGGTGCAGCGGGTCATGGTGTCATTCATGGCGGTAATTGAGGGCAGAAAACCGCCGGGAAAAACGTAGCACTGAATAAAATCGACGTTACGGCTGTAGGCGGCATAACGCTGGTCGGCGATGGTGATTGCCTGAATTGCCATACGCCCGTGCGGTTTGAGCAGCGCATTGCAGCGTTTGAAAAAGGTGGAGAGATAGCGTTTGCCGACTGCTTCGATCATCTCTATCGACACCAGTTTGTCGAACTGCCCCTGCAGCGAACGATAGTCTTCGAACAGCACCGTCACGCGGTCACTCAGCCCGGCTTTTTCAATCCGCTCACAGGCAAAGCGATATTGCTCGCGGGAAATGGTGGTGGTAGTGACCTGACAGCCGTATTCGCGCGCGGCAAATTCGGCCATCGCGCCCCAGCCGGTGCCGATTTCCAGCAGATGATCGCCCGCTTTTAATTGCAGCTGTTCACACAGGCGGCGCATTTTGGCTTCCTGCGCCTGTTCCAGCGTCATCTGCGGCTCCTGATACCAGGCGGAGGAATACAGCATCTTCTCATCGAGAAAACCCTGATAAAAATCGTTGCCCAGATCGTAATGCGCCGAGATATTTTTACGCGCCTGCGACGGACTGTTGCGGCGGAAAAAATGAATGACTTTTTTGGCCGGTGTGCTGAGCCAGCTGAGGCGTGCCTCGATTTTATCGACCAGCTTCAGGTTCTCGGCCAGCAGTTGCAGCACGACGGTCAGATTAGGCGTGGTCCAGTCGCCATCAATAAAACTCTCACCCGCTGCGACGCTGCCGCCCAGTAAGACACGCCGGTAAGCGCGCTGATGCAGAATGTCAATTTCACCCTGCAAGATAGCCGTCGGATCGCCAAAAAATATCGCCTGCTCACCGGGTTCACGCAGCGTCAGGCCCGCGCCTTTGAGCTGCTTCAGGACGCTAAGGATGAGCGCACGCGCCGCTTTGCTGCGCCTGTTATTCGTCCCTTCACGGGCGAGTTGCATTTCAGGTTGGCTCATGGTCAGTCCTTATCAACGGGAGGATGAGAATAAATGGGCGCCCGTTTCAGCCACAGTTTCAGTGCCTGCCAGTAGATAGTCAGTGCGGTTTTAGCGGTCATGACAGGCAGCCGCCACAATTGCTGACGCAGCGCCGCGCGGGTCAGCGGACGGGCTGTCAGTGAAAGGGCGGCATCGAATTCCCGTTCTTTACGGTAATTTTCGATAGTGATGTGTAACTGCTTTCCAGGGGGTGTCAGCCGCCAGTGATAGACCATGTCCATCGGATTAAAGGGCGACACATGAAAGGCTTTCGGCACCGGTTGTGAACCGTCAGGCAGAACGGCGTAGGTGTGACGTTCGTTCCAGGGGGTATTGCGCACCTCGGCCAGCATCCAGCGCAAAACACCATGCTGATCATAAAGATAGTAAAAATTCACCGGATTGAAATAACAGCCGAAATAACACAACTGACATAACAACATCACCCGCCCGTCCGGGCGTTCGCCGGTCAGCGCTTCGATTCTCGCCTGCGCTTTGGTTTTGATATCACCGCCGCCGAGATAATCTTTGCGGCGAAAACTGGCGGCGGAAAACCGGTCGAGCTGGATACCTTGTGCAGGTAACTGGTCCAGTTCATCAAGGTCAATCAGCGGCATGAAAATATCGTAGTCGAATCGGTGTTCAACCGGCGTAAACCGCCGATGGCGCACCGTGCCGACATACAACTGGCTGTTCATGACGCCTCCCGTTTTTCCTGCTCATTCTGTTGCTGCGCACTGAAAAGTTGCAGATTGAGTTGTTCCACCACGTCACGCGCACTGTTGACACCGTCTTCGTGAAAGCCGTTGTACCAGTACGCACCGCAGAACCAGGTGCGGTTGTGGCCGTTGATCCGGTGGCGTTCCTGCTGTGCGTGGCGGCTGGCCAGATTGAGAACCGGGTGCATATACGTGGTGCGGAACAGGACTTTGTTTTCATCAATCGGCGTCAGCGGATTGAGTGACACGCAAAATGTCTGCGGCGTATTCAGCCCCTGCAAAATATTCATGTTATAGGTCACGCTGGCGCGGCGGCAGTGCGAAGGATTGCTGTCGCGTATATCCGCGTTGTCCGCCAGATTCAGCGCGTTCGGCAACTGATAATTCCAGCTCGCCCAGGCGCGTTTTTCGCGAGGCAGCAGGTGGGTATCGGTATGCAAAATGACGTCGTTGCTCTGATAAGGCAGGGCAGTGAGAATGCTTTGCTCATCAGCAGTGGCGTTGTCACCCAGAATGGTCAGCACCTGATCGGAATGGCAGGCGAAAATAATCTGATCAAAATGCGCCTCGCCATGCGGGGAATGCAGCGTCACACCGCAGGGTGTGCGGACGACTTTACTGACCGGTGCGCTGGTCAGCAGCCTGACGCGGGCCGGCAGTTTTTCCTGCATCCGGCGGATATATTCCCGTGAACCGCCGGGGACCACCATCCATTGCGGGCGGTTGCTGACGTCCAGTAATCCGTGATTATCGAAAAAGCGCAGGAACATCGACAGGGGGAAATTCGCCATATCGCTCAGCGAAGAAGACCAGATGGCCGCCCCCATCGGCAGCACATAATGCAGGGCGAAAAACGGGGTGAAACCGTTTTGATCGAGCAAGTCAGCCAGCGTATCTTCGTCATTGTGCGGATTCAGCAGGCGCGCCTTGCACAGTTTGTTAAACCGCAGGATCTCGAGAATAAAGCGCCAGAATTGCGGTTTGAGCAGGTTGCGGCGCTGGGCAAACAGGCTGTTCAGCGAGTGGCCGTTGTATTCGAGTTTATTAACCGGATTGCGTACGGAAAAACTCATTTCCGTCGGCTGTCCTTCAATGCCCAGTTCTTTGAGCAGGGCAATAAAATGCGGGTATGTCCGGGAGTTATAGACAATAAAACCGGTATCGATGGCGTATTCTTTTCCGTCGGAAATCACATCCTGCGTGGCAGTATGTCCGCCTAAGGTTTCAGACGCTTCAAAGACGGTAATCTCACAGCCGGGCTGACTTTTTGCCAGCAGCCAGGCACAGCTCAGCCCTGAAATTCCGCTGCCTACAATCGCCATTTTTGTTGTCATTTTATTTCACCATTTTCCGGCATAACCATTGTTGCAAACTGACGGGCAGCAAGGAGAGCACCTTGAGTAAACGGGCAAAAAGCGGAGGGAAGGCGATTTCACTCGCACCGCGCGCCAGTTTTTTACGAATGTGCTTCGACGCCTGGGCGACGCTCACCATCATCGGCATCGGGAAGTCATTGCGCGATGTCAGTGGTGTTTCGACAAAACCCGGCTGAATCAGCGAAATGTGAATCTGACGTTTCGCCAGATCAACCGCCAGAGAGCGGGCAAAAAAGGCCAGCGCGGCTTTGGATGCCCCATAGGCTTCACTGCGTGAAAACGGCAGCAGCCAGGCGACGGAACCCACCAGCGCTATCCGGCTGCCGGGCGCTAAGCCGGGGAGCAGGGCGTCGAGGCAATTGACCGGACCGGAAAAATTGGTGTTCATCACCCGCATGACTTTCTCGGCATCGACGACGCCGTTGTCGAGATATTCGCAGGTGCCCGCGCAAAGAATCACTAAATCGGCCTGCCTGCCCTGCAATGCTTCACGGGTAGCCTGTAAATCGGTGATATCAAAACACAGCGGGATGATCAGCGGGCTGGTGGCGGCGACGGCCGTCAGCTTTGCGCCATCTCGCCCGCAGGCAATGACCTCCCAGCCTCCGCTGGCATAATCCAGTGCCAGTTGTTTGCCAATGCCAGAACTGGCACCGGTAATCAGTACGCGCCCCATTATTTCAACCTGGCTTTGACGGCGCGCACGACACCGCCGAGCACCGGAATGTGCTCGTACAACATGGCACCGAGATCGTAATAATCGCGCTGATAGATAATAAGGTTTTCATTCAGGCGCAGATGGCTTGTGCCATCAAGAAACATTGCCTGCCCTTTTTTCAACGCCGGGTGTGAGAATTCCATCCGCCAGAACAGCGACACTTCATCACCCTGAATAAGTGGAGGCTGGATCTCAAAGCGGCAGTAATTCGTTTTCTCAAGCAACTGCGCAAAATAGTGTTCCAGCGCATCCACGCCGTCGTAATGTGAAACCGGATCGATAAACACCACATTCGGATGATAAATAAGGGAAAGCTGCGGCAGGCGGCTGATATCAAGGTGACGGTAAAATTCGCACAGCCGTGCCAGAACGTCGGCCGGGGTTGCGTGTTCAGAAGCATGTTTAAGCATCATTTTTCCCCTCCCGACGAGCAGGCTCAATACGAAGACTGGCGCGATGATCATCGTCATCGGGGGAGGCGCTGAGCTCATCTTCCTTAGCGTCTGTTTCTTCTGCGCCGAGCAGGATAGCTGAGCTGCCCAGCAGGATGATCGACAAACCCTGCGCCATCCAGTGCTGCAGCCGCTGGCGCTGAACCTGCGTCAGCTTGCCTTCGGACCACAACAGAATTTGCGAGCCGCTCAGGTTTTCCAGATACGGCTCGCTGAGAGGAACCGGCAATATTTCGACCTGCAAACCTTCTTCGCACCGCACAATGGCCTCAAGCCACAACTCGGTGCTGTCTGTATTCCCCCAGCCGATCAACGTGGCAGCCGGTCCGGGACGCTTACGGGCGGCGTTCATGCACATCACCGCGTGTTCAATGATCAGACCGTCAAGCTGGCTGCGCAGCATCAGCAGTCGTGAATCGCCGGAACTCAGGCGCTCACGCAGGGGGCGAAGCACGTTATTCACAAATGTTACCGCCGGGTATTCACGACCGAACTCCAGCATCAACTGACGAACTTTTTGCGGGCGGCCATCCTGTAAGGCGGTCAGCAGCTGATGTTCTGACTGCGACCAGCCACCGGGTAGCACGTCCACTTTACCTTCCAGCAAAGATTTCACCTGACCAACCGGAATACCGCGATTGATCCAGCCCAGAATGGTGCGGATGGTGTCGAGATCATCATCATTAAACAGACGATGGCCACCCTCTGTGCGCTGTGGCTTCAGCAGGCCATAACGCCGCTGCCAGGCACGCAACGTGACCGGGTTGATACCACAAATTCGGGCGACTTCACCGATGCTGTACAGAGACATATTTCCATCCAAATATTCATACCACTTATAAGCTAACTCTAGCGCCACATCGTAAAGTTGTACAACTTTATTATTTCTGTACAACTTGGAAAATCCTTTTGGTTACACTTTTTTAACTTGCGACATTCTCATATAAGAGATATTTTCCCTGTATTGAGATTTTACGACAGGGTAAGAAAATGGGAGAAGGGCAGGACAATCACGATCTCCGTCTGGCGGAACGGCTGGCTGAATTACGCGTCAGCCAGGGCTGGTCACTTGAACAACTGGCGCAGATGACCGGCATCAGCCGCGCGACACTTTCACGCGTGGAGCGGGCAGAGACCAGCCCGACGGCCTCGTTGCTGGGCAAACTGAGTGCGGCTTACGGGCTGACCACTTCCCGTTTGCTGATGGCGCTGGAAGATAACCCCCCGGAGCTTATCCGCGCATCGCAACAACCGGTGTGGCATGACCGGGAAACCGGCTTCGAGCGTCGTTCCGTTTCCGCACCGGCACCGGGTTTTCGTGCTGAGTTGATTTCAGGTGTGCTGAAAGCTGGCGCCAGCATTACTTACGACGCACCGCCGGTAGAGGGACTCGAACAGCATATCTGGATGCTTGAAGGTGTACTGGAATTTGTGCTCGATGGCCGCAGTTACCGGCTGGAACCGGGCGACTGCCTGCGTTTTCATCTTCACGGCAGGACTTCTTTCTATGTGCCCGGCCCGGCAGATGCCCGCTACGCCATCGTCATTTCACGTCCTTAAATGTCTGACTGAGTAAGGTTTAACATGATGCAAAACAGCAATGAAGTGGTGATCAGTGAAGTGCAGGGCGGCGTATTGTCGCAAATCGATCTGGATGCGCTGGCCGAAACCCTGATGCAGTCCGTGGCGTTGGGTGCCAGCATCGGTTTTATTTTGCCTTTCGGTTTTGTGCAGGCGCAGGCGTTCTGGCAAAAGCTGTTACCGGCTTTTGAGCGTGGCGAAAAACGCCTGCTGGTGGCGCGCATGGCAGGCAAAATCATCGGCACGGTGCAACTGGTGGTCGATCAGCCCGCCAACGGTGCGCACCGCGGTGACGTGGTTAAACTGATGGTTCACCCCGATGGCCGCCGCAAGGGTATCGCGCGTAAACTGATGACGGCGGTTGAAGCGCTGGCGCGGGAAGAGGGCAAAACCTTGCTGGTGCTGGATACCGTCACCGGCAGTCCGGCACAGACATTGTATGAAAATCAGGGTTTCACCCTGAGCGGGACGATTCCGCATTATGCGATGTCGACGGGGGGAATGCTGGAGTCGACGAGTGTGATGTATAAGGTGCTGGTGTGATCTGATTTTGACCGAATCAGGGGCGGTTTTAACTTCAACTTCAACTTCAACTTCAAATTCAAGGTCGTGGGCGTCGGCCCACACCGACTTGGGGGACGGCTTATCGCCGCCGCCCCCCAAGACCCCCCGGGCTCTTTCACTGCGCGCTCCGCTCGCTGACTATGTTTCATCAGCCGCAGTGATAGCCGCAAAATCCCGCCGCTGCGCGGTTCCCTCCCATCGGGTTACAACCCGCGCAAAAACATGCGCGGTTTTCCACCTCTCGTCCGGCGGTATTTTGGAACCGGCCTCAGGCTCTTAATTCACAACCTGACTGATTTTGAAATCTTAAACTGTCTGCCCTTGAATTTAAGATCCCGCGGGCGATTCAGAAATCTTGCTGAACGGAGCGGCTTCGAGACCTATGGCTCGAAGACCGAGAGAAGGTACCGCGCAGCGGCAAGATTTCCAGCCTGTCGCTGTGGTTTCTGAAACATAGCCAGCGAGCGAAGCGCGCAGTTAAAAAAACGCAGGATTCCAAAGGGTTTCGTTTAAAACCCTTTGGGCCAGTGTGGGCGGCGAGCCCACGGTGTTGACCTTAAAGAGGCCGAAATATAGCAGCGGCCTCCGCTATCTCTTCTGGATATACGTCAGCGCTAACGCCACTGCCAGCACTAACCCTTTGATGATATCCATCGCATAATACGGCACCGACAACATCACCAGGCCGTTCGACAGCACGCCTAAAATCACCGCGCCAAGTAGTGTGCCGAGCGCATTAGGCTTACCGGAACCGGCCAGCGAGAAACCGATATAAGCGGCGGCAACGGCATCCATCAGATAGCCGCCACCGGCATTCACCTGCGAAGAACCGATGCGTGAAGCCAGCAAAATCCCGCCTGCACCGGCAAGCACGGATGACATCACATAAGCAATCACGCGGTAGCGCGCGGTGCGGATCCCCGCCAGACGTGCGGCCAGCGGATTTCCGCCGATGGCGTACATGCGGCGGCCATGCTTGGTCAGCGACATAAACAGTTGCACCGCAATGGTCACGACGGCCATCACGATCACAATCACCGGCACCTGACCGAGCAGGCTGAACACCGCAGGGACCGTGCCTTCGGCCATGTCGCCGCTCGGCAATAACATGTTTTCAGTGATGGAACCGCCGTAGCTGTAAGTCATCGCTGCGCCCTGAATCACAAACAGACTGGCGAGCGTTGCCAGCATGTCAGGAATTTTCAGGATGACGATCAGAAAGGCGTTGAACAGGCCGACCAGCGTGCACAACGCCAGCGTGATAAGTATCGCTTCGGTCGTGCCGAAACCGTGCCAGACGAACATCGAAATCACCAGCGCATTGGCAAGCGATGCCGTGGAGCCGACCGATAAATCGAAGCCGCCGACCGCCAGGGAAATCGACACGCCGATGGCAATCACCGTCACGATGGCAATCGAACGCAAGATATTGATGATGTTCGACGGTTCGAGGAAGTTATCTGACGCCAGACCAAAAGCGGCGATCAGCAACACCACGGTCAGCAACATGCCCCATTTATATAAAAATTCGAACAGCTGATGACGCCACGGCTGGCGGGCATCGGGCACGTTTTCTTTACTCACCACGGCTTTGTTCACGCGGGTATTCCTCCGGTTGAATAGACTAATAAGGTTTCTTCGTCGACGTCTGCGGCGTTCAGTTCGGCGACGATACGGCCGTCCCATAACACCAGAATGCGGTCGCATAAACCGACCAGTTCGGCGAACTCACCGGAAGCATAAATAATGCCTTTTCCCTGTTGCGCCAGGCCGTCGATCAGCCTGAACACGTCCGTTTTGGCCTTGATGTCCACGCCTTTGGTCGGTTCGTCGAAGATCAACACCTGACTCTCACTGCGCAGCCATTTCCCGATGGCGACCTTTTGCTGGTTGCCGCCGGAAAGCCGGGCCAGCTTCTGCATCGGCCCGGAAGCGCGAATGCCTAAGCGGCTGATAATGTCTTTTGCCCATGACAGCGACTGGCGCGCGTTGAAAATACTCCAGCGCGAAAAGGTGTCATCAGCGGTCACACTCAGGTTCATCGGGATATTTTCGTCAATGAAAATCCCTTCCTTGCGCCGTTCTTCCGGTACTAACGCCAGCCCCTGTTCGACAGAAAGGTGCGGCTCCTTCGGCTTCCACGGTTTGCCATTCAGCTCACCGCTTTCTACCTGACTCGGCGTTGCGCCAAACAACGCTTTGCACAGTTCCGTTTTTCCGGCACCCGCCAGCCCGGCAATGCCGAGAATTTCGCCACGATGCAGTCGCAGCGAGATATCGCGCAGTTTGTCTTTATCGTGCATCCCGTGAATGCTTAGCAGCGTTTCACCGCTGTGCGGCGGACGGCGCGGCGGATAAATATCGTCGAGCTGATGGCCGATCATTTTCTCGATAATGTGCTCGTTGCTCAGGCCGTCCATGCTGTCATCGCTGACCAGACGCCCGTCACGCAGCACCGTCATACGGTCGCAGATATCGCGCAGTTCATGAATGCGGTGCGAGATAAATACGATCGCCATTCCGGCGGCTTTCAGCTTGCGGACCAGCGCGAACAGGCGTGCACTTTCCGCCTGATCCAGCGGGGCGGTCGGTTCATCAAGGATCAGAAAACGGCATTTATGCGATAACGCCCGCGCCAGCAAAATCAGTTGTTTCTCGGCCAGCGTGCAGCTTTCGATCCGCGCCCGCAGGCTGATGTTCAGGCCGAGCTGCTCAGTCAGCAGTTGCGCCTGGCGGTAAAGCTGCGGCCAGTTATGCAGATGGCCCGGTTCGGAAAGGCGGTCGAGCATGATGTTTTCCGCAACGTTCAGCGTCGGCACCAGCGCGACATCCACTTCCTGCTGCACCAGATGAATACCGTGCTCGCGGGCATGATGCGGCAGGCGGATATTTACCGCTTCGCCGTCGATAGTGATCTGCCCGCTGTAATGGTCATGCGTGCCGGAAAGCACCGCCATCAGCGTCGATTTCCCCGCGCCGTTTGCGCCGACTAATGCATGGACGGATCCGCCTTCCAGCGTGAAATCCACCTGGCGCAGGGCAGGGAAACCGGCAAATGAAATCGAGATATTACGCATCTCAAGGAGGGAGGAAGTCACTGGGCGTTGGGCCTTATTAAATAGACGGTTGGGGATTTAGACGTTTAGCCGTCTAAGACTCGCAGTAGCAGAGTTTTAACATATCAGGGAATTTAAGCAACAAAATAAAAGTGATAACTAAGAGCGAAAAGATCTAAAGTCTTCAGCGGAAACTCGATCGACTCCCTCCCCTGCGAAGTGGAGGGTTGGGGTGGGGTATTAAAGACAAATCAGCGGGTTAAGTTACCGGACAGGCATTTGCGTTAATACTTAAAACCCCCTCCCGGCCTCCCCCTTCGCAGGGCTGTCTCTTATACACAAATCCCCGGCATGAATGCCGGGGATTTTTTTGAACTTTTTTCTCCTCTGTTGATCTTCTTTCTATTCTCCTTTCTGGGTTTTTAGTATGGTGCTATCTGATTGTTATTCATGGGCTAAAGGGATTTTCGGGCTTGCTGCGCTTGGCGATTTAGAAAATTACGTAAGCTAGTTTTTACCACTGCCGAACAGGCAGCTTAGAAATATGTAGCATAATTTTACGAATAGTTGATTGTAATTGTAGTTCACTGCCGAACAGGCAGAAAAAAAAAGGTGCGGGAATATTCCGCACCTTTTTTTTTATCATAACATCCATAATACGAAAAGTAGCGCCATCAAGATTCCAGACAATTTAAGTAAAAATATTTCACAATATAGCCATGCTTTTTTAGAGTATGGCAATGTATTGATAAAGATATACCATTCATCCGAAACTGACTTGTTAGTCGAGATGTTTTTCTTAAAAATCAATGGGAGATATACATATATTATTTTCTTAGTTGGTACATAATAAAAGGTAATGTTAAAGTTGAAATATTTAAAACAATAGTCATCATTTGTAGTGTGACTGACAGCACGAAACATTTCACAAATACCTATATACATCTTTTCGTTTCTATATGTAATCAAAAGATAAAGCACGCAATTAATAAAGAGTGAAACTAATACAACATTGCGTAAATACTCATTCACTATATATAACCTCATATATTCCTTTGCCTATACTCCCCCCCAACTCGCCACCTAGTGAACCCGCAAATTCACCGGCAGCTATCGCCCCTGTAACACCGACTGCGGTACATAAAAGTGCTCCAGATCCCCCAACTTCTGCGGTTACTAATCCCAATGCAAACATACAAACAGTTGTAGAGAGTCCACCAACAGCCGGGCCAATAGCAGCGGACATTCCCACAGAACCAGTAAGAGCACCATATTCTGTGAAAGCGGTCTTAGTACAATCTGCTTCTCTGCCGATGGTGCAAGCATCATAGACTTTGTTAGTTGTACTACCGAAATCAAAAGCTATCCCGATGTACCCAAGTTTCTTCATGGCTTTTATAAGTTTAGCAGATTTCTCAATATATGTTGCGTAGCCTTCAATGCTGCCGATACCTGTTTGAGTCCATTGGTGCATAATACTTCTACTTGAAAGCCCTAATGCTTTTCTTAAATCATTGTACTGAGCCATACCTAATTTGTCTTTCATAAAACTATTCAATATCAAATTTAACTTTTTAAATTGAATTGCTCTTTGTACGTAAAATTGTTGACCGATTAATGCACCGCTCGTTCTAAAAGCGTTCTGATAAGTTTTTTCTATGTCTGCTAATATATTTTCTATTTCTTCAAAGTATTTTTGGCCTATTTCAGATGCCACTCCAAACCCTTTATTTCCGACAGCCATAAATATATCAATCGTATCTTTATGTTTATGTAAAAAACTGGCTTCCTCCATAGTCAAATCACTTAATGCAGTATCAACTTTTGCTTTTGCTTTCTTCAAAGTTTCGATTTGTTTTGGATCTTGTTTATCAGGGTCTACTAATAAAAGAATAGACGCTGGTTTGATTGGCCCGCTGCCGTTGAGTGTATCGTATAATTCTCTTGCACCTGCTACAGGGTTATAAAATAAATAGTCACCAAAATCTTTTACATTCGCAGGTAAATCGACAATACAGAATCCAGCATCCACCGGTTCGCGTGGTGGTTTATCCTCTTTTAGAGGGGAAGCTGGTGCCGATTCTGGTTTAGTTTCAGTAACCATCTGTTTCTTTGCCGCCTGTGCGTGTTGCTCAGGTTCATTGACAGTGGTTTTCTGTGACGCCATTTTCGGCGGTTCAGGATAGTAACTGGATGAAAATTCACTTGCGAATAATCTAGATCGACATGGGCAACCGGCGAAACTTTCAAGTGTGCCAATAC
This sequence comes from Rahnella sp. RcJ3, assembly GCF_009498575.1. Taxonomy (NCBI): domain Bacteria; kingdom Pseudomonadati; phylum Pseudomonadota; class Gammaproteobacteria; order Enterobacterales; family Yersiniaceae; genus Rahnella; species Rahnella sp. RcJ3. The sequence goes on from NZ_QSNX01000001.1 coordinate 449,725, forward strand.
AAGGAATACCATCGCAAGTGTAGTTTTGTATTCCACCAAACAGATTAAATTCACCTTCGTTTTCACCGCATGTCACTTTATCTCCTACACGAGCTAAATTTAGTCCGTGATGTATAATACGACTTGTTGCACTTACTACTTTTCCGCCGCATGATGTCTTATCACCAAGACGAATAAAATATCCGAGCATTGCCATACTTGTTTATCCTTTTCAGTATGAAGTGATCCATTTTTTTTTGTTAATTGAGTAATGCGAAATACAATCAAAATCGTTTATTTTCTCATTTTTAGATCTTTCAATTTTATCAATGGCAGTATGGGCAACTTGCATTAAATGTGCACTGTCTAATGCGTTTTGTTTTTTTATTTCCTCACAATAATCAGCGTAATAATCTTTCCAGTAATCATTTATTTGTTGAAAAAGTGTGTTTTCAAATTTCAGCGTAATTGGAGATAAAGAAGAGCTTTCTTTTTCTATTTTGAGACCTTGCATAAAACTTCTGGTTCGTAAACTACCGCTGGTAAATATAAGAGACTCTTTGCTATCTACGCTGAAACCGAATGCAATATATATTGAATATGTCTCTGTCAGTGGAGCTACATCAATCATCATTTCAGTCACGCTGACATCATTGAAAGGGTAAACATTCCAATCCTCGTTTGCCCCTTTATTTAATATGAAGGTATATATCAAAGCATCCAGTTTAGAAGTGAATAACAACAAACCATTTTTATCGGGAGTTGGGCCTGTTGACCAGACGGGTTCCAGCCAGTGAATGCCGTTTTCTCTGACTGATTTTTTTGCCACAACAAACATATCAAGAGGGGCAAGATGGAAATGATCACCGGGAGCATAGAAATAGAGACGTTTTGTCGTGTGAGGCATAATGATTACCGTTCTGTGGATAAAACGATAACATACACCTATACTTTATGTGGAAATAATGCCAAATTTCAATAAATTCAATGAGTAAGATTTATCCTGTGAATTGTAGTTTCGAATAACGCTTGAACTATTTGTGCTCTTTTCTTCAAAACAGAAATTAGTTTGTATAAGATTTATTTGCTGGATATAAAACAGGATATAAATTCATAATAGAAAATTAATATCCTTGATATTCAATATGATGTGTAGGCTATCCTCCCCCTTCGCAGGGGGAGGAGCTAAAAGCAGATCATTCCTCGCTGAATCCAAGCGCCACCCCAAGCCCGTCCGCTGCCCGGACAGACACACGGTTAACGTCATCCCTGAAAGGTATTTCCCCCACCCGCAAACTATTCCGTACTGCCTCCAGCGACCGCGTGGCGAATTCCAGTCCGACCATGCGGGCGCTGCCGTTCTCGCCTTCCGGCACAATGCCGAATTCAGCGGCGGCTTGCTCCGGTGTGATAAACCGGACGGCGGCGCGGCCTGCGCGCAGCACGACTTCCTGCGGTTTGAACTCCAGCGCACTGACACCAAACAATTCGCCATACACCTGAGCGGCTTCCTGCGGATTTGCCGCAGAAATCACGAAACCGGTGATATCGGCAACACCGTTCGGGTGGTGTTGCCATTCGTTGCGCCACACCAGTTCCGGCGTCAGATGATGACAAAAGAAACTGCGGCCATTCGGTACGCGGCTGGCGGCCAGCGGTACGGTGCGGAATCGCGCATTCGGTGAAGTGCCGTCGTTGAGCCCGACGGGGCGGAAGAACTCCGCCGGTGCGGAACCGGCAATATCTTGCTGTTGCAGATGTTCGTATACCGCCGATGAATTCTGCGTTTTCCACACCAGACCGGTCAGGCCAAGCGGTGCCTGCCACAGGTCTTTGCGGGTGTGAGCGTTGCCCGGCTCATAGCCGAGCAGTTCAAGATAGTTTTCGCCGAAAATCGCCAGATGATTGCTGGATCCCAGCGAGTGATGCCCGCGCGGCGTGAGATGAAACCCCAGACGGCGGAACTGCTGCCCGGCCTGATCCAGTTGTTCGGCGACGTTGATCACCACGTGATCAAGCTGCGGGCGAAGGGGCTGCGAATGTTGTGCTTCAGTCATTAAACGGTTCTCCCAGCGTTAACATCAGACGGTTTGCCCAGGCGAAGAACGCCGCAGACTGCGCCAGATCGACAATCTCCAGCTCACTTAAACCTTGCTCGCGCAGCGCCGCAATGTGCTGCTCAGTGGCGACCGGTGGGGTAGCGGAAAGCGCGGCGGCGAAATCAATTTCAGCCTGCCAGCGCGGAGATTGTTCTTTGCTGAGAATGCCGCCCGGCGGGGTGTCGATCAGACGCTGGACATCTTCCGTCTGTTTGGAAAGCTGGCTGGCTTTGCGCGAATGCACCGAGGCGCAATAAATACAGCCGTTAATTTTGCTGGCAACCGTCGCCGCCAGTTCGCGCTCTTTGCGCGGCAACCCGCCGGAGGTATAGAAAATCCCTTTGTCGGTCAGCGTGCGCTGTTCGAGTACCGGTAAATTACGACCTAACAGGCGGAAATAGTCAGAATCGGTATGGCCGAATTTCGCCAGAATAGCCTGCTGGGCTTCATCAAATTCTTCCAGTTTTTTTGCCGGGATCCACGGCTCCCAGCCCAGTTCTTCCTGGGTAAAGGCCTGTGGTGCATCGCGGCCGCTGTGGGTATTGGGTTCGGTGCGCCAGAACGCGGCACCGACCGGCTTATTGCTGCCGTTCTCCACCGGCTTGCCACCGATCAGACGGTAGCTGCGCAGCACGCGGCTCTGGAAACTGACGAAGGCGATCAGTTGCGACAGCGTGACAATGGCATCCACCGACCAGCCGGCTTTTTTCAGTGCCTGCAAATGCGCCGGCGTCGCGCTGGCAGGTTTGAAGCTCAGGCGTTCGCCGTGGGTCAGTGCCGCGTCGAGGCGTGCGGTTTCGTCGATATCCGGCAAATCCTGCAAACGCTCGGAATAGTGGTTAGTCAGTTGCGAATCGCCGTGCCAGCGCGCGACGTTTTGCGCCAGCCGCAGGCGCTCAGCCAGTGAGAAATCCACGCCATCCTGTTCGGTAAACAGCGCGTCATAGCTGCCCTGTGCGTGACGGGTGGCGGCGTCGCGGGTATCGCGAGCCTGTTTCAATGCGGAATCCGGGGCAATATCGGCCAGTTTTTCCAGCAGGTCGGTCGAAAAGGTAGTCATAGGGCTTCCCTTGAGAATGAGGAATCGGCAGAAGAGGTGGAAACACTGCGTTGCGGCGTGCGGCGAACCCAGCCGAGCGCGGGCGCAACGTGACGGGCAATCAGTTCGATGGAACGTAAAATATACGGATGCGGCGGATCGATGGAATGCACCTGAAACGCCAGATCGGTGACGCGGGCCAGCGCGGTATCGGCCTGCAACGTCGCGGTCACCTGCGCTGGCGTGCCGAGATGCACGTCGAAGGCGCGGATATAATCATCCAGCGTGTCGCCTTGCACCGTCTGTCCGCTGGCGCGGTGATTTTCGGCCTGACGGCGTAAGCCTTTTTGCGCCAGTTCACGCGCTTCATCGCCGTTTTCAGTGACGAATGCGGTACGCGAACCCATGATGCGCGGCGCTACGCCTTCCGGCAGTGCATCCAGATAGGCATCAATGATCGGGTTTTGCAGCTCATCGAGACGCAAATCCGGCGCGTCCGCCGGACGTGGCTGGGTGCGCGAGAGCATCAGTCCGTCGCCGGATTTACCGGCACGTGCGCCGCCGTCCACCGAGAAAGTCGCCTGCCAGACGCGGTTCGCCAGTTGCGGTGCCGCCGGATATAAGCGGTTATCGGTGCCCGCCAGCGGTTCGCCGCGCCAGGCGGTGAGCAGGGTTTGCAGATTATTGCCAAATGCCGTACCGCGTTCGTGACTTTCCAGCCCGAACGGCGGGAAGGATGACGGTGTGCCGCCTGAGCCTAAACCGACCTCAAGCCGTCCGCCGGAGAGTAAATCCAGCACGGCGGTGTCTTCGGCAACGCGCAATGCGTTTTCCATCGGCAGCGTGATTACGCCGGTGCCGAGACGGATAAAGCGGGTATGCGCCGCGACCTGCGCAAGAAAAACCAGTGGCGCAGGCAGGCCGCCCTCGGCTTCATGAAAATGGTGCTGCGCGACCCACGCGGAATCAAAACCTAACTGTTCGGCATGAATGATTTGCTCGGTCGCCAGCCGGTAACGTTCCTGCGCACTGGTGTTGTCCAGCAGGCGGGTGAAAAATCCAAGACGTTTACTGCTCATAATGTCCCTCTTGTTTCATGGTCTGGTTTATGCGGCGCGGTGGCGACCGGGAATAGCATCGATTAGCTGGCGGGTGTAATCGCTGGAAGGCAGGGCGAAAACGTCTTCCACCTTGCCGGAATCCACCTGCTGCCCGCGGTTTAACACCGAGACGCTGTGTGAGATTTGCCGGACGGTGGCCAGATCGTGCGAAATAAACAAATAGGTCAGGCCGAGTGAGTCCTGTAACTGCTGAAGTAACGTCAGGATTTGCGCCTGCACGGTGACGTCGAGCGCCGACGTGGCTTCATCAAGGATCAGCACTTTCGGCTCTAAAATCAGCGCGCGCGCAATCGCCACACGCTGGCGCTGACCGCCGGACAGTTCGCGAGGTTTACGGCTGAGTAATTCTTCCGGCAGCGCCACGCGGCGGGCGATATCCAGCACCCGTTCACGGCGCACGGCAGCCGGGATTTTTTCGAAATTCAGCAGCGGTTCTTCGATCACGCGAAACAGCGTTTGCGACGGATCCAGCGAGGCGAACGGGTTCTGATATACCAGTTGGATTTTCTTGCGTAACTGCCGCAAGGCTTCACCTTTTAGCCGTGTGATGTCTTCGCCGTCGATCAGTACGCGTCCGCTGTCCGGTTTCTGAAAACCGAGCAGAATGCGCGCCAGCGTGGTTTTGCCGGAGCCGGATTCGCCGACCAGCGAATGGGTGGTGCCGCGCGGAATGCTGAAAGAGACATGATCCACCGCGCGGAACGCCGCCTGATGTTTGCCACCCAGCGTGAAATCATGGGTGATGTTTTCGACCACCAGCACCGGATCTTCCGCCGCGCGAAGTTGTGCACGGTGACGGCCGGAAAGGGCCGGGGCATCGGCGAAAAGCTGGCGGGTGTAATCACTTTTCGGTGCATCCAGCACCTCGCGTGTGATGCCCTGTTCCTGCACTTTGCCGTGACGGAACACCAGCAACCGGTCGGCGCGTTCGGCAGCAATCGCCAGGTCATGTGTCACCAGTAACACGGCGGTGCCGGATTCGCGGCGCAGTTCGTCGATCAAATCCAGAATGCGTTTTTGCACTGTGACGTCCAGCGCGCTGGTCGGCTCATCGGCGATGATCAGCGCCGGTTGCAGCGCAATGGCAATGGCGATCAATACGCGCTGTTTCATGCCGCCGGAAAGCTCGTGCGGATACTGTTTCGCCCGTTGCTCAGGGTGCGAAAGACCGACGCGTGACAGCAGTTCCACCACGCGGGCGTCGCGCTGCACACGCGGCAGGCGCTGATGGATATCGAGAATTTCCGCCACCTGCGAACCGATGGTTTTCACCGGATCCAGCGAACTGGTCGGATCCTGCGGAATGAGGCTGATGCGCGCACCGCGCAGGGCATCAAGACGGCGCTGCGACCACTGGCTGATGTCGGAACCGTTCAGACGGATTTCGCCCTGTTCGATATGGCCGTTCTCTGCCAGCAGGCCAATAATCGCCTGTGCGGTGGTGGTTTTCCCTGAGCCGGATTCGCCGACCAGCGCCAGCACCTCCCCGGCGTTAATGGAAAACGATACGTTATGCACCACCGGTTTGCCGTCGTAGGCAATCGATACGTTTTCCAGTTCGAGAACCGGCGGAGCGTCATGCGTAAAAGTGGCCTGTGCGTTCATCGCGTTCTCCTGCGTAATGACTGGCTGATGCGGTTGGCGGAAAGCACCACTAAAACCACCACCACGCCGGGGAAAGTGGTCAGCCACCAGGCGGTGGAAATGTAATTGCGGCCTTCGGCAATCAGTAACCCCCATTCCGGTGTCGGCGGTGGCGTGCCATAACCGAGAAAACTCAGGGTGGAAATCGCCAGAATCGCGCTGCCAAACTGCAACGCCGAGAAGGCGATCACTGAGGTCAGCGAGTTGGGCAAAATGTGTCGCCACAAAACAGAGAAGAAGGAACCGCCGCTGCCGTACGCGGCTTCGACGTAATCGCTGTGACGTACCAGCACCACTTCGGCACGTGCCAGGCGGGCGAAGTTGGCAACCGACGTGACACCGACGGCAATCGCTGCGTGCACCGTGCCGAAGCCGAGCAGAATAATCACGCTCAGTGACAACAGCAGGCCGGGAATTGACAGCAATACGTCATTGATGCGCATGACAATGGCATCCACCAGACCGCCGCTGGCACCCGCCGCCAGCCCTAGCGCGGTGCCGAACACCAGCCCGAGCGCCACCGCGACCAGTGCACCGGAAAGGGAATGCGATGCGCCATACACAATGCGTGCGTACACATCGCGGCCGAGCTGATCCGTGCCCAGCCAGTGTCCGGCCTGCGGCGCCAGACGCTGCGCCCCGGCAATCCCTTCGGTACCGCTGTAATCCGTAAATAAGCCGGGGGCAATCGCCCACAAAATGACGGTCGCCATCACCAGCCAGGCGAGAATTAAGCCCGGCTGCAGGCGGGCGGGTTTCCAGCGGCGGCGCTGTGTCACCGGCAACGACAGAATGCTTTTGCCAAGCGGTAAGCTGCTCATGCGGTGGCTCCTCCTGAATGTTTAGAGGCAGAGGTTTTAAGGCGCGGGTCGAGCAGCGGATACAGCAAATCGACCAGTAAATTGATGCCAACAAAGGCGGCGGCGGAAATCACCACAATCGCCTGCAACACGGCGACATCCTGATTATTCACTGCCTGCTGGGTCAGTTGCCCGAGGCCGTTAAGACCGAAGACGGTTTCGGTGATCAGCGCTCCGGCAATCAGTTCGCCAAACAACAAACCGGCAATGGTCAGCGCCGGAAGCAGGGCGTTGCGCGCCACATGACGCCACAACACGCCGCTGCGGCTGGCACCTTTGGCGCGGGCGACGGCGACAAACGGCTGGGTTTGCACCTGATCAATACTGCGGATGAGGATCTGCGCCAGCGGCGCGGAAATCGGTACCGCCAGGGTGATAACCGGCAGAATCAGCCCGACCCATTCACCCGGATTAATCACCGGGATCCAGCGCAGATGGAACGAGAAAAACTGAATCAGCGCGATGCCCAGCCAGAAGGTCGGGATGGAAATAAACAGCGACGGCACCGCCTGAAAAGCATTTTTCAGCCAGCCGAAATGCAGCAGGCTGGAAAGAAATGCCAGCGCAAAAGCCACCACGGCGGCCAGAGCAAAACCCATCAGCGCCAGACGCAGTGTCGGCGGAAAGTTGCTGCTGAGTAATTCGGTGACCGGTACGCCAGCCTGAATCGAGTAACCCAGATCCCCGCGCAGGAAATTGCCCAGCGTATGCAGATATTGTTGCCAGACCGGCACATCCGCGCCGTAAGCGGCACGCATATCGGCGATTTGTGCCGGGCTTAATCCCATGTCCGGGTTCTGGAATTTAATCAGAATCGCGTCGCCGGGCAGCACCTGCAACAGGATGAAGGAGACGGTAAACGCCGCCCACAACACCAGCAAAGCCTGCCCGAATCGACCGCTCACGTATCGGCTCATGATTTACTCCCGTCTGTTAATGCTTTTCCAGCCATGCGCCGTAGAAGCTCGGACGCCCGACCGCTTCAAAGCTTACGCCTTTGAAATACGGCGCACCGGCAAACACCTGCGGCTCTTCGAAAATCGGAATGACATACGCCTGATCGAGCAGGTAGTTCTGCACGTCACCGGTCAGTTCAAGCCGTTTTTTCGGATCGACTTCGGCAGAAATCGCGGTCAGCAGATCGTTAAGTTTGTCGTCACGGAAGCTTTTCACCTTGCTGCTCAGGCCGCCTTTTTGCAGCAGCGCATCGCGATTGGTCGGGTAGAAGGAGCTTTTGATGACGTCCGGATCGGCGCGTCCGACTTCCACCACGTTAGCCGGGGTTTTCTCCGGATCGAGGTTATCCGCTACGCGGCTGCCCGCGTCGCCCGCCAGAATATTCAGCTTCGCGCCGACCTGGCTCCATTGCTGGGAAACCAGTTGCAACACCTCTTTGTTCTGCGGCTGTGGCAGCGATTCATAAATAGTCAGTGACAGCGTTTTGCCGTCTTTCTGGCGGATGCCGTCCGGACCCGGTTTCCAGCCCGCCTCATCAAGCAGCTTTTTGGACAGCGTCGGGTCGTAGGTCAGTTTGTGGCTCAGATCGACATAACCGGCTGCCGTTTTGGCAATCACCGAAGTGGCCTGCGGATAGTTTGGTGAGAACAGCGTATCGACCACCTGTTTGCTGTTGGTGGCGTGCAGCAGCGCCTGACGCACTTTCAGATCCGATACCAGCGCGTTGTCCGGCCGGAACGAAATGCTGTCGTTAACGCCTTTGGTCGGCGCGGCATAAAGCGGGAAGCTCTGGTCTTTGGCCTGTTTCTCGTCATACGCCTGAACCTGACGGATGAAATCAGCCTGACCCGCCAGCAGTGCGCCGATACGCACGCTGTCTTCACCGGTCACGATCACTTTGATGCCGTCAAGATTCGCGCGACCCTGCTGTTTAAGGTTTTTCGGCCCCCAGTTGTAATCCTTGCGGGCAGTCAGATCGACTTCACGCCCCAGCGTTTCTTTGCTGACCACAAACGGGCCGGAACCGATGATGTGCGTGGCGTCGCCCAGCGCATCAAAATTACGATCCAGCGTGCTCAGCGACACCAGACCGGAGCCAATGGTTGCCGTGCCCTGCAGGAATCCCGGCGAGGATTTTTTGAAATAGAACTTCACGGTCAGCGGATCAACCACTTCGCTGTGGTCATAATTGTTGATGACTTCGGAGACCGGCAGGTGATGCTCTTTGTTGCCCAGACCGTAAGTATCAAAGTTTTTGGCGACCGCGTTGGCATCGAGCGGCGTGCCGTCGGAGAAGGTCACGCCCGGACGCAGTTTAAAGGTGTATTCGGTTTTATCTGCGTTGAATGACCAGGATTCAGCAATCCAGGGTTCAATCTCCAGCGTCTTCGGATTCTGGTAAGTCAGTTTGTCGGTGATCTGATTGAGTATGCCGCCGTTCGGGTAGAAGCCACCTGCGGGCGGATACAGGTTGGTGTGCGCCTGCTGTTCAAGATAAATCAGCGTGCCGCCCTGAACCGGTGTGCCGTCGGCGGCGATGGCAGAAAACGTGCTGGTGAGAAGTGCCCCTAAAGCCAGTGCGCGGGTCACCGCGTTAATCCGGCGAATGTTCTTCATCGTTAAACCCTTTTTCTTATTGGTCATGGTGACAGGTGATGACTTTGGCGTGCTTAGAACCAAAGTGCTGAGCCCATAACAAACCAATTTAAGAGGGAGGTGAACGAAGGAATTTTGCAATCGTTAGCTGGAAACGGCATTAGGGAAAATGTGCGGGAGGCAGAAAGAAAAAAACCAGCGGCTAATCCGGACGGGTGGACCGGCTAACCGCTGGCGATCATCAAAAATGATGAGCTAAGGAGAAACTGAGGTCGTCAGTGATCTTTTAATGCAGCTTCTGTGCCAGCTTTTATTTCAGGCTGAATTTTTGCCTGTTTGCTGCGACTCAGGAAGGCATTGAGTAAAATGGCACCAAACGTGGCTGTGCCGATGCCGCCCATGCTGAAGCCGCCCAGGCTCAGGGTAAAGTTGCCTGCGCCCAGTACCAGCGTGACTGCCACCATGATCAAATTTCCGTTAAGTCCCAGATCCACCTGGTTTTGTACCCAGATGCGGGCACCTGCCACAGCAATCAGTCCGAACACCACAATCGATGCGCCGCCGAGTACCGGCCCCGGAATGGTGTGGATCAGTGCACCAAACTTGGGCGAGAAGCCCAACACAATGGCAACAATCGCCGCAGCAACAAAAATCAGCGTGGAGTAAATCTTGGTGACCGCCATCACGCCGATGTTTTCGGCATAAGTCGTGACACCGGTGCCGCCCGCCGAGGCGGAAAGTAAGGTTGCCAGACCGTCACCGACAAACGCGCGGCCCATGTACGGGTCGAGATTTTTGCCGGTCATACCGGCCACGGCTTTAATGTGGCCCAGGTTTTCCGCCACCAGAATCACCGCCACTGGCGCAATCATCAGCATGGCGTGAGAACTGAACACCGGCGTGGTGATGGCCGGGATGCCAAACCACGGCGCCTGTGCCACGGCGCTGAAATCTACCGGTGCGCCCAGCCCGAGGCCGTTGGTAATGACCATGTAAATCAGGTACGCCGCCACCAGACCGAGCAACAATAACAGGCGCTGCACCAGGCCGCGGGTGAACACCGCCACCGAGCCGATACACAGCACGGTCATTACCGCCATCCAGCTGTCAAATGACGAGGCCGACACGCTGTTAATGGCAATCGGCGCGAGGTTCAGACCAATTGCCATCACCACCGCACCGGTGACGACCGGCGGCATCAGACGTTCAATCCAGCGCGTACCGGCTGCCATCACCACAAAACCGATCAATGTATAAATCACGCCGCAGGCAATAATGCCCCCCAGCGCCACGCCGATATTCGGGTTCGCACCATGGCCGCTGTAGCCGGTCACGGCGATCACCAGCCCGACAAACGCGGCGCTGGAACCGAGATAACTGGGTACGCGTCCGCCGACCACCAGGAAGAACAGCAGGGTGCCGATGCCCGACATCAAAATCGCCATGTTGGCATCAAAACCCATCAGCAATGGCATTAACACGGTGGCACCAAACATCGCCACCGTATGTTGCAGCCCCATGATTACTGTCGATCCGAACGGCAATCGTTCATCCGGTGCGATCACCGCGCCATCCAGATTGCCTTCTCTTTTACGCCATTGTGGAAACCAGGTATTTGCCATGCACGACCCTTACTAAGTTGAGGATTGAGTTATCAGGCTATCTGACGCATCAGCGGGTGATAGCGTCGGTCGAAATACACCAGTCCGTGGCTGTCGTCGTTGCGTCGTAACGCAACGGCTTCACAAAACAAAATGTCGTGGGTGCCGACGCTGGTGATTTGCGTGACTTTGCAGTCAAACGACACCAGCGCGTCGGTGAGGATCGGTGAGCCGGTGGCGAGGCGTTCCCACTCGGCGGCTTCAAAACGTTGCTCCGTCGGCGTTTTTCCACCGAATAAATTGGACAGTGACTCATGGCAATCAGCCAGCGTGTTAACGCACAGCACCTGATTCTCTTTGAAGACCGGATACACCGACGCTGAGCGGTTCAGGCAGACCAGCAATGTCGGCGGCGAATCGGTGACGCTGCATACGGCGGAGGCGGTGAAACCTGCACGTCCGCCGGGGCCGTCGGTGGTGATGATGTTGACGGCTGAGCCGAGGCGCGCCATAGCATCGCGGTACTCTTGTTTTTCAACGGCAGCGTGTTTCTCGACGACTGGCATATCGGGAACAGGCAGTGTGGCGTTCAGGGTTGATGGCATGGTCGTGTCCTCAAATTTTTTCATTGATGCTTACAGCACGCGGCAGGCGCGGTCGAAATCAAGGCGCGGTGCACGCGGATACACTTTGCTGTGATCGCCGTAACCGATGTTGATCAGGAAATTAGATTTCCAGCCTTCCTGCGCCAGAAATGTTTCATCGACTCTGGCGTTGTCAAAACCGGACATCGGCCCGGTATCCAGCCCGAGGGAGCGGCAGGCCATGATCAGGTACGCGGCCTGCAAGCTGCTGTTGCGAAATGCCGTGTCGTGCGCCAGTTGCGGGCTGGAGGTGAACCACGAACGGGCATCGCCGGAGGGATACAGTTCCGGCAGCAGTTCGTAAAATTCCGGATCCCAGGCAATGATCGCCGTCACCGGCGCAGTCATGGTTTTTTTCAGATTGCCGCCCGAAAGCGCCGGAGCCAGTTTTTCTTTCGCCTCCGGACTCTGAATAAACACGATGCGCAGCGGGCTGCAGTTGGCCGAGGTCGGCCCCATGCGCGCCAGTTGGTAAATCGTTTTCAGTTGTTCACCGGTGACCGGTTTATCCAGCCAGCCGTTGTGCGTGCGGGCTTCGGTGAATAAGGTTGCCAGCGCGGTGGCGGTTAATGCTTCGGCCATGATGTCTCCGTGGGCAGGTGACCGGACGGCGTAGCGGACGCTTGCGATGAGTGCCGCAGCAGCCAGTCCAGTAAAATCGGGTTAAAGGTTTCCGGATCGGTCACGCTCATGGCGTGGCCGCCGTACAGCATTTGCGTGTGTTCGCCGTTAGGCAGACGGGAAGCGAGATCGACCGAACGCGACCACGGCACCAGCAAATCGTCTTTACAACTGAAAGCCAGCGTCGGGGTGATCACTTGTCCAAGCGACGCCGTCAGGTCTGAATTCATCAGCGCCTGCAAACGGTGCAGCAGGTTTTCCATCCCCTGAAAATGCGCCACCTGATGCTGGCGCTCTTCCTGCAATAACGCGTCATGTTCAGAAAGCCAGTCACCCGGATACAGAAACAGCGGCTGCGCCTGCACGTAGGCATCGACCCCGCTGTTGAGCAGTAAATTCTGCCGCACTTCAAAGCAGCGCCGCGTCTGGCTGTCGAGCTTCGTCCAGCCGTTAATCACCACCAGACTTTGCAACAACGCCGGATAACGCAGGGCAAGATGCAGGCCGATAATGCCGCCGAGCGCATGACCGACCAGATGACAGCGGCTGATATCCAGCCCGTTGAGCATGCCCGCCAGTTCGTCGGCCATGTCTTCCATCCGGTAACCGGCGGGCACCGTGCCCTGACTGACGCCGGTACCGTGCTGGTCATAGACCACCACGCGGAAATGCTCCGCGAGCATGGCCAGTTGCGGCTGCCAGAAACCACCGGAACCGCCGAGGCCGGAGGAAAGCACGACGGTTTCTGCATCAGCATTTTTCTTACCCAGTACCTTGTAATACATGCTGTTACCTCAGGGAGTTCAGGACAGGTTCCATCGCACGCATCATTTGCCGATATGGGCAATCGAGGCGATTTCGATCAGCGCATCCGGTTTCACCAGCCCGCACTGAATGCAGAACCGTGCCGGTTTTTCGCCCGGGAAGTATTCGGCGTAAACCTGATTTACTGCACCGTAGTTCGCCCAGTCGGTGATGAAAATTGAGTTCATGGTGACGTCATCCATTGTGCCGCCTGCGGTTTCGATCACATTTTTGATGATCTCCAGTACGTGGCGGGTTTGCGCCGCGGCATCACCGACATGCACGACGTTGTTGTCTTTATCAAACGGCAACGTGCCGGAAACATACACCACGCCATCGGCGAGGGTGCCCGGAACAAAAGGTGCCAGCGGAACGCCGCTGCCAGCCGGAATAATGGCGCTTTTAGGCATGGTTAATTGTCCTTTTCAGAAAGCGGTCAGGCCGCGTTTTGTTCAGTTTTGTAACCCACGGCGTCGCAGAAATTACGTACGCTGGAGACCCAGCCAAAGAAGGTTTCGATATTATAAATCGCCGCTTTTTGCGCGAATTCCGGCCCGGCCTGATGGGTGGCGTCTTCCAGTACCACACCGAAATATTCGAGGAAGAAGCCGTCACGCAGCGTAGATTCCACGCAGACGTTAGTGGCAATGCCGGTGAACACCAGATGGTGAATACCGTAGCTGCGCAGCAGGCTGTCGAGCTGAGTATTGAAGAAGCCGCTGTAGCGTGGTTTGGGCAGGACAATGTCGCCGGGCTGCGGCTGCAGTTCATCCACCAGGTCATAATCCCAGTCACCTTTCGCCAGCAGTTTGCCCATCAGTTCCGGGCGTTTACGCATGGTTTTCAGCGCATTGGATTTATGAAAGTTAGGCGAACCGGCACCGCCAGCTTCGACGTACTGGTTGTCCCAGCCGTTCTGGAAGAAAATCACTTTGATTCCGGCGGCGCGGGCAGCGGCAATCGCCACTTTGATATTGGCAATCACCGGCGCGGTGGCGGAGACATCAAACCCCGCCAGATCCAGATAACCGCCCTGTGAGGCGTAGGCGTTTTGCATATCCACCACAATCAGCGCCGTTTGCTGCGGCGTAAACGCAATGGCTTCAGGACGTGCTGTGAGGATCGTTTCCTCGCCGGTGTTGTGGGGCTCGCGGCGGACCACAGTTTGATTCTCAACAACGTTCATCATGCGACCTCTTTCTGCTCAGTGCCGATGTGCTGGCGGGTTTTCATGAGTGGGTGGATATAACGGCCAAAGTTTTCGATGCCTTCGACAAAATCGTCAAAGGTCAGCAGTACGCCGCCTGCGCCGGGCACGGTGTCGATTTCGTCAAGCATTCTGGCAACGCTGGCGTAAGAACCGACCAGCGTGCCCATGTTGATATTGACCGCCGAAGTCGGGTCAGCCATCTGGCGGACGTTGGTATCAGCGCCGGATTTGGTGTCTTTGCTGCTCTGGTCGGTGAGCCACGCGAGCGCCTCGGCGTCAGCACCGGATTTATACAAATCCCATTTGGCACGGGCAGCAGCGTCGGTTTCGTCGGCAATCACCATAAACAGGACATAAGAAGAAACGTCGCGCCCTTCGGCTTCGGCCGCCGTTTTCATGCGTGCGGCGGTCGGTGCAAAGGCGGTCGGTGTGTTAACGCCTTTGCCGAAGCAGAAGTTGAAATCGGCATGTTTGGCGGAGAACGCCATACCCGCATCGCTTTGTCCGGCGCAGATCACTTTCATTTCGCTCTGCGGGCGCGGACTGACACGGCAGTCGTCCATTTTGAAGAATTCGCCGTCGAGTGTGCAGTGACCGGTGCCCCACAGGTCGCGCAGCACGCTGACGTATTCGGTCAGGTAATCATAGCGGCGGCTGAAATAGTCATCGCCCGGCCACATGCCCATTTGCTCGTATTCCGGTTTCTGCCAGCCGGTGACGACGTTCACGCCGAAACGTCCGTTGGAAATGGAATCAATGGTGGCGGCCATGCGCGCCACAATCGCCGGAGGCATCACCAGCGTGGCGGCGGTGGCGTAAAGCTGGATGCGGGAGGTCACGGCAGCCAGACCGGCCATCAGCGTGAACGACTCCATATTGTGTTCCCAGAATTCGGTTTTGCCACCGAAGCCGCGCAGTTTGATCATCGACAGCGCGAAATCAAAATGATAATGCTCCGCTTTCTGCACGATGGTTTTGTTCAGTTCGAAGGTCGGTTTGTACTGCGGCGCAGTTTCTGAAATTAACCAGCCGTTGTTGCCGATAGGAATGAATACACCGATTTTCATAGCTCACCTCGGTTGAAAATAAAATTACCAAAACAAGGGCTTGCGAAAATCTCTGCGCGGCTTGAGTGCGTCCTGCGGGTTCCGAATTGCACCGTGCTGAAATCTCCTGACGGGAAAGCTATTGCAAACGTGATGCCACTTTTAGAATGCGCAGTGTTATCAATGAGTTAAAAATGTGTTTCGTTTTCAGGTGGAGCAAATGGTCTGTTTCAGACCATCTGGTCAAAAATAACTGCACATCTATCAGGCAGGATTGAACAAAAATGGTGCAAATTTGTTAAGCGGATAACTCTTTGTGGTTAATGTTTATTGTCTTTGGTGTTACTTTCATCATCGACAGGCTTAGCGATAGTCGCTTGTACCTCCATTTGTTATGATTTCCGTCTTGCTGTTTGTCTCAGGGAGACATTGTGAAGCCATTGGTTGAACCTCCGTTGCCTCACGCCGGAGAGAAAAAATCCCGCCAGACGGCGGCGAAAGCGCCGACGCGACGCTCGCGGGCCGTCGCCGCCAAACGCAGCAATATCATGGCGGCGGCGCTGGAGTTCTTTTCGTTGTACGGCATGCATGGCACCAGTCTGGATCAGGTTGCCGAGCGCGCCGACGTGTCCAAAACCAATCTGCTGTATTACTTCCCGTCGAAAGAAGATTTGTATATCGCGGTGCTCAAAGGGTTGCTGGATATCTGGCTGGCGCCGCTGAAAGCGTTGCAGTCGGATCAACATCCGCTGGAAGCTATCCGGGAATATATCCGCCTGAAGCTGTGCGTTTCGCGCGATCACCCGCAGGCATCAAAGCTGTTTTGTCTGGAGATGGTGCAGGGCGCGCCGCTGCTGAAACAGGAACTGGGCGGTAGCCTGAAAACGCTGGTGGAAGATAAATCGGATGTGATACGCGGCTGGATTAAAGCAGAACTGATCGCACCTGTTGACCCGATGCAACTGATATTTATGCTGTGGGCGACCACGCAGCATTACGCCGATTTCGGCGTGCAGGTCGAAGCCATCACCGGCAAAACGCTCAGTGATCCTGAGTTCTTTGAACAAACGGTGAGTAACGTGCAGCGCATTATTACCGAAGGCATTCAGCTTCGGGTCTGAGAGGGCAGAATGGATTCGGTTTCACAATTAGTTCTTGGCGCTGCGGTCGGCATTGCGGTGATGGGCAAACGGGTGCCGGTGTGGAAATCTGCACTGGCTGGCGCGGTATGCGGAACCTTGCCCGATCTGGATGTGTTTTACGATCACGGTGACGCCATCAGCAATATGACCCTGCATCGCACCGAAAGCCATGCGCTGTTTTATCTGACGCTGGTTTCGCCGCTGATTGCCTGGCTGATGGCAAAATTGCTCAGCGGCGGGCAGCATTTCAAACGCTGGTGGGGCGCGGTCTGGCTGGCACTGATCACTCATCCGTTGCTGGATCTGATGACGGTGTACGGCACGCAGCTTGGATTGCCATTCACAAACTATCCGTTTGCGGTCGGCAGCATTTTCATCGTCGATCCGCTTTATACCTTACCGCTGATCATCGGCGTCGGGCTGGCGCTGTACCGCGAGCAACAGCGTGGGATCATGTGGAATAACGTGTTGCTGGGCGTGAGTTGTTTATATCTGGCCTGTACCGCCTTCGAGCAACATCAGGTGACGCGGCATGTGGGCGAGGAATTACAACGCCAGAACATCGAAAGCACACAGATTCTGGTCACGCCGACCCCGCTCAATTCGCTGGTGTGGCGTGTGGTGGTGATGAGTAAAGACAGTTACGGCGAAGGGTTTACCTCGCTGCTGCATCCGGATTCGCCGATCCGTTTCCGCTTCTATCCGCGCGGTGAAGCGTTGTATGAAGCACACAAAGATAATGCCTTTCTGGCGCGTGTCGCCTGGTTCAGCCACGGCTTTTTCAGCGTAAAAGAGCAGGGCGGTCATATTCTGGTCAGCGATTTACGTATGGGGCAGGAACCGGATTACACCTTTGTGTTCGATCTCGGCGAGATGAAAGCCGGTGCACCGCCAGAACTGCCGGTGAAAGTGGCATCAGCCAGACCGTCGGCGGTGAAAATGTGGGATCAGTTCAGACAGGCGCTGGAAGTGGAGTAATCTGCAATAAAGCAAAAGGAGCCCGTGGGCTCCCCGGACTGAGGTGTTAGCATCAAAGTGTTGTCATAACGGTGGGAAGTGTTTGCCTGCATTGACTCTCGCAGACAAACACCGGAGATCCGACCGTTAATTAACTCTCACGTGGCGGAATGTCATCATCGACAAAACCGATAAGAGATAAGGCCTGCTGAATTTCAGGGCAGGTCATAAAATAGCGCCATAACAATCCACTACGATGGTTTTCAATCATGCCAATGATTGGCCCCTGGTCGATGGCCAGATATCCATCGGAATACCAGTTTTTGGAAAGATTAACACCATCAATAAACCCGCATTTCTCTGTCCACAGCGCATTTCCCAGGTCGTCATAAAAATGGCGCAGCGCTGCCATCGACGCTTCAGGTAAGTAAGGTAAGTCACATAGTGCAGCGGTAAGGGTAATCGTGCCGTCATCAGACGTTGGATCATGACTTGCATAACCTGCAGGCCCGTAACCCGATGTCAGTCCCCAGTAATTTTCTGCATAGCCGTTAAATCCGCCAGGATTATCGATACTGTAAGCCTGCTGGATCTGGCTTTGCGCTTCACCCTGCTGGAAATAATTCACGTTATTGGCACTGTCCCGCAGGTTACGCGGATCAAAACCGAGGAACGAGTAGTGCATAAAGAACATCGGGCCGCCCATCGTCGGGCCGATCGGCAACGTGATGTCGTAATAGACTTTGTTTTTGTTGTTATAACTTCCCTGTGACCAGCCACTTTTCCAGAGTGCCGGGTCGATGGCATGCGTCGGAGAAGCGATAGCCAAAAGATAGGTTATCATCGCCTCATTCCAGCCGGTGATTTTCATCCCCATGGTGAACTGCAAATCTTTATCGATATGCCAGTACAGGCTGTTGCTGTTATTGGTGAAGTAGTTCCAGTCAATGTCATGCCAGAGGGCGTTGATTTTGTCCGTCAGCGCAGTGTCGTTAAAATACTGACGCGCTGTTAACAAGCCCTGCGCCATATACGACGTTTCCACCAGATCGGCACCGTTATCATCGGAACCAAACGGAATGGTCGCGCCCGTACTGCCGTTAATCCAGTGCGGCCAGGCCCCTTTGTAGCGCGTGGTCGGCCCGCCAAGGAAATCGACCATTTTGTTAATGCGGTCGTACCCATCCTCACGACTGACGAAACCGCGCTCAATCGCCACTAAAATCCCCATGATGCCAAAACCGCTCCCCCCAATCGCAATGGGTTCATCAGGCCCGGCATCGCTGTTGCGATATAACCGCTCAAAAGCCAGACCGCTGGTCGGGTGTGCGTAGTCCCAGAAATAGCGCAGCGTGGTTTGCTGTACTTTATCAAGCAACTGCTCGTCATCGAGGGACGGATAAACTGCCGCGTTGACGGCCGCAAGTTGTTGAGAAACAATCGGGTCCAGTTCTCCGAAACGGTTGATGCGAATATCCATACAGGCCACGCCATCACGGGCAGCTACGTCTTTCACCCATTGGGCGAGCGCGTCGGTGTCGTAATGTTTACCGGTATCGCTTGAACCCATCGCGCCCCAGCCCGCATTCACCGCCTGGTTACCGAGTGCTATCCAGCGGAACCACTGATGATAGCCGTCGTTGCTGTCCCAGCGTGTGTCCGGCAGGTCAGTCATCACATAGTTGCCTTCGGCATTTTTCGAGCCGTAGGATTCACCCGCTGAGTAATCCGTGTAAGTCAGGGTATGAACACCAATCCCGGTGACAATTCGGTCCGGATTCCCCGCCCGCGAGCCGTCCACCACGTCATTGATATTGTAGGGCTGGCTCATGTCGGTGTAGTTATTCCACATGCCATCGAACCACCAGCCTGCTAACAAATCACCGTAGCGTTCACCAAACTCTCTTACCACCGCGTAATTCATGCGCGTGGTTTCTGACGTGATAACGTTGTCAAACGGGGAGCATTCGTACAGATGCGGGACCAGCATGTCACCCCAGCGATCCGGCGAGTGCTGATTCGCGTCATCATCGTAATAGACCAGGCTGGCTTTAGCAGGCGCGTAACCCATCATGTACAACATCAGTTTGATATCGTATTTCGCCAGTTCCTGAGCCATTTCCAGCGGCAAATCACGAATGGCGCTGCGCACGCCAGGTTCAATATCCAGAATGGCGTCATGAGTTTTATTCGGGCCAAGGTTATATCCGGCATGTTGATCCATCGTCAGCAGAACAAATCCCGCCCCCGTTTCGCTGACGGCTTTGGCATAAGCCTGCACGTCAAAAGTACTGAGGAAATCGTCCCAGCTTTCGCCCGGCTGCCATTTCTCATCTTGCGGAATATCCGATGAGAGATTGAGATAGTTAGGCAGGAAATGGTGCGATACGCCGTAGTGCGCATTGCGGAACCAGTCGGTTCGCGGGTTGCCACTTCGCGCAACGACAGGCCCGACAATCACAGATTGTGACTCACCAAAGCACAGGCGTTCATTGCGCGGTGTAACCGTGACACGAATGTATTTCCCGTTGTGCTCAGGCAACAGCATCATTGTGCGGGTATGCAACCCGTTGATGGTACTGAATGGGCCAGTCGTACTGCCCGCCACTTCCCACAGGTATTCACTGCCATTTTCTGCAAAACCGCCGGGGTCAGTAAAAAGATAATCCGGGCGTAAAATTTCGCGCGTCAGTAACGAACCGTTTAACACCAGTGACGAGAGGGAAGGGGCAGCTATCGTGGTCGGTTCCAGCGAGAAATCCGCATCGACAGGCAACTCCCGATAACGCACGGTGAAGATGATATTTTGTTCAACCGCCGCAAGTTCGAGTGGCGTGAAAGAGAGTGTTGCCGTATTGCTTGCCGCATCCCACACAAAACCAGTTATTGGCAAACCCACGCGCATTTCACTGTTCACTTTGAGGTGTGTCCGGAAATCACTCAGCACAGGCTCGACAGATTGCGGGTGAACAAACGCAGCTTTCAGCGTGCCGTTACTCGCCTGAAGGTTGAAGTTCGTGTCGGCCAGTTGACGATAATGCCCGCTCAACGTTTGCGGGCTTATCTGTGAATCAAAGAATTTAACTTCATCAATGATACCGTCGAAAGCATCCGTCACCGCGCCGTTGGTATCCAGCCGTCCGCCCACTTTCACCGAAGTGGTGACGTTCGTTTGCACCACGTTACTGCCGCCTGTCATCGCCATATTGCCGTTAACGGCCAGGGCATATTCATCACCCTGGCGCAAAATGGCGACGTGGGTCCAGGCATTCAGCGGAATAAAAGACTTGGTTTTTAAAGTAAATGAGGTGCTGTTGGTATCATTCGACATCGTGCAAACCAGCTGATTGTCCTGGGTATAAAGCTGCCAGCGCTGGTTGTTGTTATTGCGCGTATCCTGGCTGACGATCATACTCATCGCTGTTGAACGCGGGTATATCCAGGCTTCCACGGTAAAGGCGGAATATTGCAAACAATCCAGCACGCCTAAATCAATATAACCCGGTTGCCCGCTGGCAAAATCGATACCATTGTTAAGCTTTGCCGTCACCAGCGAGGGGGCTTGCCCCTGGCTTATTGCACTACGTTGGTTATTAATGGTCTCTAAGAAAGCCCCGTCAGTTTCATCATCAAAGGTGTAGTAATACTTCATGCCCTGGTTGTAAGTAAACGTGGCCTGAATATCGGCAAAATCTTTCGTCAGGATCTCATTTTTAAATCCGTGGAAAGTCAGGGTATAGGGAATTCCAGTTTGTAAGTCAGGCACATTAAGTGTCAGTGTGGTTTTTAAATCATTCAGCGCGACACTTTGAATAACGCCACTATTATCCAGCACAGAGTTAGTGAGAGTTAACGCACTCGTTGAATCCAGAGCCTGGTTAAACGTCACCAGAATATTGTTATTACTGTCGGTAGTGGTTTCAACAATTTCAAGATCACCGGCATTGTAGACTTTTAATGCATCCAGATGTGCATAAGACCCCGAACGTTTAATTCCCTGAATCGTGTGTGAACCAAACGGTAAATCCACCTTTTGATACAGAATATGGCTGTCCAGATGGGTGGAAGACCAGGTGCTTATTCTGCCCTGAGACACACCATCAATATAAATTTCAACATCACCCTGATCGCTACTGCTTTCGGCAATATAAGAAATACCGGTACCAATAAAGTTTAGTGTAAAGGTCGCAGAGTTATTACTCTGGGTATACGAGGTGGTGTGATAAAAGATACTTTGTGTACGGTTCGTGCTGTGCGTCCACTTACCGGCATATACAATGTCGGCGACCGGGTCGTCATAAACCTGTTCCGCAGGAAGTGCAGTGTAGTTTAGCGTAAAGGTCTGGTTTTGAACGGTGGTGGTCAGAATCTGGTTGCTGATTTGGCTCAACGTGAGTGTGTAATCCGTTTGCGTGGTCAGCCCGGTAATGGTGAGGTCAGCAGTCTTTCGGTCATTGCTTAAAGTGACGGAGACAACGCTTGCTCCGTTGTTCAACTGATAATTTCCCGGTTCAGTTCCGCTTTGGCTATCCAGCGATTGATTGAACTGAAGTCGTGCTGTCCCTTCACTGCCTGCGCCCAAAAATTGCTCTACTTCAGCGGTAAGCGCGGCATCGTTATACACTTTAAGCTGATCAAGCAGCATCCAGGATCCGTTTTTTTTCACCCCTTTAAAAGTATGTTCTCCGGGCGATATGTCGGTAATATAATAAATAAGATCGCTGTACTGGCGCGTTGAAGTTTTGGTTGTTGCCGTACCGTGTAACACGCCATCAAGATAAAAATCTATTTCGCCCTGATCGGTATTTCCTTCGCTGTAATACCCAATGCCTGAACCGGTAAATGTGTATTCAAAATACTTACCGTTATCATACAGCGCCATACTTGCACCATCATCGCTGTATGCTCGTCCGGTATATCGGGTCCAGTTTCCGGTATAAATAATAGAGGGGTCATTATCCTGAATGATAATTTCTGGTTGTACATCTTGCTTTGCAGAACACATAATATAGACCTCACGCTAATCGACATTAAATTCAATTTAATGCTAACTAAGGTATGAGGCGGGCGTGTATCATAAATAATCACGCAGAGGAAATTATATTTTTTAGTGAATGTTTATGATTTAAATATTTAAATGAAAGTACCGCAAGGGATTTGCAGCGCCTTTATAATAAAAAAGAGATTAATAATTAATGAGAGAGAATTACTGAGGAGGATTTTTATGCTCCTCAGTAATTCAGGACACTGTGATTACCAAATACCTTTGGCAGTATATTCGTGCAATCAGGACTGGCGTCTGCGCAACCCGTAGCCAATCGCCAGAATCACAAACCACAGCGGCGTGACGAGTAACGCCTGACGGGTATCATCCTGCAAGGTCAGCAGTACCAGAACAAAAGCAAAGAATGCCATACAGACCCAGCACATCAGTTTGCCGAGCGGCATTTTGTAGATTGAAGCTTCGTGCAGTTGCGGACGTTGACGGCGGTAGACCAGATAAGAGCAGAGGATGATGGTCCAGACGAACATAAACAGAATCGCCGAAACGGTCGTGACCAGCGTGAAGACCGTCACCACATTCGGGATCAGGTAAATCAGCACCACACCGCCGAGCAGGCAGATGCAGGAAAATGTCAGGCCGTTCGACGGTACAGCGCGGGAAGAGAGCTTGCCGAACGCTTTCGGCGCATTGCCTTCCTGTGCCAGACCGAACAACATGCGACTGGTGGAGAATACGCCACTGTTGGCGGAAGACGCCGCCGAAGTCAGCACTACAAAGTTGATAATGCTCGCCGCAGCCGGAAGACCGGCAAGTACGAACAGTTCAACGAACGGGCTTTTATCCGCCACCACATGGCTCCAGGGTGTCACCGACATAATCATGATCAGTGAGAACACATAGAACATGATGATGCGCAGCGGAATGGCGTTGATGGCGCGCGGCAGGGATTTCTGCGGATCTTTAGTTTCGGCGGCGGTGGTGCCCACCAGTTCGATACCGACAAACGCGAACACCGCTATCTGGAAACCGGCAAAGAAACCGCTCACGCCTTTCGGGAAGAACCCGCCATCATTCCACAGATTGCTGAAGGACGCGACGGTGCCGGTCGGCGTCTGGAAGTGCGTCAGCACCATCACCAGCCCGGCGATAATCAGCCCGACGATGGCGACGATTTTGATCATCGCGAACCAGAATTCCATCTCACCGAACATTTTCACAGTAGCGAGATTGAGGCTCAGCAGCACCAGCACGCAGAGCAGGGATGCGACCCATTGCGACAGTCCGGGGAACCAGAACTGTGCGTAAGCGGTGATAGCGACGACGTCGGCGATGCCGGTGACCACCCAGCAGAACCAGTAGGTCCAGCCGGTGAAATACCCGGCCCACGGGCCCAGCAGGTCGGCGGCAAAGTCACTGAAAGATTTGTATTCGAGGTTGGACAGTAACAGTTCGCCCATCGCGCGCATGACGAAAAACAGCATAAAGCCGATGATCATGTAGACGAAGATGATGGACGGACCGGCGAGGCTGATGGTTTTGCCTGAGCCCATAAACAGGCCGGTACCGATCGCGCCGCCAATGGCAATGAGCTGGATATGACGGTTGGAAAGATTTCGCCGCAAACCTTCAGCGTTCTCTTCCCCAGGCTGGACGAGGATTTTTGACTCTTCTTGCATGTTGTATTGATTCCTGTTTTTTGCTTTTTGCGTATGAACTCCGCCATATCGCATTCATTTACGTCAATTTTTTGAACTCTGAGTGGCCCTTTGGTCACCACGACCGGAACGACAGCGTGCGTGAACGTTGTAATAGTAATGTTAAGTGCGCATTTATTATAACTGGCATGAAAAATGCCAACGGAAAAAATGTATCGTAATTTTTACATCGCGGATAACTGAGTGTTAATTAATCAAGTCTCTTCAGAGACGGTGGGAATAATAGCGTTTTTAAGAGTGATGAGCTTCACAAATATTAATGAAAATAACGGCAAAAAAGTGAGGGTAAGCGTTTGACATCATCCTTGCAGAGGAGAATAATCCGTCCCGTTGGGTCGTTAGCTCAGTCGGTAGAGCAGTTGACTCTTAATCAATTGGTCGGCGGTTCGAACCCGCCACGACCCACCAACAAATGATTAATCAATGCATTAAGCTCCTTCTGCTTTTATTTCCCTTCTTCTTTAATCCGTCAGTTCCTCTGTTTTATGCACTGCTAATAAAGTCATCGCCTGTCGGGAAATAAACCTCAACGGTTTGTCGTTTATTTACGCAATCTGGCAGGAATATTTTTATGGCATATAAAGATGAGCGGAAGGAAGAAATACAGGGAATAGCTGTCAGGCCCCGGTTTGAGGCCAAAACAGTGTTAAGTGCAGGAATGCATCAATACATAATGGTGGTATTGGGTGCATTGCCATTTTTGAGTTGTTTTTGTACACGCATGCACAGGCTGAAGATCAGCAGATGAACGTGCGTGATAAATGTGCTTTCTTCGGTGAACCGGTCACTGCGCAAGACGACCGTCTCCGAACGATTCTGTTTGGCAACCAGTAACTCAATCCCTTTGTCGCGGAATTCGTCTTCGTAGGCTTTAACGATCCCTGCGGGGGCGATTAATGTGTAGCTGTACATAGTGATTCCTGAAACTGAGTTGAACAACTGATCGGATAAATCCTAACAAGAATATCAAATACCAGTGGAGGACTATTAGCAATTCGGGTGATGTTTTTTTGTACTAACGTCACAGATTTAGATGACTTTTTTACGCTTGCGGACACTCCGTACCCGCTCCCACCGGTTTTTTGTTGCCCGCTGCGCGCACACTGCTATCATTCGTGCATAAACTCAGGGAGATAACGATGAAAAAAACACTGGTGGCCTTGGCTGCTTTATTTTTAGCCGGGTGTGCGGCCAATCCTTATGAACCGACGCTGCAGGTCAAGTCATCTTTCGCTAACGCCAGCTCGGCAGCGCCGGCAGGGCAGACCCACATCCGTTTACACCGTTTAGATCAGTGGTCAGTCGTGCCGTTTGAGAAAACCTGTCCGCTGATAGTGTTTTTAGACGGACAAACCGTGGCTTCCCTGCATTTTAATCAGTACGTGGATTTGAATGTGCCGAACGGGATGCGCACTATTGATGTTCGCATTGCCTGCGCGCTGACTAAGACATCAGGTTCGATTACCGTTGATGCGAATGGTAAAAGTATCAGTCTGGAAACGGATCGCAGCTTCTTCGGAACCTACAATATCCGGCCGGAAGGCAGCGGCAATAAATAACAAAATGAATAAACCCGCAGAATGCGGGTTTTTTTATGATCATTTTCTTTTTGTCCGTTTTGCGAGGGTGACTGTCAGTTAGTCAGGCGCAGGAAGTTATCGTTTGCGTACTATGGATTTAACGGAACATAACCGCTGCCCAATGATAAAAGGAGAATCGTATGTTAAACGACCCGTCGCAAAAATATCGCCCCTTCCCGCAGGTGAATTTACCCGATCGCCAGTGGCCAGGAAATGTGCTCTGTAAAGCGCCGCAATGGTGTTCAAGTGATTTGCGTGACGGCAATCAGGCGCTTGCAGAACCCATGGATAATGCCCGTAAGCGTCAGTTTTTTGATTTGCTGGTGAAGTGTGGTTTTAAGCAGATTGAGGTGGCGTTTCCCTCGGCTTCACAAACCGATTTTGATTTTGTCCGCAGCCTGATTGAAGAGAAGCTCATCCCGGATGATGTGGTGATTCAGGTGCTGACGCCTTCGCGGCCGGATCTGATTGCCCGAACATTTGAGGCACTCAAAGATGTGCCGCGTGCCATTGTGCATTTATATAACGCCACTGCGCCTGTGTTCCGTGAAGTGGTATTTAATCAGGATCAGGCCGCAACGCGCGAGCTGGCGGTTCGCGGCGCTCAGCAAATTCGTCAGTTGTGCGGGCAATATTCGCAAACTGAATGGACGTTTGAGTATTCACCGGAAACCTTCTGCTTCACTGAACTGGAGTTTGCGCTGGAAGTGTGTGAAGCCGTGGCGGATGTCTGGAAACCGGGCAATGAAAGGCCGATGATCATTAATTTACCGGCAACAGTAGAAGTCAGCACACCGAATGTTTATGCCGATCAGATTGAATGGTTCTGCCGTCATTTCAGCCACCGCGAACAGGTTTCCATCAGCGTTCATCCGCACAATGACCGCGGAACCGGTGTGGCCTGTGCTGAGCTGGCGATGCTGGCCGGTGCCGACCGTGTGGAAGGATGTCTTTTTGGTAACGGTGAACGCACCGGCAACGTGGATATTGTGACGCTGGCGCTGAACCTTTACACGCAGGGCATCTCGCCGCAGCTGGATTTCAGCAATTTGCAGACGATTGTCGAGGCGGTGGAGGAATGTAACCAGTTACCGGTGCATCCGCGCCATCCGTATGCCGGTGAACTGGTGTTTACGGCATTTTCGGGCTCGCATCAGGACGCCATCAAAAAAGGGTTTGCTGCACAGAAAACATCAGAGAGCACGGTCTGGCGCGTGCCGTATCTGCCGTTAGATCCTGCGGATGTCGGTTGCAGTTATGAAGCGGTGATCCGCGTGAACAGCCAGTCCGGGAAAAGCGGGGCGGCCTGGTTGCTGGAACAGAATCACGGGCTGAAATTGCCGCGCGGTTTGCAAATTGATTTCAGTAAAGCGGTGCAGCGTGAAACCGATACGCATGGCAAGGAAATGAGCACCAGCGATATCTGGCGACTGTTCCGGCAGCGTTACGGGTTAACCGATCTGCCCGTGGTGAAATTGCTCAGTTATGACATCCGCAGCGATGAGCAAAACGTCTGCCATTTCAGTGCGCGGATCCGCTATCGTAATGAAGAACAACATATTACGGGTAGCGGTAACGGTTTGCTGTCCGGTGCAGCGGATGCATTGCGTCGCAGTTACGATGTGCTCCTGGAAATCGGCGATTATCATGAACATACGCTGGGACATCAGAGCCACAGTCGCGCGGTGGCGTATCTGAGCTGTCGGGGGAGGTTGGGCGAAACGTGTTATGGCGTGGGGATTGACAGCGATGTGTCCAGTGCTTCATTGCAGGCACTGTTCAATGCAGCCAGCGCCATTATGACTGATTAAAATATTCGCTGGGTGAGACGCCAAGCGACCGGCGAAACATCGCACTGAAGGCACTCGGGCTGTCGTAGCCGAGTGCCAGCGCCACATCAATAACTGAAACGCCAACGGCAAGCTGGTTCAGTGCTTCGAGCAATTTTGCCTGGCGAACCCAGTCACTGAAACGTAATCCCGTTTCACGCTGGAAACGGCGTGAGAGCGTTCGGCTGCTGATATTCAGACGTTGCGCGACATCTTCCAGTTCCCACGTTGAACAAAGATCTGCACGAATTTGCTGGCAAAGCCCGCTCAGCTCCGGCTCGTTGGGTTCCGGCAGATAAAGAGGCAGTGTCGGCAACAGACGCAGTTCATCAAGCAATAATTCCATGATGCGTTCATCGCGCCCGCCGGGCAGATAATCGGCCGGAATAGTCAGCGAGGCCAAAATCAGTTCACGCAGCAGCGGAGAAATCTGCACTACCTGACATTGCGCAGGTAAGTCAGCACGGGCGAGGGGATCGACAAACAGCGTGCGGGCCTTTACACCGCCGATAAAACGCAGACTGTGTTCAACCTCTGCAGGCAGCCAGACCCCGCGCCCGGGCGGCACCATCCAGGTGCCGAGCGACGTATGCACTTCTACAATACCGGATAGCGTATGAATCAGTTGTGAGCAGTTGTGACTGTGGGCTGGCTCGCTGTCACCATGTTGATAATCAATAGCCAGAGGCGCAAGCACCTGATGCGGGGCAAGGAAGTTGTGATGCATTGATCAATGATTTTTCTGTTTTTTTGCGTCTTCTACGGCTTGTTTGGCTTCTTCTGCCGCTTTTTCAATTTCTTGTTCCGTCAGTTGTTCAGAAACTTCAAACAGTTCTCCCAGCCCGTCACTGACATGGACTTCGTCGGCTTTGCTTTTGTTTTCTTTATTCTTTTCGTCGCTCATGCTTATGTTCTCATTGAATGAATGCAGGGCATGATTATAGCAGACATTGCGGGGAATAACCGGGCGGAGAGAGGCAGAGCCTGTCAGGGTGACAGACTCTGAAATAGCATTACTGACGGTAAGCAAACTTGATTTGCTGCAGGGAATTTTTGAACACGGCAGCCTGTTGTTCGTCTTCCATCTGCGCGACAAAACGCTCCATGTTCAGCATCACTTTACCTGCATCAGCCTGGCCAATCGCTTTGAGGATCAGGGTCAGGGTGGCTTTCAGGCAGGCAACTTCTGCTGCCAGTGTTTCAACGTTTGCTTCAGTCGTAAAATCGCAATTACTCATTATTTGTATCCCCTCAGGCAAGCTGTCAGGCAGCGCACCGAATTCTGAACAGGTGAAAAGTGGCCGCATTTTAGCATAGTTGGCACGTTTTAGGGCAGGGCCAGAATGGCCGCTTAAAACGGGAGGTTAAGCGTCTGCATATAGTGTTTCCGGACAATGAGTAAAGAATACTAAACATAATGGGGGATTGAGAATTTTTCATCTTTATGTGCAGACTTATTCATATAAGCCATCATCAATTCGTGCGATCGCAAATAATAATTGGATATATCATAGATATATGAAGTGACAGTGCTGACGCTTAAATAGCCAGCATGGCGTAAAGAGAGTTTCAGATATGAGTAAGGGCCTGGAGTTATTTACTTACCGCTTAAAAGAGACCGCAGATTTTTCTGCTTGATCTTTGATTAGACACGTATTTTTAATAATTTATTAATACAGTTGGTGGTACTTCTCATTTACATTCAGCAAAGTAGTTTTTTGCAGACATTCCTTGGTCAGGAACGTCTGATAGAGTAAAATACGCGGGCTATAATAAATAACTGTGTCTTTCTGCTTTAAAAATACTACCGATGAGCGGTAGTGGGGCGAGTTAGTTGATATTGGCCTCTTATTTGCCACCTTCTCTTCATTTATAAGCTGTCTGAGAGCAAATTTTTAATGTTCGATACGTAGGTTTACGTAAGACAAGCGTGAAGTCCCTGACGGTGTGTTGCCCTTATTTTTTGGAGAATTCTCTTTGATAAGCGTTCTTCTTGTTGATGACCACGAACTGGTGCGCGCAGGGATCCGACGCATTCTTGAAGATATCAAAGGCATCAAAGTTGTTGGTGAGGCGCAATGCGGTGAAGATGCCGTCAAATGGTGTCGGACCAATGACGTTGATATTGTCCTGATGGATATGAACATGCCAGGTATTGGCGGGCTTGAAGCGACCAAGAAAATTGTCCGCTTTTCGCCAGATATCAAGATCATCATGTTAACGATCTATACTGAAAACCCGCTACCGGCCAAAGTGATGCAGGCGGGGGCTTCCGGTTACCTGAGCAAAGGCGCAGCTCCACAGGAAGTGGTCAATGCTATCCGTCTGGTTGATTCGGGTCAGCGTTATATTGCCTCCGACATTGCTCAGCAAATGGCACTGAGCCAGATTGAACCACAATCTGAAACGCCTTTTGATTCCTTATCCGAGCGTGAACTGCAGATCATGCTGATGATCACTAAGGGACAAAAGGTCAATGAAATTTCTGAACAGCTGAACTTGAGCCCGAAGACAGTTAACAGTTATCGTTATCGGATGTTTAGTAAATTAAATATCAGCGGTGATGTTGAGTTAACACATCTGGCAATCCGGCACGGTTTGTTCAATACGGAGACTTTATCAGGCAGTGAGTGATGAGCGTTTCGACCCAAAAGCCTTTTTGAAAACGGTCACCAGCCAGCCTGGCGTCTACAGAATGTATGACGCCAGCGGCACCGTAATCTACGTAGGTAAAGCCAAAGACCTCAAAAAACGTCTTTCGAGTTATTTTCGCGTCCAGGTTTCCAGCCGCAAAACCGAAACGCTGGTCAAAAACATCGCGCAAATCGATGTGACGGTGACCCACACGGAAACCGAAGCGCTGCTCCTCGAACATAATTACATCAAACTTTATCAGCCGCGTTATAACGTATTGTTACGCGATGATAAGTCGTATCCGCTGATCTTCCTCAGCGCGGATAATCATCCAAGACTTTCAGTTCACCGCGGTGCTAAGCACGCCAAAGGCGAGTATTTCGGGCCTTTTCCTAATTCCTATGCCGTGCGCGAAACACTGGCGCTGCTGCAAAAACTTTTCCCGATCCGCCAGTGTGAAAACAGCGTATACAGCAACCGTTCGCGCCCTTGTCTGCAATATCAGATTGGTCGCTGTCTGGGGCCGTGTGTCAAAGGGCTGGTGAGTGAGGAAGATTATAAAGATCAGGTGGAATACGTTCGCCTTTTCCTGTCCGGTAAAGACCAGCAGGTCGTCACACAGCTCGTAAACCGCATGGAAGAAGCCAGTAAAGCGCTGCGCTTCGAAGATGCCGGGCGGATAAGAGATCAAATTCAGGCTGTACGCCGCGTGACAGAGCGTCAGTTCGTGTCGGGTAACAGCGAAGATCTGGATGTGATCGGCGTGGGCTTCGAGTCAGGTATGGCATGTCTGCACGTTCTGTTTATCCGTCAGGGCAAAGTGCTGGGCAGCCGCAGTTATTTCCCGAAAGTACCAGGCGGCACCGATCTGGGCGAAGTGGTGCAGACCTTCGTTGGACAATTCTATTTGCAGGGCAGTCAGCAACGGACACTGCCCGGCGAAATTCTGCTGGATTTCAGTCTGGCGGAAAAAGATCTGCTGGCCGATTCGCTCAGCGAACTGGCCGGGCGCAAAGTGCAAATCCAGAGTAAGCCGCGGGGCGACCGTGCCCGTTATCTGAAACTGGCGCGCACCAATGCCTCTGCTGCACTGACGACCAAACTGGCTCAGCAGTCGACAATCCATCAGCGGCTGTCTGAACTGGCAAAAACACTGAATCTTGCGGAAATTAACCGTATGGAATGCTTCGACATCAGCCATACTATGGGCGAGCAGACAGTCGCTTCCTGCGTGGTTTTTGACGGCAATGGCCCGGTGCGTTCTGAATACCGACGCTACAACATTACCGGCATTACGCCCGGCGATGATTACGCGGCGATGGCGCAGGTATTGCAGCGTCGCTATGGTAAGACGCTCGATGACAATAAAATTCCTGACGTTATCTTTATTGATGGCGGCAAAGGGCAACTCGGCATGGCGCTGGATGTGTTTCATTCGCTGAATGTGGAGTGGGACAAATCCAAACCTTTACTGATTGGTATCGCGAAAGGTGCGGATCGTAAGGCCGGGCTCGAAACGCTGTTCTTTGTGCCGGAAGGTGAGGGGATTGCGTTACCCGCTGATTCGCCAGCGTTGCATGTCATCCAGCATATTCGTGATGACTCGCATAACCATGCGATTACCGGCCACCGGCAGAGACGTGCGAAAGTCCGTACGACCAGTGCGCTGGAAGAAATTGAAGGCGTCGGGCCGAAGCGGCGTCAGGTTTTACTGAAATACATGGGAGGCATTCAGCCATTACTGAATGCCAGCGTAGAGGAAATTGCACAGGTACCGGGTATTTCTATCGCATTGGCAGAAAAGATTCATAATGCGTTGAAACACTAAGGGCAATGTAGCAACATACTCATAATATCCACACCGGACAAACAGTTACCTTCGCTATGCAATTTAATATACCTACGTGCCTCACCCTGTTCCGCGTTGTACTGATACCGTTCTTCGTGCTGGCCTTTTATCTGCCTTATCCATGGGCATCAATGGTCTGTGCGTTGATTTTCGTTTTTGCTGCCGTGACCGACTGGTTTGATGGCTATCTGGCACGCCGCTGGAAGCAAACGACGCGTTTCGGTGCATTCCTTGATCCGGTAGCCGATAAAGTGATGGTGGCGATCGCGCTGGTGCTGGTGGCTGAATATTTTCACTCCTGGTGGATTACGTTACCGGCTGCGACCATGATTGCCCGCGAGATCATTATTTCCGCGCTACGTGAGTGGATGGCTGAGATTGGAAAACGCAGCAGTGTGGCGGTTTCATGGATCGGGAAAGTGAAAACCACGGCGCAGATGCTGTCGCTGGTCGCGCTGTTGTGGCGTCCTGATGCTATTGTGGTCTGGGTTGGCGTGGTTGCACTTTATATTGCTGCAGTGCTGACTTTCTGGTCAATGTTCCAATATCTCAACGCTGCGCGCCATGATTTGCTGGAACCCTGATCAAACTGCCGTAAAAAACGTCAAACGAACGCATGAAGCAGATAATTTTATTGACTCAATCCGTCAGGTCAGTAGAATGCAACGCATCGGAAGGCAGCCAGTCTTGTGCCAGAAGATTAGTTAAAAAAATCAGTACGTTCTGATTAAAGCGGGAATAGCTCAGTTGGTAGAGCACGACCTTGCCAAGGTCGGGGTCGCGAGTTCGAGTCTCGTTTCCCGCTCCAAATTTTCTTAAACTGGTTCGTGAATTGGTTTAAGTGCAAGACAAGTAGTAAGATTTAAGGCGCGTTAACAAAGCGGTTATGTAGCGGATTGCAAATCCGCCTAGTCCGGTTCGACTCCGGAACGCGCCTCCAATTTTCCCGGAGCCCGGGTGGTGGAATCGGTAGACACAAGGGATTTAAAATCCCTCGGCTTATGGCTGTACGAGTTCAAGTCTCGTCCCGGGTACCATGGGAAAATTAGCTGAATAATCAAAAGCAATAAAGTAGTAATGTCGTTATAGCCACCTTCGGGTGGTTTTTTTATGCCTGAAATTCGCGTAATCCAGATGCAATAAAAAAGGCCACCTGCAACAGGGGCCTTAAGTGTTTCTTCAATAACATCCTTCGCGCACGCGACCTCAGCCAGAATGAGGTGCTCTGAACACAATGTCGGTTGTTGAGTAAAAGGGATGAAGAAAATCAGGAATTAAAACAGCCCCGAGGGGCGTTTTTAGGGTCAGAATTCACCCGATGAATCAGTGTTGCTCAATGCCCTGATTGATAGCGGCAAATGGTAGTTAGGCTGGCTGGTGAAAAACGCCTGCAGGGCAACGCGTTTCTTCCTGTCGATTGAAATCTCTTCCATGGTTTTGCGGAAGATACTGTAGCGGCCACACGAAGTGCAGGTCACAGTAACAATTTTCGCCGACATATTAACCGACGTCTTATTCCTGCTTTGACATAACGGACACTCGTCTTGAGCGCTTAAAACTGTGGAACTCATAAAACCTCCGGTTTTACTTAGAGCGGGCAGTAGTCTAGCACAAAAAGGCGTCAGTTACTTAACGATAATTTAATTATCAGTGGATTTCAGCGTCAACTCAGTGTAGAGAGCGCATAAGCCGCTGATGAGAGAGTAAAGTCTTCTCCCGATTTTCTCCGCTTTCCTCATTATCATCTTGCATTACACTTAAGGTATTCATCCTGATTATGGATTTTGGCGAAGTATGACTCCTGCTCTGTACCAGCGTATTGATTGTTCAATATACAGACACATTTATATTGTTGGCGATTTGCATGGTTGCCTGAGTTTGCTTGGGGAAAAGCTGGCGAAAGTGTCTTTCGATCCCCACCGCGATCTGCTGTTATCTGTGGGGGATCTTGCCGATCGCGGGCCTGACAGTGTCGGTTGTTTGCAACTGCTCAATGAATCCTGGTTTGCTTGTGTACGCGGAAATCACGAGCAGATGGCGATTGATGCCATAAACGAAGAGAATATCCCGCGCTGGTTACGTAATGGCGGCGACTGGTTTTATGCTCTTGAACACGACAAACAAGAAGAGGCGAAAGCGCTGATTTTACAGGCTGACACGCTGCCACATATTCTCGAACTGACGAACCGTGAGGGCAGGCGTATCGTGGTGGCCCATGCTGATTACCTTTCCAATGAATATGTGTTCGATAAGCTAATGGATGGTGATGAGGTTATCTGGGATCGTGAACGTGTGAATTCTGCGCTGGCGGGTCGCTTTCAACCGATAGCTGGCGCTGATGAATTTTATTTCGGTCACACGCCGGTTGAACATGCAATGCAGTTTGCCAATCAGTTTTATATTGATACGGGCGCTGTATTTGGCGGTTATCTGACGCTTATTCAGCTGCAGTAATGTCAGGCGTTACCGGGGTTTGCGGTGACTGACGGGCAACGGTATAGTGAGCGGCTGCGAACCGGGAAGGCACGGGATAACATCATGGAAAATAAGCGTGAAGACAGGATTCAGCGTCTGTTGCTGGCATTAAAAAAGACCGACAAAATTCACCTTAAAGAAGCGTCTTTACTGCTCAATGTTTCGGAAATGACTGTCCGCCGTGATCTCAGCGCAGCACCCGCACCGGTAATTTTACTCGGCGGTTATATTGTGATTGATCCGAAGAATAATCCGGCGACGCACTACTTTATCAGTGAACAGAAAACCCGCCATGTTGCAGAGAAACAACGTCTCGCTGCCCGCGCAGCCAGTCTTATTCAGGATAACGATACGGTATTTTTTGACTGTGGCACGACAATGCCTTATGTGATTGAAAGCATTGCCGATAACCGGGTATTTACGGCCATTTGTTACTCGCTCAATACGTTTCTGGCGCTGCAGGATAAACCTCACTGTGAAGTCATCTTGTGCGGCGGTGCGTTTAAATCCAGTAACAGTATTTTTACGCCTATCGGGCGCAGCAGTGAACTCGACTTTATCCGCCCGGCGAAAGCCTTTATTTCCGCTGCGGGCGTCAGTATTGAACACGGTGTGACCTGCTTTAATTTTGATGAATTACTGATGAAACATCAGGCCATAGAACGCTCAGCGCAGAGCATTCTCGTCGCTGACAGCAGCAAATTTGATCAGGTCAGGCCCGCAGCCATCGCGCCGCTTGCGCGTTTTAATGTGGTGGTCAGCGACGCTGAACCACCACAGGCTTATGTCGATTTCTGCGAGCTCTCCGACATTCCGCTGCTGGTTTAACACTTCAGCGGATTGCCGGGATTTTTTCGACCGACTGATAAAAAACCACTTCCCAGATGCCATTTTTGGAGCCGTCGCTGAGATAGTGCTCAAAGCACGCTTTTCCGTCCGGGCGATAGCTCGTACTGGCCAGCAGCTGGCTGTAGAATTCCCGCCAGGCCTTTTCAAAATTGCCGTCTGTGATCGTGGTGTGATACGCCGCATACGTGCCTCCCGGCAGCGTTTGCAACGCCAGTCCTTCTGCATCATCGAGAATAAAATTATCGGCTACACACACCGACGGATCAGCACGTAAAGCTTCTGCCGGTGTGGTGTCAGGATTATCATGAAACCACGTCAGCCATTCGTTTTGCGGCTGATGATGCCGTGCAGCCCATTTCATCAGTTGCTGAAAACCACTGTGGATTGACTCCTGATAGGGGCCAACCACCCGGTAGCTCACCAGCTTTTTGGCCGGTCTCTCTACAATTAATAATGCCACGATGATCTCCTTTTATCTGACATGCATTGAACGGGTTCCATGTTGAGTAAGGTGCAAATGCCAAACTATAACAGTTTACCCATTAACACCGGTGAACTGCTCTACGCGCTATAACAGTTGTCGTGATAAAATTATGTAATCAGATTGCATTATAGTCGTGACGCAATGAGGTATGAGATGGACGTAATCAAAAACGTATTAAACAGTGAAATTGATCGCATCAATCGTCAGGAAGGGCGCGATGGTAAAGCGCGGATCAATGCTGAGTTCTTTATAAACCATCCCTGGTTATGTCTGGCTATGCTGGTCGGGTATATCGCCGTGGGCATCGTCATGTACGTTTCACCTTATATGGGGCTCGGCTGGTTTATCGGATTTACGGCTTTCCTGATCTTTATGTCCGCGATGCTGTTGCTGGAAATTAAGCCAGTTTATCGCTACGAAGATATCGGGGTGCTTGATTTACGCGTTTGTTATAACGGCGAATGGTATTTCAGCCGCGAGCTTTCTGCTGATGCCGTGAAGCAAATACTCAGCGCCCCTGATGTCAGCGAGCACATCAAAAACCGCATTGAATCCATTGTCCGACATAAAGGTTTTGTGGATTTCTATGATGTTTACGATCTGGCCCGGCTGGAACGCCATTTGCCAGATAGCACCGGAACAGCACAGTTAGCTCACTCTTAACCCCTCTAAACATGGCATCAGGCCATGACGTTACCCTGCATGCTCTGATAAAATAGCGGCTGGGCATCATTTTCGTGAATGTGTTTAAACGAGAAAATGATGTTGAGCCGTGACAGGAGCGACAGTGGAACGAATCAAACTTACCATTCACCATCTGCACAAAATCATTTCGGGCGAAAAGCAGGACACGCAAGCTACTGCACGTATTTATGCTGGCGATGAACTGTTAGTCACCGAAACGATGACCGGGCAGGCTGCACATTTTGATCGTTTCATCAAAGTCGTACACGATAACGGCAAACCGTTGAGAGTAGAATGGGACTGCGACGGCAGTGCGCAAATGTCGGTAACGCGCGCCGAAGTGTGCCCTTGCTGTGGCGGCGACGCCTTACACCATTGATTTAACCCGGCAATGACCGCAAGCAGAGTAAAAGCCAGGCAGAGGTAAATGATGAAATTTATCAGCAACGAATTTGAATACCGTCAGTGGATAATGGATGAAATATTCCAGGCGAGTGCGGTAGGCGAAACCTCTGAGTTTGCCGATCAGGAAGTGGATGACTTTATCTTTGACGCCCGTCCGGTGGCTTATCCGTGCGTGGCTGTGATGATCCAGACACCAGGCGAACCGGGGGTGTGTGAGCCGCGTTTTTTCTACAAAGAGCAAATCTTTGAGTGGGCGCATAAAATGGGATTTGGCTTCGACAGCTAACTGCCAGGCCGGTTTAATGCAGATTCAGCCCTAAGTCTGACTCAGGGCTGAGCGTCAGCCGTTCACGCTGTGGCTATCAGACATTTTGCCGATCAATTTTCTCTTCGCCCCAGAACAAATGGTCTTCTTTGGTCTTGGCGAACGCGATAGGCAATACTTCGTCGTTACCTTCTTCCCAGATTTTCTGTGCCAGCGTCTCGTCGTTATTCGCCAGTTCGAAAATGGCCTCGGCGATTTCGTGAGAGGTTTCACGGGT
The DNA here is from genome assembly GCF_009498575.1 of Rahnella sp. RcJ3. NCBI lineage: Bacteria > Pseudomonadati > Pseudomonadota > Gammaproteobacteria > Enterobacterales > Yersiniaceae > Rahnella > Rahnella sp. RcJ3. The sequence continues at coordinate 487,096 of NZ_QSNX01000001.1, forward strand.
ATTTGCCCACGCTTTGATGTTTGACGTCGTCATCCGGTTCTCCTCGTGTTTATTTCATATTCATAAAGGTGTCTCTGTTACACCGTTGCATTCACCATAACTATGGTTTCCCGATGCACTTTATGCAAATGCGGCGGCAGCAGGGCACAAAAAAACCGGCGCCTGGCAGGGGCTGTCGTTTATACTGAACGCGATTTTGAACATTTAAGGTGATGATAATGAGCGACGATATTTTTGATTTTGACATTGATGCTGCACTGGAAACTGCCGAAGTGAAAGCAGCTGAAAAAGCAGCAGAAGTGCCTGAAGCCGTTCAGGACGAAAGTGACTGCGAAGGCTGCAAAATCTGATTTTGCACAACAAAGCAGCAAAAAGAAAACCGCTTCGGCGGTTTTTTTGTATCTGTCATTTATAACGGCTTTGCAATGTTGAACTGAATTTCCTTTGCAGCCATAGCGTTGCGCCTGGTTGGACGAGGTGGTGGATTGACGCAAATGTAAGGGTTACGTTAAGGTTTTTTTTTTGGGATAAATTCCTATAGAACAGGAAGATAGCTGGGGGTACTTTGACACCACCTGATAAGCAGGTCGTGAGGTTCACAATGAAAAAACTAATTTTAGTTCTCGCCGTTTTGCTAACTTTGCCAGCTGTCGCACAGGCGAACGTCGAGCTTGGCGTTAATATGCCAGGGTTGTCACTGCATATCGGAGACCGTGACGACCGCGGATACTATTGGGATGGTGGTGACTGGCGTCCACCGGGTTGGTGGGACCAGCATTATCGTGATGAAGGCCGCGGGCACTGGGTTTATTACGAACCGGCCCCGCCGCCGCCACGCTACTGGCATCATGAGCACTGGCATGAAGGCCCGCCACCCGGCTACTGGCGCGATGGCCCTCCTGGGCACTGGCGTGATGGCCCTCCGGGACACTGGCGCGAAGGTCCGCCTCCGGGCCGCTGGTAACGAAAGTTTGATGAGTTGAAGGGCAGACGTTAAAGATTTTGGGAACAGGGTTGGCAGTGGCGATGCAAAAGCATCCCCAATGTCAGTTCTGTTCCTTCCACATTCTCTCCCCCCGCTATTAATAATTCTCTCCTAATTAATTACTTTATGAATGCAAATAATGTGATTCATTTATTTGAATTATATAAAGATGTTTTTTCATTCTATTGAGCGCAGGTGAGTTTGGAAAAAACTTTTTTAAGAGTAATTGCAGCTTGCTAACGGTCATTAATATGTTAATTTCTTGTTATGAAATCGGCAATGGATGGCTCGAATACGACACATATCTGATGAAACAGGCCGTCATACAGGGGAAAGCCCTGTCAGATATGTAACATGTCATTTAGCGAGATTATTCCTATGCAATTGATTAAAAATGATTTTGAATACCGCGCCTGGATGCTGGATGCCTATTTCTATCAGGATAAAATAGAAGGCGATAAGTTGATGACTGATGAGGAAATGGATGATTTCCTTTTTGAATATCGTCCGCTGGAATATCCGTGTTTAGGCAGTGTGACGCCATCAAAGGAATGTTCACTGGAACTGGACATCACTTTCTTTTATCGGGATCACATCTCAGATTGGGCAAAATCCATGGGACTGATAAACATTAAATAATCCGCTTCGTTATTGCTGTTCTTTATCCGTCTGAAAAAGCACCTGAGGGCGCTTTTTGTCGTCTGGCATCAGAAATATTAATTACCGCGAACTTCAACCATAACCGGGCAGGGGGCGGCCGCGATCACTTCCGCACTGACTGAGCCTTTCATCATCCGTCCAAACGCTGAAAGCTGACGGTGGCCGATGACAATCACCGAGGCATTGATTCTTTCAGCTTCAGCCACCAGCGCTTCTCCGGCCGGACCGACGATCAGATTGCCTTTCGCATTGATCCCTGCTTGCGACAAAATTTCCAGCGCATGCCCGACCACGGCGCGTGCGGTGTTTTGCTCTTCTTCTGCTGGCGGGTAGCTGACAATTTCACCGGGAACATCGCCGTTATTTTCCAGTGCGTAAGACTCGTCAATGCAGCAGGTGACGAAAACCGTTGAAGCTCGTCCCTTTGCCAGCTGGCGGGCGAGATCAATCACGAGAAGGGATTGCTTTGAGCCGTCTACGGCTAACAAAATGACATCAAACACGGCAATTCCTTTCTTTATTATTTTCCACCGGATACCTGGGTTTCATCCAATTTACCAATTTCGCCAATCAGGGCATGTTTGCATTCCAGCAACGCTTCACGGATTTGCGACTCTTTGGCCGCCCGCCGGGCAGTAGGGAAAAGTACCGATACCGAGTAACGGCCTAAAATTGTATCTATTGCGATAGCCAGCGTGGTAACGCCGTTTACCGTTTCTCCCTCTTCCATCGCAATTCCGCTTTCCCGCACACTGGCGATTTTTTCCAGCAGTGAGTCAAGGGTACGCACGGTATTTTCCGTGGCGGGCTCCAGCACATCCCCGACAATAATGCGGATCTCTTCATCGGTTTTTAGCGACAGCAGGGCACGGCCGCTCGATGTGCTGTAAATGGGCAGATTCAGGCCGACGCGCGGCACCACGCGCAGTTCCCGTTCGGCCACAATGCTGTGAATATTGGCGATCTGCCGACCACTTGCCCGCCCGAGCGACACCGTTTCCTGTGTGTTGTCGCAAAGCTGACGCAGAAATGGGGAGGCGATGGCGATGACATCGGTATGGACCGTTGAAACGAGTTTCAGAAGCGTCGGGCCAAGCCGTACGCCTCCGCTACCTTCTGAGCGAACCAGCCCTTCTTCGGCCAGTGCGGCGACGATGCGCTGCACAGTCGAACGTGGTAAATCCACTTCATTGGCAATGGCACCGAGACTCATTCCCTGCGGATGTTTTCCCAGCGAATTGAGTATGGTGGCCGCCCGCGAGATCACCTGAATCCCACCGCTGCGTTCTTCGTCTGCCGGATTGTCCTGAGCCATGATTTCTCCTTTATCTCCGTGCGTGATCCTGTCCATAAACCTGAGTGGTCAATGTAATGGCTCAACGGGTGAAAAACAATTTTTAATCACATTGCAATACAGTGCACCGTATTATAGTATTTCCGTGTGTATCACAATGTGGTGCAATGCATCGAAATATTTGTGATGCAGGTCGCTTATTTTGCACTTCTGCGACACAAAACCTGCCTTCTTCCTATCGCCGCCATGATAAAGCGGTGGAGTTAACGATGAATCAGACAATCACAATGGCGCCTGTTGCTGCACTGCCCGTGCCGCCCCCTTTTACGTTAAGGCTGGTTATCGGGTTACTGGGGGTTTTAATCGCCTCATTGTGTTCTGGCCTTAACGACCGTGTTACTGACATTGCGCTTGCCGATGTTCGTGGCGCACTCAGCATCAGCACAGATGAGGGCTCATGGCTGATTGGTGCCTATCAGGCGGCGGAAGTCTCCGCAATGATGCTGGCACCGTGGTTTGCCATGACCTTTTCACTGCGTCGTTTCACCGTGTTCGTCACGCTGGGTTTTGTTCTTATTGCCGCTGTTTTGCCGTACACCCCAAATCTGCCGGTATTCATTGCACTGCGCGCAGTTCAGGGCGTGTTCGGTGGTGCTTTGCCGCCGTTACTGATGACGTCCGCCCTGCGTTTTATGCCGCCGCAATACAAGTTATACGGGCTGAGTGCTTATGCGCTGACGGCGACTTTCGGGCCAAATATGGCGACTTCACTGGCGGCCATCTGGACCGATTATGTCGGCTGGGAGTGGGTGTTCTGGCAGGTGATCCCACCGTGTCTGCTGGCGGTAGCGATGATTGCCCACGGGCTGCCGCAGGATCCGCCGCGTTTTGAGCGTTTCCGGCAAATGGATGTCGTTGGCATGCTGACTGGCACGGGCGGAGTAACGCTGCTGGTGCTGGCCTTGCAGCAGGGAGAACGCCTCGACTGGTTCAGTTCGCCGCTGATTACGCTGATGTTTTTCACGGCGCTTGGCTTGCTGACGGTTTTCCTGGTCAACGAATGGTATCACCCGTTGCCATTGTTCAAATTACAAATGCTGAGAAGACATAATCTGACGCACGGCTTAATCACGTTGTTCGCTCTGATGTTTCTCTTCTTATCGGGCTCCGCGTTACCCGCCAGTTATATGGAGCAGGTTGGCGGATTTCGTGCCATACAGGTCGGACCGCTGGCGCTGACTATCGGTTTACCGCAGCTATTACTCGCCCCGTTGATCGCTTTTGTGCTGACCATGCGCTGGATAGACAGCCGCTGGGTGCTTGTCTGCGGATTAGGGTTGGTGGGCTTTTCCTGTTACTGGGGAACACATCTTACCGGTGCCTGGGCGCGCGATAATTTCTATCTGATCCAGATTATGCAGGCTTTCGGACAACCGATGGCGGTCCTGCCGATCCTGATGAGTGCAACCAGTGTTGTACAGCCACCGGAAGGGCCTTTTGCCTCCGCGATGTTTAACACCACCCGCGGTTTGGGCAGCGTGATGGGCGGTTCTTTGCTGGCTGTCTTTGTCAGCCACCGCGAGCAATTCCATTCCAATGTTTTGCTCAATCACGCCGGTAGCGTGAGCTATCTGCTCTCCCAGCCATATGGTGGCGACAGCAGCTTTCTGGCCCCGCTGAACAGCGGCGGCGCAGCGATTTCGACAGAAATACTCACCCGGTTTTCTCAAGGGGTGAGACAGCAGGCGCTGGTGCTGGGAATATCGGACGCTTACATGGTGATCATCGGGCTGGCACTCTCCCTGATATTGCTGGTCGCCATTTTGCCTAAACGCACATATCCGCCTCAGTCTCTGGTTAAACGTCCCTGAGTATCGCATCACTATTAACCGTGGTATTCCACTCTGAAAAGTACGAGAGAACAACATCATGATAAAAACCTCACCTGTCCGCCTGAGCTGGCTGTGTGCCGCTGTGGTAGTGATATTTCTGGTTGTCATCGCCTTGTGGATACTCGGCAAGAGTACTCTACCCGTTACTGACGATGCCTTTGTTTCTGCAGATTCCACGCTGGTCGCGCCGCGGATTTCCGGCACGATTGCGGATGTTTACGTGCAGGATAACCAGATGGTGAAAGCCGGTGATGTACTTGCCCGAATCGACGATCGTGATTACCGCAATGCGGTACTGACGGCAGAAGCAAATCTGGAAACCGCTAATGCGCAGATGCTCAGCCTGACCGCGCAACTGGCGAAACAACAACAGACTATCTTGCAGGCCCGGGCACTGGTTAATGCTGATGCGGCCAGTATTGCTTATGCGCGTCAGAGTGCTGACCGTTATAAACGCCTGCTGCAAAATGGCTCCGGCACGGCCGATGCACGTGATGAGTCTGATGCCAATTTACGTTCAAAACTGGCTGCGCAGCAGAGTGATATGGCCGCAGCACTTGGCGCTGAAAAGCAGGTTGATGTGCTGAAAGCGGAACAGGCAGAAGCGAAAGCTGCAATCGATTCAGCCGCAACGGCGCTGGCACAGGCGAAGCTGAATCTTTCTTATACCGAAATTACGGCGCCGGTGGATGGCGTGGTCGGGCAGCGCTCGTTGCGTATCGGCGGATATGTGGCTGCAGGAGCACGCGTTCTGGCCGTGGTGCCGCTGAAAAACGCTTACATTGTGGCGAACTACCTTGAGACACAACTGGGTGATGTGCAGCCGCATCAGCCGGTTGAGATTAAGGTGGATGCGTTGCCGGGTGTGACCCTCAAAGGGAAGGTGGACAGCATTTCGCCTGCCACCGGCGTGACGTTTTCGCCTATTTCGCCGGACAATGCGACCGGCAATTACACTAAAGTTGTACAGCGTCTGGCGGTTAAAATTGTGCTCGACAGTAATCAGCCCGATGCGAAGCGTCTGAAAGTCGGGATGTCTGTGATCCCGACAATTGATATCACATCGCGCTGAATAACAAATTTTGAAACAAAAAGGCGACTCCGGAGATCGCCTTTTTCATGTCGCTGACTTTGTATGGGGTCAATGTCCGCGTATCAGGAAGCCTGATTTTGCGGCGGATTCGCGTCGGTTGAATTCTTTTTAGCCGGATGCTGGGGTTTGCCAGAGAACAGGAACCGCAGGATCGGGATGCGCTTATGCACTTCATACAGCAAAAAGGCGATACCGAATACAAACACCAGCCCCAGCCAGAATCCCAGCCAGTCGCTGTGAATTTTCGGTGTAATGAACGCACCGTAAATCAGCGTTAAAGGATGGTGGATCAGATAGATAAACAAGGATGAGTTCACCAGATAGGTGATCCATGGCGCCTGGAAATTCAGTAAATAATGGCTGAATGAAAACACCACATTGACCATCAGGAACCCGAGCAGGGTAGTGATGATGGCATCGATTTCCATTGAGTACAGCTGTGGCGTATTGACATGTTGATTGAACATGTAAGCGGCGAACAGGAAAATGCTGACTACCCCGGCAGTCGCGGACGGTTTCAGAAACAGTTCTTTCAGCCAGGAGAATTTATAAGCAAGTGCACCCAGGATGAAAAACGGCAGATAAAACAACGTTTGCATGACGATGAAATTAAACGCGCCGTTGGAAAGTAAATTTGGTGCAAAAAGATACAGGCTTCTGTTAAATGCCGCGTAAATTAAACCGATAAAAAGAAATATAATTGAGATTTTTCCTAAGCTATTTGTACGGCTTTTTATTATTTGAATACGACTATTCTTAATTTCTTTAATAAATTTGAAGAGGTAAAAGCAAATGCTGGTGAGAATAACCAGGGTTAACAGGAACCATAAATGCGAGACCAGTTCCCATACAGTCACATTAATTCTCTGATAAAAATCCATATTATTCCAGTCAGAAAACTTGCTGGTGAATTTCATCAGGAAATAGAGCTGCGGAATCGTGATCAGCGGGAAGGCCGCCGCCAGCGGGATGGCAACCCGATCCAGACGCACCTTCAGCCACTGCTGCGGGTCATAGCGCTCATACAGCATATAAGAAAAATAGCCCGAGATAACAAAGAACACCTGCATACGGAAGGCGTGAATAACATCATTAAATATTGTCAGGCCGTCAGAGGGTATTGCACTGTTTACCGCCCAGATATGACTGGAGTAAATCAATGATATATGGAAAGGAATACCCAGCAGCATCAAATATGCGCGGATGGAGTCTAAGAAAAACTCACGTTGTGGTTTTGGCTGTGTCATTACGTATCCGTTGTAAGTAGCTCATCCTAATTTTAGAGCGTAATTTGTCTTTAAGGCTAATTTTGCACGTAAGCAAAAATGACCATCGTTGACATTAGTTTAGTTTCTAACCTTAAAACATGCTTTGTTATAGGACAAGTTTCCATAGCCGGAGTTTCATCGAATTGATATCCTTGTACCCTGTTGCGCTTAAACGGTTCATCAATGGATGAACCATCGACTGCTCAAGTTGTCGGAAACCTGACACTTCCCTTAAAATAGTTACAGTAAATGAATGAAGCGCGCGTAAAGGAGACAAGGTGTCGGATAAAAATTTTTCCATAGGGTCACGTATGATCAAAGTCCGTTTGCTAAGTGCCGCAGTGTTGATGACCATGTTCACCTCATCTGCCTGGGCTTTTTCTATAGATGATGTTGCCAAACAAGCGAAGGCGTTAGCCGATAAAGGTTACGAAGCGCCGAAAAGCAATCTTCCGTCTCAGTTCCGCGATCTCAAATTCGCAGACTACCAACAAATTCAATTCAATCATGACAAAGCGTACTGGAAAAACCTGAATACGCCTTTCAAGCTTGAGTTTTACCATCAGGGTATGTACTTCGACACTCCGGTGAAAATCAACGAAGTAACGGCTGATTCAGTCAAAGAAATCAAATACAGCCCGGACTACTTCAACTTTGGCAACGTCAAGCATGACGCTGACTCAGTGAAAAACCTCGGTTTTGCCGGCTTCAAAGTGCTTTATCCCATCAATAAAGCCGACAAAGATGATGAGATTATGAGTGTGCTGGGTGCCAGCTACTTCCGTGTCATCGGTAAAGGCCAGGTTTATGGCTTGTCTGCCCGTGGTCTGGCGATCGACACCGCGCTGGCTTCCGGCGAAGAGTTCCCACGTTTTCGTGAGTTCTGGATCGAACGTCCTAACCCGGATGAAAAGCATTTAGTCATTTACGCCTTGCTGGATTCCCCGCGTGCGACCGGTGCTTATCGTCTGGACGTTTATCCGGGTAAAGAAGCCACTGTCGATGTGCAGTCTCAGGTTTATCTGCGCGATAAAGTCGGCAAACTGGGTGTGGCTCCGTTAACCAGCATGTTCCTGTTTGGCGCAAACCAGCCTTCGCCGGTGCTGAACTACCGTCCGGCGCTGCATGATTCCAACGGACTGTCTATTCACGCCGGTAACGGTGAATGGATCTGGCGTCCGCTGAACAATCCGAAACACCTTGCCGTCAGCCAGTTCTCGATGGAGAACCCGAAAGGCTTCGGGCTGCTGCAACGTGGTCGCAGTTTCTCTAACTTCGAAGACCTGGACGATCGTTATGACCTGCGTCCAAGCGGTTGGGTTGAGACCAAAGGTGACTGGGGTAAAGGGAAAGTTGAACTGGTGGAAATCCCGACGGCGGATGAAACCAACGATAATATCGTCGCCTTCTGGACCCCTGATCAGTTACCCGATGCAGGCAAACCGCTCAGCCTGAACTATCGTTTACATTTCACCCGTGAAGAAGAGAAATTGCATTCTCCTGATCTGGCGTGGGTTGAACGCACCATGCGCTCTACCGGGGATGTGAAACAGTCGAATCTGATCCGTGAGCCAGATGGCAGCGTTGCTTTCCTCGTCGACTTCGTCGGTCCAAACCTGAAAGCGCTGAAGAGCGACACGCCAGTCGTGTCTCAGGTCAGCGTGGGCGACAACGGTGATCTGGTTGAAAACTCCGTACGCTATAATCCTGTAACGAAGGGCTGGCGTCTGACGCTGCGCCTGAAAGTGAAGGATCCTAAGAAGGCGATCGAAATGCGCGCTTCTCTGGCCAATGGCGACAAAACTCTGAGTGAAACCTGGAGCTATCAGCTGCCTGCAAATGAATAAGTCAATGCACTCTACTCAAGATTATGTAGAAGCTTTGCCGCTTACTGATGAACAGAAAGCGGCGCTCTCTCAGCAGCTTCCCGCTGAGCCGGGGCAGGCTTTTGCTACCGTACATCACCGTTTAGGCGGTGATGCCTCGACCACAGCTGCTGCGGCCGATCCTGATGCGCCATTGGTGTCAGTGAAAGCCCGCGTCGGCGCAAGCTGGCCTGATGCCCTTGAAAAGGGCTCGTTAGACGAAGTCGATAACGAAGGGCGTACGATTGCCAGCGCCATGCCACCGGTTAAACGTTCCAGCATGTTCCCTGATGTCTGGCGCACCAACCCGGTCGGGCGTTTCTGGGACAATATGATGGGGCGCAGCGCGGTTTCGCGTCACACCACATCAGATATGCCCGAGTCAGAAAAGCGCTGGCGTCACGCCGGTTCCGTGCGTCGCTATATCCTGCTGGTTCTGATGCTGGTGCAGACGGCGATCGCGACCTGGTACATGAAAACCATTCTGCCGTATCAGGGCTGGGCGCTCATCGACCCAAGCGATATGCTCAATCAGGACTGGCAACAGTCGGTTCTGCAACTGCTGCCTTACGTCTTACAGACCGGGATCCTGGTGCTGTTCGCCATTCTGTTCTGTTGGGTGTCGGCCGGTTTCTGGACGGCATTGATGGGCTTTTTACAATTGCTCATCGGTCGGGACAAATACAGCATTACCGCCTCGACGAAAGGTAATGAGCCGCTGAATCCGAACAACCGTACCGCGTTGATCATGCCGATTTGTAACGAAGACGTGGAGCGCGTTTTCGCGGGTCTGCGTGCAACGTATGAATCTGTTAAAGCGACAGGTGATTTGGATCAGTTTGATATCTACGTGCTGAGCGACAGTTACGATCCGGATATCTGCGTAGCGGAACAAAAAGCCTGGATGGAAGTGTGCCGCGACGTTGAAGGTCACGGACGTATTTTCTATCGCCGTCGTCGTCGTCGTGTGAAACGTAAAAGCGGTAACATTGATGACTGGTGCCGTCGCTGGGGCGGGGAATATGCCTATATGGTTATTCTCGATGCTGACAGCGTCATGAGTGGCGAATGTCTGACCGGCCTGGCCCGTCTGATGGATGCCAACCCGAACGCCGGTATTATCCAGTCTGCGCCAAAAGCGTCAGGCATGGATACGCTGTATGCACGTTGCCAGCAGTTTGCGACCCGTGTTTACGGTCCGTTGTTTACCGCCGGTCTGCATTTCTGGCAGTTGGGCGAATCCCACTACTGGGGCCATAACGCCATTATCCGTGTGAAACCGTTCATTGAGCATTGTGCGCTTGCGCCATTGCCCGGTGAAGGTTCCTTCGCCGGTTCCATCATGTCTCATGACTTTGTGGAAGCGGCATTGATGCGTCGTGCGGGCTGGGGCGTGTGGATTGCTTATGATCTGCCGGGCAGTTATGAAGAGTTGCCACCGAACCTGCTCGACGAGCTGAAACGCGACCGTCGCTGGTGCCACGGTAACCTGATGAACTTCCGCCTGTTCCTGGTGAAAGGGATGCATCCGGTTCACCGTGCGGTGTTCCTGACCGGCGTGATGTCTTATCTGTCCGCGCCGTTATGGTTTACGTTCCTGGCTTTGTCTACCGCATTGCAGGTCGTGCACACACTGATGGAACCGCAGTATTTCCTGCAACCCCGTCAGCTGTTCCCTGTGTGGCCGCAGTGGCGTCCTGAACTGGCGATAGCCTTGTTCTCGACCACCATGGTGTTGCTGTTCCTGCCAAAACTGCTGAGTATCGTGCTGATTTGGGCGAAGGGGGCGAAACAGTTTGGTGGTGCATTCCGACTGCTGATTTCCATGTTCCTCGAAATGCTGTTCTCAGTATTACTGGCGCCGGTACGTATGTTGTTCCACACCGTCTTCGTGGTCAGCGCGTTCCTGGGTTGGGAAGTGGTCTGGAACTCACCGCAGCGTGATGACGACGATACTCCGTGGGGCGAAGCCTTTAAACGCCATGGTTCTCAGTTGTTGCTGGGTGCGGTCTGGGCTGCCGGTATGGCGTGGCTGGACTTGCGTTTCCTGTGGTGGCTTGCGCCAATCGTCTTCTCCCTGATCCTGTCGCCAATCGTCTCTGTGCTGTCGAGCCGTGCAACGCTGGGGATTAAGAGTAAGAAGGCCAAGCTGTTCCTGATCCCGGAAGAATACGATCCTCCGCGTGAACTGGTGGCTACCGAGGAATACCTGGCGCTGAACCGTTCGCGTAAGCTGCAAAATGGCTTTATGCATGCGGTCTTCGATCCGGGCTTCAACGCACTGGCAACGGCGATGGCAACATCCCGTCACCTGTTGCGTGAAACGGTAGAAAACGGCCGTCGTGCCCACCTGGAGCATGCGCTGAAAACCGGTCCTAAGGATCTGGGCAAGGCGGATCGTCTGATTCTGCTGAGCGATCCTGTGCTGATGGCGCGTTTACACTCTGCGGTGTGGACGCAACCTGATCAGCAGACCTGGAGTGCTTACTACCAGCAATTACCTCGCAATGCGCAGGCATTCCCTGTCACTCAGACGCTGGAAGTTAAACCCGCCTGAAAATGACATGGAGTGAATAAAAAAACGGGCAGTATGTGAAAACATACTGCCCGTTTTCTTTGTGATGAAAGACGGGTTACTCTTTAGCAGGTCATGCAGGAATTTTACCTCGCCTTAACATAAGGCAGGCGCTGTGCATGATAAGCTGACAGCGCTGTTCAGCGCTTCTGAATGTGCCTCTTTTGAATTGAATCGACAGGTTGGGTGAGTGATTAATCGGGTTATTTTTCGCGGATGCGTGCTGGCGTTAGTGGCGACGGTACTGACCGGATGCGGCAGTATTATCAGCCGGACTGTGCCGGGGCAGGGGCATGGCAACCAGTATTATCCCGGTGTGCAGTGGGATTTGCGGGACAGTCCGTGGCGTTATGTCACCGTCATCGATGTTCCGCTGTCGATGATTGTCGACACTTTCATGCTGCCGGTTGACGCCCGCCACGGGCCTTACGAATAAAATAACTTAATCAATATCACGACCCGGATACTCGTCTTCATCGTCCCATTCTTCAGCTGCCGCTTTACCTTCTTCAGTATCCAGCGGCGGTTCATGCTGGTATTCACCTTCATCCCATTCATACAACGTGGCTTCTTCCTGCCATTCTTCTTCGAGTTCTATCTGATCATAATCCTCGTCAAAGATAGCCTGCGCCGCCGCACCGCTACGGAACGTCAGCGCATCGATGGAATCACCTTCGCCGCTGAGGAATTCCGCCTGCCACATCACATCGCCATCCTGCATGATGTATTTCTGCAGATTAAACTGGTCCGGAACTGGCTCTTCGTCGTCATGGATCCTATCCTGCGCGGCTTCAAGGAATTCTTCGCGGGCGGCATCAATAGCTTCTTCAAGCGTTGCATACATGCTCATTGTTGTCTCCTGAGTTGAAACTGTTAATGGTTGTGCAGCAAATAGCGTTATTAATGAACAAGTAACGGCCATCTGACAGGGGAAAACCTGATTAAATGATTGTTGTCTATAACTGACAGGATGCAAGTTTTCAGACTAAATCAGTCGGATTTATTTCTGCTATTCTCAATTTCTCGCTGGCGACTTTGCGGCGGTTTAAAAAACGGGAGTGCACATGGTTTCACGACAATCAGTATTACGGGTGGCGCGCCCGACGGACAATCTTGAGCAGGTAGCCCGCATGTATTCGCAGGGGCTGGGTTTCGACATCATCGGCAGTTTTAGTGACCACCAGGGGTTTGATGGCGTGCTGGTCGGGCATCCGCATCATCATTATCATCTCGAGTTTACCCATCATCTCGGTTCCTCCGTGGGGCGTGCGCCCACCGAAGATAATCTCCTGGTGTTCTATATTCCTGATAATCAGCAGTGGCTGACGCAGTGCGAACGGATGCTGCAGGCCGGTTTTATCGTCGTGCCTTCGTTTAATCCCTACTGGGATGAATGCGGTAAAACCTTCGAGGATATTGACGGTTATCGGGTGGTGCTGGCTTTGCGGGACTGGACGGCATAGGCGCGAATGTCAGCGGAATTTCAGCTTTGCAAAGGCTGTGAGGGGAGAGGGTAAAAGTTTAGCAAACCGGCTACACGGGCAGCGTTTGAGGCATAAAGTGATTCAGACTTCTCAAGATAAGGTGAATGTTATGAAGACTCTTTCCCGCGTTTTGCTCATGCCGCTGTGTGGCCTTGGCGTATTATTCAGCGTGGCCAGTACCGCGGCTGAAAATACACATCCCCAATCACCGATAGAACAGCCGCACGGGTTGCCACCCTTCCACGGCGAGGGCATGCTGCCACCGCCGCCAATGATGGTCGGCTTTTGCCATCCGGGGCAACTGTTCTGTGCCAGCGTAGCCAGTGATAACCCGACTGAAACTATTCAGAAACTGACGTCGGTACTTCCGGCTACAACGGCAGGCAAGCATTACGAAGTGCGTCTGGCCGTCGTCGAGGTGCCGGATTACATGTCAGTGCCGCCGCTGGCAGAAAAATCTCAATAAGCCTCGCTGCTTCGTCGGCTGGAATTTAGTCAATCATGGCCTGATGAGGCCGGCGTTGCAGACACCAGTACGAATATCCCGCGTTGAATAACACCACCATCGCCGTAACAAAAAATACCGTCCGGAAGCCGTAACTGGCTGAGACCGCCGCACCCAGTAACGGACCGGTGACATTGCCCACATCACGGAACGACTGGTTGTAGCTGAATACCCGTCCTGCTACCTGATTAGTGCAGTTATAGATGAGCAGGGTCTGAACGGCCGGCAGCAATGCGCCATCGCAGGCACCCAGCAGAAAACGCAAAATACCCAGTTGCAGGGGTGTTTGTACCAGGGCCATCGGGATCAGCAACAACACAGATAACGCCATCATCGCCACCAGGATCCGCTCGGGGCCAATCCGGTCGCCGAGTTTGCCTAAACGCGGTGCACTCATCAGCGCGGCCACGCCAGGTACCGAAGCAATCATGCCGCTGATAAACGCCAGGTTTTGTGTATTACCGGCCAGCTCCCGTACGTAAAGCGTCAGGATCGGCGCAATCGAACCCGTCGCCACCTGAATAATCATGGTGGTGACAAACAAACACAGCACCAGTTTAGGATTTTTCAGCGAGGCAAAGACCTGCTTACGGTTCAGCATGTCTTTTTTGCTCACCGGGACAAACTGCTCACGGATAAAATAAAGCGTCATGATGAAACACAAAAACAGCACCGACGCGGTGATAAAGAACACCGGACGCAAACCATAGCTGTCCGCCAGCAACCCTCCGACCAGTGGCCCGAGCAGCGCACCGCTGACACCGCCAGTTGATAACGTACCCAGCGCCCAGCCGCTTTTATTGCGTGGGATTTGTGTGGCAATCAGCGCGTTAGCATTGGGAACAAATCCGCCCAGCAAGCCAAGTAACGCGCGAAGAATCAGGAACTGCCAGATATTCTGCGCGAAGCCCATTAATACCATGACGATGGACATGCCGAGTGCGGATCGCAGCAGCATGATTTTGCGGCCTTTACGGTCCGCGAGTCCGCCCCAGAAGGGGGAGGCGATGGCGGAAAACAAGAAGGTGATACTGAAAACCAGACCCGACCACATATTCAGGGATTCATGACCGGTTACGCCGAGGGTTTCCACGTAAAGGGGCAGGAAGGGCATGATCAGACTGAATGCGGCACCGGTCAGGAAGCAACCGATCCAGGCGACAAACAGATTACGTTTCCAGTTAATGGGATCTGGGGCGATTTCAGGTTCAGAGGCCGAAGTCATAAAATACCGAAGAAAGAGGTCAGATTCGCTCTGGAATGACACAAAGAAACAAGGCAGAGCATAAGTAACAATCAATTGGCTTAATAATTATGCGCCTAATTATCATTCACTTCAATGATGTTAACGAACTGTAACAAGCGAAGTGAAATACAGGTTCAAAAAGTCTGGAGGAGTGAGGGAGAGCAGATGAAAGCCAAAAAACGGTCAGCAAGGAGGCTGACCGCGACAGACAAAGAATTAAAAACGCAATACTAAAACCGGATTTTAGCGCAGGGCTTCGTTCTTCATGACAGAGTAACGGCCGCTGCCCAGGAACATGATGACCAGACCACCAAAGAAGTACAGAGCTTCACCTTCCAGCCCCCATGCACCGACTTCAGTAACGGTGAAAAATTTGCCACCCACGACCAGGAAAACTGCCACTAAAATGTTGAATGCCAGCACCAGAGCGGCAGGGCGGGTCAAGATGCCCAGAATAATCAGAACCGGCGCAATCACTTCACCGATGTACGCACCGTAAGCAATAAAGCCCGGCAGGCCATCAGCCTGTAACATCTGTGCAATCCAGCCCACGCCATTTTCCATTTTTGCTACACCATGGAATAAAACTAAAATACCAAAAGTCAGACGCAACAAAAGTTTACCAAAGTTCTGATGATCAACAGCACGGGTAAAAGCGGAGTTCAGTTTTGCCAACATAATGTGTTCCTTGCAAAGGTAACATGCCTTTAAGAGGCGGGAGGCACGCGGCTCCAAAATCAGCGGAGTAATCACATGCAGAAATTATGGAGAGAGTATTGGCCTAAATCGGGTGGGATCAAATCTGATAAGTTTGAAGAAGTCTGTGAAAAAAACTGATGAAGCAAATCAAAAAAACCGGACCTGCGGCTGCCGGACCGGTTCCGGGTGATTAATCGCTAAGGGCTTTATAGAGCGAAGGCTCACCTTGCGGGCGTGTTTTAAAGCGACGGTGCAGCCACATATATTGCTCCGGCGCCTGACAGATCTCGTTTTCCACCACTTTATTCATATACGTGGCGGCAACCACTTCATCATCCAGCGGGAAGTCAGCGACCTGAGGGTGAATAATCATCTCATAACCTTCCCCTTTCGGCAGACGACGCGGAGTGAAGGGAATAATTGCCGGTTTGCCCATGCGTGCCAGCAGATATGTCCCGGTGGTGGTGGCGGCTTTATCGACCGCGAAGAACGGTACAAATACGCTGGCGCGCGGGCCGTAGTCATGATCAGGCGCGTACCAGATGATGTCGCCTTGCTTGAGGCTGCGGATCATCCCTTTGAGATCTTTGCGATCCAGCATCCCTTTATTCGAGCGCATTCGGCCTTTGGTCTGGATCCAATCCATCAGCTTGTTATCGTGAGGACGGTAAACCCCCACGCCAGGATTATGGATACCAAAGATACGTGCACCCAGTTCCAGCGTCAGGAAATGTACACCGATCAGCAGAACGCCTTGCTTGTTATCACGCGCATGCTGGATATGTTCCAGACCGCTGACTTTAAACCAGCGCTCGATGCGCCAGTCTGGCCAGAACCACGCCATGCCGGTTTCAAACAACCCCATGCCGACGGATTCGAAATTTTTCACAATCATATCTTCGCGCTGTTCCGGGCGCATATCCGGGAAACACAATTCGATATTGCGTCTGGCGATTTTATAGCGACGTTTCAGGAAGCGCATTGAGAAGCGACCCAGCCCGGTACCGATGCGATAAATAACCGGATAAGGCAGTAACACCAGTGCATAAAGCAGTCCCAGACCCATCCAGGTGATCCAGTAACGAGGGTGCAGTAACGAACGATTAAAGGTTGGTACCTGAGTCATAGAATCTCTGCGTCAGTGAGTCGAAGTAGAAAGTTTATAAGCTCTGTCTAATGCAGCAGCCTGCCACAGAAACACGCACACATATTCATCCGGAATATGTGTTGTCCGTTATCTTCTGCAGCAAAGTGACATATTGTGGCATTTTTTTGATGTGAGGTGAAAATTCACGGCACTAATACCTCATTTATTTATAGGTTGAGTGAATGAAAAACAAAACGAATTCTCATTAATGTCCCGGCATATTCATTCACCATCAATTCAAATATCAATAGAGAATGTCTTTTTGTCAATGAAACGGGCGGCTGTCGGGCCGCCCGTGATCACGTTTGCAAAATCCCCTTTCTGGCGACTTTCGCGTTAATCTTAAATCTGGTTATTATTCCGGCAGGAAAAGGCCTTTGACGCTATGCGGTTCGCTGCGCCAGTACTGTTTCGGCGCGGCCACTTTTTCCCCCAGTTTTGCCGCTGCATGCCAGGGCCAGCGCGGGTTATACAAAATACCGCGTGCCAGAGCAATCATGTCTGCCTGTCCGGTGCCGATAATGGCTTCCGCCTGTTCCGGTTCAGTGATCAGACCCACAGCGATCACCGGCATTTTCACATAACGCTTAATGCCATCAGCAAATGGCACCTGATAGTTCGGGCCGACGGTGATTTTCTGATGCGGACTCAGACCGCCGCTGGAGACGTGAATGTAGCTGCAACCCAGTTCATCAAGCGCTTTGGCGAGTTCAATGGATTGCTCCAGATCCCAGCCTCCCTCCACCCAGTCGGTGGCGGAAATACGCACACCAATCGGTTTTTCTGCCGGGAATGCCGCACGGATTTCCCCGAAGATCTCCAGCAGCAGGCGCATACGGTTTTCCAGTGAGCCGCCGTACTGGTCGGTGCGCTGGTTTGAAAGTGGTGACAGGAACTGGTGCAGCAGATAACCGTGAGCGCCGTGCAGTTCCAGCAGATCAAAGCCCAGACGGTCGGCGCGACGAACTGTATCGACATAGGCTTTTTTCAGCTCAGCGATTCGCTCCAGCGACATTGCCTGCGGGGCCTCAGTGCCTTCGGTGAAGGCGACGGCGGAAGGCGCAATCGTCTGCCAGCCACCCGCTGACTGGGCGATTTGTGCTCCGCCTTGCCACGGCGCAGCACACGACGCTTTACGTCCCGCATGTCCGAGTTGCAGGCCAAGTGGCATATCGCTGTTTTCACGTAAGCCGGTCACTAAATCCTTCATGGCCGCTTCGGTTGCATCGTCCCACAAGCCCAGATCCTGAGCCGAGATACGCCCCACGGCCTCGACAGCGGTCGCTTCCAGGATCAGCAAACCCGCACCTGAAAAGGATAACTGCCCGAGATGCGCGTGATGCCAGGACGTGGCTTTCCCTTCGTCGGATGAATACTGGCACATTGGCGCGATCACGATGCGGTTAGCGAGTGTCAGCTTCCCTAAGGAAATCGGTTCAAAAAGCTTACTCATGTTTCATGCCCCTTAAAATTCAGCGTGGTGATGGACTACAAGAATAGATAACAACTAAGAATAGGTTATCGCATTTCAAAAATGGGCAATGTACAGCAGGTGTTTTTCTCCTGACGAATTTGCAACGGGAGATGTCCTCATTGTTGCTTTAATGTATAATCTTGCCGCTTCAAAAGTAGCTATTCGGTATCAATAGTTAAATTC
This sequence comes from Rahnella sp. RcJ3, assembly GCF_009498575.1. Taxonomy (NCBI): domain Bacteria; kingdom Pseudomonadati; phylum Pseudomonadota; class Gammaproteobacteria; order Enterobacterales; family Yersiniaceae; genus Rahnella; species Rahnella sp. RcJ3. The sequence goes on from NZ_QSNX01000001.1 coordinate 505,466, forward strand.
CCCTGAAAGACAGGAACGTACACCATGCCAGTGTTACATAACCGTATTTCTAATGAGGAACTGCGTGCGCGCATGTTGGCTGAAACTGAGCCCCGCACTACGGTTTCTTTTTATAAGTATTTCCAGCTCGAAGATCCAAAAGCCTTTCGTGACGCCCTGTACGTCAGCCTGACACGCCTTAACGTATTTGGCCGTATTTACGTGGCAAAAGAAGGGATTAACGCACAAATCAGCGTGCCGCAAAGCCAGTTTGAAGCGTTCAAAACCGTGCTGTTTTCCAGCCATCCGGCGCTGGATCAGATCCGCCTGAATGTCGCGCTGGAAGATGATGGTAAATCCTTCTGGGTGTTGCGTCTCAAAGTGCGTGACCGCATTGTCGCGGACGGGATTGATGATGATTCTTTCGACCCGTCAAATGTGGGTGAGTACCTGAAAGCCGAACAGGTCAACGCCATGATTGACGATCCGGACACATTGTTTGTCGATATGCGCAACCACTACGAATACGAAGTGGGGCATTTTGATAATGCGATTGAAGTCCCGTCTGACACTTTCCGCGATCAACTGCCTATGGCCGTTGATATGCTTAAAGAAGACAAAGACAAGAAAATCGTGATGTATTGCACTGGCGGCATTCGCTGTGAGAAAGCCAGCGCGTACATGTTGCATAACGGTTTTAAAAACGTCTATCACGTGGAAGGCGGTATTATCGAATATGCACGCCGTGCCAAAGAGCAGGGGTTACCGGTAAAATTTAAAGGCAAAAACTTTGTCTTTGATGAACGTATGGGCGAGCGTATTTCCGATGACGTGATTGCACACTGTCACCAGTGCGGTGTGGCCTGCGATAACCATACCAACTGCAAAAACGACGGCTGCCATCTGCTGTTTATTCAGTGCCCGACGTGTGCGGCGAAATTTGACGGCTGTTGCAGCGAAATCTGTATGACAGAGCTGAAGCTGCCAGTAGAAGAACAACGTGCATTGCGCGCGGGTCGTGAGAATGGCATAAAAATATTCAATAAGTCCAAAGGCTTATTGCAAACCACCATGCATATTCCGGCACCTGAAAACGACTGACCGGCGTGTATAAAAAAGCCCTGAATGGCGGCAGCGATTCAGGGCTTTATACGTTGAGGGAAGGGGATTACTTCTCCTGCACACCCTCGACCGAAATAATCAGCTCGACATTCTGCGATGCCGGACCGAGATCGGTAGTAATTCCATAATCCTTCAGCGCGATGGACCCTGCCGCTTCAAAACCTGCACGATAACCGCCCCATGGATCCTTGCCCTGACCGAGCAACTTAGCCTGTAACGTTAAAGGTTTGGTGACGCCGTTCAGCGTGAAATCGCCAGTCACTGCCAGATTTTCACCTTCTTTCTTCACTGACGTTGATTTGAATGTGGCCTGCGGATGTTTGCCAACATTCAGGAATTCAGCGCTGCGCAAATGTTTGTCACGTTCGGCGTGATTGGTGAATACGCTGGTGGTGTTAATCGTGACATTCACTTTATCCGCAGCGGGATCTTTCTCATCAAAAGTGAATCCGCCATCGAAATCATTAAAGCTGCCGTACAGCCAGCTGTACCCTAAATGCTTGATACGGAATTCAATAAAAGCGTGCTGACCTTCTTTGTCGATCTTGTAGCTGGCTGCCGTTGCCGAACCCGCCGCCAGTAACAGCGACGCCAGGGTTAAACCCAGAGTGGTCTTTTTCAACATGGTTATTCTCCGTTTATCCATAATATGAACAACATAAGTAAAGAGCTGACCGTGAGCCGGATCAGCGCCCCAGCATGCGGGTCAGGGTGCTGTCACGATCGATGAAATGATGTTTAAGCGCGGCAAGGGCGTGAAAACCTGAGATGATCAAAATGCCCCACGCCATCCACAGATGCAGCGTGCCCGCGATATCGGCCTGTTGTTCCAGTCCAGACAGTGTGGCAGGGATCTCAAACCAGCCGAAGACACTGACAGGCTGACCTTCAGCCGTCGAAATCAGATAACCGCTGATCAGAATGCCGAACAGGCCGATGAACAGCAGAACATGAGCCAGCCAGGCGCCAATACGCGTTTTCACGCTGTAGCTTGCCAGCGGCTTAGGTGTCGGAGAAATAAACCGCCAAGCAAGACGAAATACCATCGCAGCAAAAATCAGGATGCCGATACTTTTATGTATTTCCGGTGCACGGTGATACCAGGTGTCGTAATAGCCCAATCCGACCATCCATAATCCCAGTGCAAATAAACCATAAACGGCCACAGCGATGAGCCAGTGAATTAACACTGAAATATGGCCAAAGCGTGCAGGTGTATTTTTCCACAGCATAAGATGATGTTCTCAGTGAAGAGGGTGTTTGTGGAAAATAAACATTTGGAAACATATTGGCAAACTATTATTTTCAAATTAACCGATTAATTTAACTTGTTCATTATTTTTGATGGTATCAGGAAGGTTTCCTTCAGTGCTTTTGCTTTTGTTATCTTACGGCGGTTTTGATTATATCGATTTCAGTGATGACAGGGGTCTGTAAGGTTTTGTCATCGAAGGTAAAGTTAATCCTGATACTAAAAATTTGAGTAAAAATAATGATTTCAGGAGTGATTAATCCTTGTTGATGCTTTTCATTAGCCGGTCATTTTATGTGAACATGAAGTTTTGTTATTCAGGCTATCAATCTAAATGTTTCTTAAATAAAACGTAAATATGTTAAAGGTTGATTCTCGAGGTGATCGAGATCAGTTTGTGATATCAGACAATATTTATAATTCTCAATAATCCTGATTAGGAATTTTTTTATAGATTAATATTTGATGTTTGCCGGTGTGGGCGCTTTAGCTGAATTAAAAGAGCACCATCCGACATCACATGGAGAGTGACATATGTTTCCTGCAATGAGCCGTTTTATGGCAGTGCCAGTGCTGCTGACAACATTATTATTCCCCCTGACCCGCGTGGCGGCGCAGCCTTTGCCGACAGTGACCACTGAGACCATCACCACTCAACCTGATGGCGTCAGCCGGACCTATCTCGGGCGTCTTGAAGCTGTTCAGGCCGTCAATGTGACCAGCCGGACTGAAGGATTTATCGCCCGCCGGGCCTTTGAGGAGGGGCAGTTTGTGAATGCCGGCGACGTCTTGTATGAAATCGATCCCGCCTTGCATCAGGCGGCTGTCGCTCAGGCCAAAGCCCAGCTCGACAGCGCCAATGCTACCGCACGCCATGCACAAACCCATCTGAACCGCATACAGCGTCTCGGTGATGCGCATACCGTCAGCCAGTCTGATGTCGATACCGCGCTGGCTGCCCGTGATACCGCCCGTGCGGCTGTCGCGCAGGCGCAGGCGGCGTTAAAAACGCAGGAACTGCAACTAAGCTATACCCGCATTACGGCGCCCATTGCAGGGCGCATCGGCGTGAGCCATTTTCATACCGGCAGTCTGGTGAATCCGGCCAGCGGTGCACTCACGGAAATCGTGCAGCTCGATCCGGTACGTGTGGTGATTTCAGTGAATGAACGTGATGTTCTCAGTGCCAGCCACAGCAGTGGCACGCTGGAAGACGCTTTCTCTGCCGATAACATGACGCTTTCTCTGCGCTTATCGGACGGTTCACCTTATATGAAAGCGCCCGTGCTGGAATCCCTCGGCAATCGTATTGATGCGCAAACAGGGACCTTGCCGGTCAGGCTGACTGTGGCAAATCCAGACCATCGTTTGCTGCCGGGGGGCACCGTGAATGTGGCCGCAGCGCCGCGTTCCGGACATTCTCTGCCGGTACTGCCTGCGCAGGCTTTGCAGCAAAATGCGGCAGGGCACTTTGTCTTGCTGGTGAATGCCGGACAGCGCGTGGAAGCACGCCCGGTGCGTCTTGGTGCACAAACGGGACACGGCTATTTCGTCATTGAGGGTTTGCAGGGCGGAGAAAAAGTTGTGACAGAAGGCCTGCAATGGATCCGGCCAGGTATGGAAGTGAATGCACGGGCTGCTACGGATGCCCCGGATATGGCCGCGAAGAAACGTTAAGGAATAACGATGCTCCAGCAATTTATTAAAAGACCCCGCTTTGCGGTTGTCATCGCGCTGGTGACGGCGCTGATCGGTGCCGTCGCCCTGAAGGTCATTCCGGTTGAGCAATATCCGGATATCACGCCACCCGTGGTGTCAGTCAGTGCTATTTATCCCGGTGCGAGTGCACGGGACGTAGCGGAATCCGTTGCCGCGCCGATTGAGGCGCAGGTTAACGGTGTCAGTAACATGCTGTATATGTCGTCGAATAGCGGCAATAACGGCAGCTACACCCTGACTATTACGTTCGCCAGCGGTACGGATCCGGATACGGCGGCTGTTGAAGTACAAAACCGTATTTCACAGGTCAGCTCACGTCTTCCGCCGGAAGTGCTGAACACGGGCGTGTCGGTGCGCAAACAGGCTTCTAATATTCTGATGGGCATCAGCCTCCTTTCACCGGAAAATACCCATGACATGCTGTTTATCAGCAACTTTGCCAGCATTCAGTTGCGTGATGCGCTGGCGCGTGTGGATGGTGTAGGTGATGTCCGGGTTTTCGGTTCCCGTGATTACAGCATGCGTATCTGGCTGGACCCGCGCAAAATGGAAGCGCTGGATGTCAGCAGTATGGAAATCAGCGCCGCTATTCAGAATCAGAATGTGCAGGCGGCGGCCGGGCAGATTGGCGCGTCACCGAGTCCGTCAATGCAGCAGCAAACCCTGACCATCAGCGGTGCGGGGCGTCTGAGTTCGCCGGAAGCGTTCGGCAATATTATTGTGCGTAAAAATGCTCATGGCGGTACGGTGCGTTTGCGCGATGTCGCGCGTATTGAACTGGGTGCGCAGGATTATCAGGTGAATGCGACACTGAATCAGACGCCGTCTGCCTTCCTGTCAGTCTATCCCGCACCGGGGGCAAATGCGCTGAATGTGGCGAATGCTGTGCGGGAGGAAATGTCGCGTCAGGCACGCAATTTCCCGGATGATCTTACCTATGAAATCAAATTCGACTCGACTCGTTTTGTCAGTGCTACGCTTGATGAGATTGCCGTTTCACTGGTACTGACCTTCGTCGTCGTCCTGTCGATTGTTTATCTGTTCCTGCAAAGTATGCGGGCGACATTCATCGTCGCACTGACCATTCCGGTGTCTTTACTGGGGACGTTTGCCGTGCTTTATGCCTTTGGCTATTCCGCCAATACCCTCAGCTTATTTGCCATTATTTTGGCGCTGACGGTAGTGGTCGATGACGCCATCGTGGTGGTGGAAAACGTTGAGCGCCTGATGATGGAGGATCCGTCGCTCGGGCGTGTGGCCGCAACCCGCAAAGCTCTGAAGCAAATTGCCGGGCCGGTCATCGCCACTACTGTGGTTCTGCTGGCGGTATTTGTGCCCATTGCGGTTCTGCCGGGTATTACCGGTGCGCTGTATCGTCAGTTTGCTGTCACTCTGTCGGCGGCCGTTGTTCTTTCAAGTATCAACGCGCTGACCCTGACCTCTGCGCTGTGCGCAACCCTTCTCAAGCCGCGACCTGCGAAGCCGGCCCGTGTTTTCCACTGGTTTAATCAGGGGCTGGACGCTGTTCGCGATGTCTATGTGAAAGCCGCACGGGGCATCAGTAAAAGTGCGTTCACCAGCGTTGTAACGGTTCTGGTGATCGGCGGAGCCTGTGTATGGGGCTACAGCAGTTTGCCAAAATCCTTCCTGCCGGATGAAGATCAGGGCTACTTCTTCGTGAATGTGCAGTTACCCGACGGGGCGTCATTAAACCGCACCGATGCCGTGCTCGGGCAGATGCAGCAGATTATGCAAAAAGACCCGGCGGTCGAGGATGTGATCGCCATCAGTGGCTTCAGCCTGCTGAGTGGCGGGAGTTCGCCAAACGCCGCATTTGGTATCGTGTTGCTCAAGCCGTGGGGCGATCGCGACAGTGTGGATCAGGTGATTGGTCGCCTGCAACCGGCGATGTCGGGTATTCCATCTGCAATGATTATGGCAATAAATCCGCCCGCGATTTCCGGATTAGGTACGGCCTCAGGGCTGGATTTACGTTTGCAGGCGTTACAGGGGCAATCGCCACAGGAACTGGCTGTCACCGGACAGGCGCTGATCCAGGCCGCTAACCAGGATCCTAATCTGAGCCGTGTATTTACTACCTTTAGTGCATCCGTGCCGGAAATCGCCCTGAGCGTGGATCGTGACCGTGCGGCGCTGTTACAGGTACCGGTCAGCCGTATTTTCGGTACGTTGCAGACATCACTTGGTGGCGTGAACGTCAGCGATTTCATCATCAATAACCGTCTGTTCAATGTGCAGATGCAAAACGAAATGGAAGATCGCCAGCGCGCAGACCAGATATCCACACTCACGGTACGCAGCGACAACGGCTCACTGGTCAGCCTTGCGAAGATGGTTGAAATGACACCGTCGCTGGGTGCACCGTTTATCACGCAATATAATCAGTTCCCTTCACTGGCTATCAGCGGCTCGGCGGCACCCGGCATCAGTTCCGGTGAGGCGATGGCGCAGATGGAACATATCCTGAGCGAGAAGCTGCCTGCGGGTTACGGCTATGAATGGACCGGCATGTCATTGCAGGAAATTCAGGCTGGTGGCCAGGCCATCCTTATCTATGCCGCGGCACTGCTGTTTGCGTATCTGTTTCTGGTGGCGCAATACGAAAGCTGGAGCATTCCTCTTGTTGTGATGATTTCTGTGATTTTCGCGGTGTTTGGTGCAATCGGCGGCCTGCACATGGCGGGGCTGAGCAACGACGTATATGCTCAGATTGGTATGGTCTTGTTAATCGGCCTCGCGGCGAAAAATGCCATTCTGATTGTTGAATTCTCAAAAGCCAGAAGAGAAGAGGGGGCATCCGTTAGCGAAGCGGCACAGGACGGCGCGAAACAGCGTTTCCGCGCGGTAATGATGACGGCAATCTCGTTCATTCTCGGGGTGTTACCGCTGGTCATGGCATCCGGTGCAGGTGCCATGAGTCGGCATATCATCGGCGTTACGGTGTTCAGTGGTATGTTGCTATCCACGACGGTGGGGATCCTGTTTATTCCGGCGCTGTATCTGCATATCCAGCGTCTGCGTGAGTGGGTGAAATCTCGCTAAGGATCCGGCCAGCTTCAGGAGAGAAAGGCTTGCGTAAAACGATCGTGACAACTCAGGGTCTGAAAATTGTTGTAATGATGGCGATGCTGGTAGTGATCTTCGCGGGGATTAAATCTGCTGCAGATATCATCGTGCCCTTTATTCTGGCGCTGTTTCTGGCTTTCGTATTGAATCCGCTGATTGTCTTACTGGAAAAATGGCGGGTGCCCCGGGCACTCGCTGTTTTGCTGGTGGCAACGCTGGTGATTTGCATGATGGTTTTTCTGACCACCAAACTGCTGGTGACGCTCAATGAATTTGCCCGCACATTGCCACAATATCGCGGACTTATTGTCGACAAACTCAGTGATATTGAGGCCTGGTTTCCGCAAAGCGAACTGACGTTATCTCCCGAGCAACTGGCCAGTTACATCGATCCGGCGGCGACGCTGAATATGGTCAGTAAGTTAATCAGCTATTTGTCCAACGCCATGGCCGGTCTGTTCTTACTGCTGATGACCGTGGCATTCATGCTGCTTGAAGTCCCGCAACTGCCCTACAAAGTGGAGCAGATGTCTGAGGACCCGGGCAAAGGAATGGCTAATATTCAGCGTGCCCTGGACAGCGTGACACGCTATCTGGTGATCAAAACGCTGATAAGTGTGGCGACGGGGCTGGCAGTTTGGGCCTTGCTGGCAGTTACCGGCATCCGTTTTGCGTTCCTGTGGGGGATGCTGGCTTTCGCCCTGAATTACATTCCCAATATTGGTTCTTTTATCGCGGCTATTCCGCCGATCATTCAGGCATTTTTGTTTAACGGTTTCAGTGAAGGGTTGATCCTGGCAGGGGGCTATATCCTCATCAATCTGATTTTCGGCAGCATTATTGATCCGAAAATTCTGGGGCGCGGATTGGGGTTATCGACGCTTGTGGTCTTTATGTCGCTGATATTCTGGGGATGGCTGATGGGGCCGGTCGGCATGTTGCTTTCGGTGCCGCTGACGATTGTGCTCAAGATAGCCCTTGAACCTACGGCGGCAGGTCACAAAATTGCCGTGCTTCTGGGTGATGGTCCGCCAGAACATAAAAGTTAGCTTTTCTCTTCAAAATGATGAGCAAACATTTCAATTTTTTATGCATTAAGCGAATCACTGAAAGCAGGATGTTTGTGATTTTTGTGGGAGTCGCATGACGAGAAATTATGCTTGTCATTGGTGAGTCTGCTAACATTAAGGCCATCGTCGGCTTCTGTCGTCATAGTGCAACCTGGCGAGAGAGAGAAGGGATACAAACAAGATATTTAAAAAGATGGGTGAAGAATATCACGATATAAAATGCCCTGAATTATCAGGGCATTTAGGGTTTTTGCAGGTTTAGCTATAAGTTTTGTAAATCATCTGCAAGTCGTCTTTAATTTGTCGGCTGATTGGCGTCGCAGAAATATCATCAATGGGCCAGAATAAATACTTAATCAGGTTGTAAATGAAACAAAATTCCAGCCGGTTACGGACTTTGATTTTCTGCGCCAGATGTCGTTTATGGACATATACCGTACGGCTGCTGATGTTTAATTTTCTGGCAATGCGGTAGTTCGGCATCTCAGACATCCAGTAGCTCATTACCAGAATTTCCTGATCGCTAAGTAACATTTTTGGCAAACCGAAGTTATTTATCGGCATAAATGCTTCGGGATCTGCTGCAATCTGCTGCAAGAGGGAGGTGAGTGCCTGCTTGTTGAGAATAGAGACTTCGCGGGTAACGGCAATCGGTGTTTCGGAATCCGGTTAACTGGCGTCAACGTAGCAGTATATTCGGGCGCTTTGACGAAATTCAAAAAAAGCTTTTAATTCCTCAGATACTTCTGCGTTATGGCAATGGTTTGTCATATTCACAAGAATAATATCAGGTTGAAATTCAGGAATTAGATTGAGGGAGTGAGAAATATTCACAGTGTCGATAATATCGAGGCTGTTATTTTCAATAAGATAAGAGAAAATTCCTAAACGCGTAAAACCACAGGGTTCAATTATACAAATTTTCATACCACGTCCTTGTCATGCGTAACATTACGCGCCGAAACCACTCCTGTGATTTCTGTATCCAGCATAGATTCTTTTCTATAATGCTGTCAATTCGTAAATTCCAGTCTATTGATCTTGTTCAAACTGAAATTGAAAAAATCGTATCGTTAATAAAATGATAACCCTCGATAAATATTCACGAGGGTTGAAATTATTTTACGTTAATTGAACCGCGTAAGAGAAAAGGGGGTGAGATCAAAAGGAATAGGATGATTGTTACCGAAGTGAGTAACTATTTCCCCTAATACGCTGGCGAATTTAAAACCGTGACCACTTAATCCCGAAATCACTAAGGTATTTTCTCTGCCCGGCAGGGTATCAATAATGAAATCTTCATCAGTCGTCATGTCATAAGTGCATGACGCACCACGCAAACTGACACCTACACCCGGCAGGAAATGGCGGAAGAAATTGAAGGACTCTGTGCCATCCTGACTGACGCTGCCGTAAGGTTTACGCTGCTCGGGTTCCGTTATCCATTGACCACCGTTATGTTTACCTAACTTAAGTTCATCCTTCACTGAGGGGAATCCGTAGTACTGATCGCCTTGCAGAGTTTCGAGCGTAAAGGCTGGAAAATGGTTTTCTTCACTGTAGCGGCCATCTGCATGGAACCAGGCAAACACCTTACGCAGAGGCTTCACGGGTAATTCCGGGAGGATTTTCGTGACCCAGGTTCCCGCCGTTACCACCAGTTTGGCCCCGCGGTAGACTCCGTCAATCGTTGATACTTCAATGCCATCATCCAGCCAGTTAATACTTTCAACGGGACAGTTGAATAATTGCGCACAGCCTGCTTCCCGTGCGAGACGAATGTATGCCGCAACCGCCATTTCACTTTGCAGAAAACCCGAGTTGGGTTCGTATACACCGCAATAGCCGTCCTGCAACGTGAACAGAGGCCACTTTTCGCGAATTTCAGCCGCACTAAGGGATTGTATGACGAGATTGTAGGTTTCTGCGCTGTTCTTAACGTTACTGATAAATTCAGAGTTTTCAGGACCAATATTCAGGACGCCGCTACGATGGAAAATCTTATCGCTGCTCAGTTCTGCCAGCTCATCCCAAAGTGTTTGAGCTCTCAGCAGCATTGGCACATAACGGGAACCTTCGCCGTAAGCGTGGCGGATAAGGCGCGTTTCGCCATGGTGACTGCCCGCCTGATGGGGTGGCATTGCGCTATCTATCATCAGCACTTTCAAGCCGGAACGGGTGGCGTAGTAGCCTGCGGCTGAACCGACCGAACCGCTGCCCACGATAATGAGATCGTAATCCATAATTCAAACGTTCCTGTGGTGAGAATTTTTAACAAACTGGCTACTGGCATGATAGAGAGTTTAAGGCGAAGAAGGCAAGCAGCGCGGAGGCAAAGAAAAAGGCACCAGGATAAATCGCTGGTGCCTCAGACTGGCAGGTAAAGATTAGTGTTTTCGGTGATCACTGTATTCGTACTCGTTAGATTCTATCTTTTCGATGCCGGCTTCAAGAATGTTAATGAGTTGCCGTGCAACGTCGGTAGTTAACCACAAGGTTCTGTCTACCTGAGCATCCTCGGGTGTCTGGTCTTTTGAAGACAGGTAATGAAGGCGTATCATCATGGCATCATAAGAGTCGACGGTACTGATATCCCAACCAACAAGCGGGTGTGTCTGAATAACTTCATCATTTCTGTCCATATAGACCCCTTATATTGTAGTGACTGACGTGAGTGACTATCTGAGGATCAAGGCGGCTCATTATCATGTGAGCAATTTCAGTATAAACAGATAAACCGATTTATGGAGTGATTTAAGCGTATTAAATTGTAAATAATTTGTGTTGATTATTTATTCAGCGGAATAATCTGAGATTAACTTAAATTTTATTTTTCAGAAGAGTCTGTTTTATGCAGTAAAAAAGAATAAAAAACCGGACTGCGACGCCCGGTGAAATACACCAATAGCCTTGCGGCGTGGTTTTAATAAACCTGATTATTATAGATAGGGAGTAAAAAGTGAATGGCTTTTCAGGGATTTCATCGGGTTACTCATCGTTCTGATTTGAGAACCAGTCATCCGCGCTTTCCCAGGTTTCCTGAAGAATTTCCTCGATAAGGTCACGGTCAGTTTTTGCGCCACCCAAAACGGACAGGCTATTTGCCCCCGCATAGCGGACCTGAATTTTATTTTCGCGGTCAGAAAACTGTTTGTTAATTCTTTTACTCAATTCACCTGATAACGCGTCCAGCGCGCCAGCAGGCAGAGGCTTGGTTTTATCGATTGTGACTTCAACACGCATAGGACCTCCTGAATAGATTTGACTGTATATTTATACAGTCAAATCATGATCAGTGCAATACACGCTTGTGAGAATTTGTATTTAGTTCGACGTCACTTTCCAGTTCAGTGTCTGACCTGCGAGGAATGGCACAACAGATTCATTGCCCAATGCAATTTCTTCCGGCTGCGTCACCGGTATACGAGACATTTCGATGAAGTCTTCATTGAGCGGCAGGCCATAGAAACGCGGGCCGTTAAGGGAGCAAAACGCCTCAAAGTGTTGCAGTGCATTCATTTCTTCAAAGACGGTCGCATAAGCCGATAACGCCAGTGGGGCATTGAAGCAACCTGCACATCCGCAGCTCGATTCTTTACGGTCTTTGGTGTGCGGCGCAGAGTCGGTACCGAGGAAGAAGCGATCCGCGCCGCTGGCGATGACCTCACGCAATGCTTCCTGATGAACGTTGCGTTTGAGAATGGGGAGACAGAACAGGTGAGGGCGCACGCCGCCAACCAGCATGTGATTGCGGTTGAACATCAGATGCTGCGGCGTAATGGTTGCGCCCAGATACTGATTGCCGGAAAGAACATACTGCGCGGCTTCTTTGGTGGTGATGTGCTCGAAGACAATTTTCAATTCAGGGAACTGACGACGCACCGGATCCATAACTTCATCAATGAAGCGGGCTTCACGATCAAAAATATCAACATGGTTGTGAGTGACTTCACCGTGGATCAGCAAAGGCATACCGATTTTCTGCATACGTTCCAAAACAGGGTAAATCATTTTGGTATCAGAAACGCCATGCTGGGAATTTGTTGTCGCGTTGGCCGGATACAGTTTTGCTGCTGTGAACACGCCTTGCTCGAAACCGCGGGCAATTTCTTCCGGATCCAGAGAATCGGTCAGATAGCAGGTCATCAGAGGGGTAAAATTATGTCCGACAGGCAACGCGGCCATAATCCGTTCACGATATGCTATCGCAGCCGCCACGGTGGTTACGGGAGGGCTCAGGTTTGGCATGACAATCGCACGACCAAATACTTCACTGGTGAAAGGTAACACCGTGCTGAGCATTTGGTCGTCACGAAGGTGAATATGCCAGTCATCTGGACGGCGGATTTTCAAAACTTGCGGTGTTGCGGTCATCAGGCAAAACTCCGGCATTGAGAGACAAGATATTGGGATCAGGTGCGGTAATGGGAGCATTAACGGCGGGGAACAAGAATAAGCGTAAAAGCGATGTGTTGCATCTGTTAAATAAAGTTCGTATTGAAATCAATGTGTCGAAAGGTTCATAGTGGGGACAGATTTTAGTCAGAGTGCTTACCGGTTCGCCGCTAAGCATGACCAAAAAAACAGGAGAACCATTATGGAAATCAGAGTTGTTGCCACTATTGTCGCTAAAAAAGAGTTTACGGCAAAAGTGACAGAAGCGTTGCTTGACGTAATTGAACCAAGCCGACAGGAAGTAGGGTGCCTGCAATATGAGTTGCATCAGGATCTCGATACAGAAAGGACTTTTGTTTTCTACGAGCGATGGGCCTCTGAAGAAGCGCTGAATCAGCACAACAAAACTGAACATTTCCAGCATTTTGCAAAAAGCCTGGAAGGCAAACTGGAGGAACTCACGATTCGCCGGTTGAAAAGTCTGGCCTGATGAGATTGAATCTTCAACAGTTTCTATAAAAAAACCCGCCGAGGCGGGTTTTTTTAGACTGAGTGGTCAGCGATTACTCGGCTGGCATCTCAGGTTTGGTGGCCGGGGCTGTTGCAGTGGTGGCTGCCGCATGGCCGCCTGCAGAGCCCTTACCCTCAAAGTTGAACTCAGGACGAATCCAGTCACTGTGACGAGGTGGCTCTGGCACATAGGCAGGTGCTGGCGCCTTCGTCATTGGCGCGGTTGCGAGGTGCTTGAAGCGAGGTGCAACAACCGCAGCTTCAGTACCTGCCGGAGCGGCTGCGACTGGCGCAGTTTCCACAGCAGGTTTAACTTCAGCAACAGGTTCAGCTTTCACTTCGGGTTCGGCGACTGGCGCAGGTGCCTGAACTTCAGATGCAGCGAGAACATCTGTGGGTTCAACGATCGCAGGCTCGAGCGCTTCTGGCGCAACATCAACCACAGGTGTTTCTGCAACAGGTTCAGCTGTTGCCGGTTCGACCAGCACTGGCTCGTCGGCTACAGGCTGTGCAACGTCTGCTGCTGCGATTTCGGCCGGCACCTCTTGTGGTGCAGCGTCAACAACATCATTGACAGGCTCTGCGACTGGCTGTTGCGTAACGTCAGTGATGTCAGATATTACCGGCGTATTCGCCTGTGCAATCTCGACCTGCTCAGTCAGCACTTCAGGAGTTTCTGTTTCAGTAACCTGTTGTTCAGAGGACTGAGCAACCGGATAAGTGACCCAGACTTTACCCGAAGCCATTTCCGGAGAAACGAACGCACCTGCAAGTGGCATTGGTGACTGGGTCGGATAACGCTCATCACGATAACGACGACGACGTTGGCCGCTTACACGCAGATGGCGTGGAGAACGACGTGAACGACGTGGCATGCCATTTTCACGGGCGTTGTCATTCTGATTATCTTCGCTATCAGCAACGTTTGCGGTTTCAGCATCAGAAGGTTCCTGCTCAGCAATCGCTGGCGCCGCAGGGCGAGTGCCGGTGATCAATAACTGAGCTGCAGCTTCTTCTTCATGATCTACTTCTGCTTCAGATTCGAAACGGATTTTATGCGACAACTGACGACGCTGACGGCGCTGAGTTGGCTGACGATCTTCCTGCTCAGTGTCATCGGCAACCACCGGAGCAGCAACCTGTTCGACAACTGCGACATCCTGAACTTTCTCTTCAGTTTGTGGTTTACGCTTGTCTTCAGAACGGCGACGCGAACGTTCACGGCGAGGCTGTTGCTGCTGTTCTTCACGAGCGACAGTTTCAACTTCTTCGCTACGGGTTTCGGTAACAACCTGTTCCTGATTACGGCGGCCACGGCGCTGTTGATCATCACGCTGTTCGCGATTATTTTCGCGGGTATCACGGCTTTCACCACGATTATCACGATTGTTGTCACGACCTTCGCCACGTTCACCACGATTACCGCGGTCATTGCGCTCACCGCGTTCTCCGTTGCGATCACGACGTCCGCCCTGGCGGCGTTGATTACGGCGTTCGTTGTTACGACGGTTTTCCGTTTCAGTAGCTTCCGGCGTCTCTTGCGGTGCTTCAACAGGTTTAACTTCCTGCTGTGGCTCCGGTGCGAACAAGCTTTTCAAACCACTCAGAAGGCGGCTGACAAACCCTGATTTCTCAGCAACAGGTGTCGCAGGCGCATTAACTGTTGCTGTTCTGGTTTTAACCGGTTCTTCGGTCACTGCTGCCTGCTCAAAGCTGGATGGAGGCGCTTCGCTTTGCAGCGCAAACGCAGCCAGTGCCGGTTGCTCAGGACGACGACGTTCAGTCGGCAACTCTTCTGAAGGTTGCAGCATTTCCGCTTCATGAATCTGTGGCAGCAAATAGCTCAGTGCAGAAATTTCTTCGCCTTTACGAACGCGAAGAACATGGTAGTGCGGAGTTTGCATCTGATCGTTAGGCACGATCACTGCACGCACACCACCCTGACGTTTCTCGATGGCATTCACCGATTCACGTTTTTCGTTCAGCAAGTAAGAAGCGATTGGCACCGGAACGATGGCATGCACTTCTTTAGTATTTTCTTTCAGTGCTTCTTCTTCGATCAAGCGCAGAATCGACAGTGACAGAGATTCGTTGTCACGGACGGTACCAGTACCTGCACAACGCGGGCAGATATGGTGCGTTGATTCACCCAATGACGGGCTGAGGCGCTGACGGGACATTTCCAGCAAACCGAAACGGGAAATGCGACCGATTTGAATACGGGCGCGGTCCTGACGAACGG
This sequence comes from Rahnella sp. RcJ3, assembly GCF_009498575.1. Lineage (NCBI taxonomy): Bacteria > Pseudomonadati > Pseudomonadota > Gammaproteobacteria > Enterobacterales > Yersiniaceae > Rahnella > Rahnella sp. RcJ3. Next base: position 520,842 of record NZ_QSNX01000001.1, read on the forward strand.
CATCACGCAGACGGTTTTCTACTTCGCGCTGATGGCGAACAGGTGTCATGTCGATGAAGTCGATAACAATCAGACCACCGAGGTCACGCAGGCGTAACTGACGGGCAATTTCATCTGCAGCTTCAAGGTTGGTGTTGAATGCGGTTTCTTCGATATCGCCGCCGCGGGTTGCACGCGCGGAGTTGATGTCGATAGCGGTCAGCGCTTCGGTGCTGTCGATAACAATAGAGCCACCGGAAGGCAGACGGACTTCGCGCTGGAAAGCGGATTCAATCTGCGATTCGATTTGGTAATGACTGAACAGCGGAATTTCGCCAACATACGGCTTAATTTTGCTGCTGAAATCAGGACGACCCAGAGCAGCAATATGTTCTTTTGCCAGCTCGAGGACTTTCGGGTTATCGATGAGGATCTCACCGATGTCCGGGCGCAGGTAATCACGAAACGCACGAACGATAACGTTGCTTTCCTGATGGATCAGGAATGGCGCAGGGCGGCCTTCAGCGGCTTTCTTGATCGCATCCCAATGCTTAAGACGGAAAGTCAGGTCCCACTGCAGAGCTTCTGCGGATTTACCGACACCGGCAGTACGCACAATCAGGCCCATGCCATCAGGCAGTTGCAGGGAAGACAAGGCTTCTTTCAGTTCAGTACGGTCATCGCCTTCAATACGGCGGGAAATACCCCCTGCGCGTGGATTGTTTGGCATCAGAACCAGATAACTACCGGCCAGACTGATAAACGTCGTCAGTGCTGCGCCTTTATTTCCACGCTCTTCTTTATCTACCTGAACAATGACTTCCTGGCCTTCGCGCAACACATCTTTGATGTTCGGGCGGCCATGGGAAGAATAATTGCTTGGGAAATATTCGCGGGAAATTTCTTTCAGAGGGAGGAAACCATGTCGTTCCGCGCCGTAATCTACGAATGCTGCTTCCAGACTTGGCTCAATGCGGGTGATTTTACCTTTGTAAATATTCGCTTTTTTCTGCTCATGGCCCGGACTTTCAATATCCAAATCATACAGCCGCTGTCCATCTACGAGGGCAACGCGCAACTCTTCTTGCTGAGTTGCGTTAATCAACATTCTTTTCATCTTAACTTACTCATTATTATTCCATTATTGACAGAGCTGCGGGCAAAATGACCTCATGACCGGATAAACCGTTGGCCCCGAGTCTTCTCGCAAATCGTCAACCTCACGGCTGTCGCTTGCATAGGGGCGCATTATTTCGGTAAGTCTGCTTTTGCTGTATTAAAGACACCAGCGTTGTGAAAGCAGCACTTTTATTAGGGGAATAGCTTCTGAATTTACGTTAACAGATCTCATTCCATTCGCCGGCCAAGCTGCAACCCGCAGCCCGCTAATTGCTTGATTTCACATTACGTCTTACGCCATTGCTGCGTTTTTGTGCGATCAGGCAAATCTATAATTCCTGCGTTTTCCCTAACTTAAGAGAAACAACGCCGAAAGTGACTTCATTATTCCATTGCAGGCACTGTGATAGCAAGGTGACTTTTCCCAAGCAGGTAAGATATTTACCTCAATGAGAGATGCGCCGCATTGTCAGAACCTGAGCTTTCTTAAAAAACAGGGGGGGTGAGAAGGTTTTCCTATGCTGTTACTGGTAAAGTAAAAGTTAAGCACATAAAAATCAGTGGCGCGAACCGTGCCGGATATTTAGAATCGCGAGCCATGAAAACTGAGAATCCAACTGTACAATTAATCCCCATTTCTGACGACGAAGCCGGTCAGCGTATCGACAACTTCTTACTTAAAATCCTTAAGGGCGTGCCGAAGAGCATGATCTATCGCATCGTGCGTAAGGGTGAAGTGCGGGTAAATAAGAAAAGAATTAAGCCGGAATATAAATTAATTGCCGGTGATGAAGTGCGTGTCCCGCCCGTTCGTGTTGCTGAACGTGATGAAGCGCCTGTTTCTGCAAAGCTGGATAAAGTCGCCGCGCTGGCGGATTGCATCTTATATGAAGACGATCATTTGCTGATCCTTAATAAACCTTCCGGCACTGCCGTACACGGCGGCAGTGGTTTAAGTTTCGGCGTGATTGAAGGCCTGCGTGCGCTGCGTCCGGATGCTCGTTTTCTGGAACTGGTTCACCGTCTGGACCGTGATACTTCCGGTGTTTTGCTGGTCGCCAAGAAACGCTCTGCACTGCGTTCCTTACATGAGCAACTGCGTGTGAAAAGCATGCAAAAGGATTATCTGGCGTTGGTCCGGGGTGAATGGCCGTCACACTGCAAAGTCGTGCAGGCCCCTTTACTGAAAAATATTCTGCAAAGCGGCGAACGTATTGTCAGGGTTAATGCCGAAGGCAAGCCTTCAGAAACGCGCTTCAAAATTGAAGAACGTTATGAGTTTGCAACTCTGGTTAAAGCCAGCCCGGTGACCGGCAGAACCCATCAGATCCGCGTACACGCATTGCATGCCGGACATCCGATTGCGTTTGATGACCGCTATGGTGAGCGTGATTTCGATGCAAAACTGTCCGGAACAGGCCTCAATCGTTTATTCCTGCATGCGGCGGCGTTGCGTTTTGAGCATCCGAACACGGGTGAGACGATGCGTATTGAAGCACCGATGGATGCCAAACTGCGTAACTGCCTGAAAGTTTTACGGGGTAAAACGACAGCACGTTAAAGTGCGAATAGTAAACAGAGGCGCACAGAGTGCGCCTTTTTTATTCCTTTTATAGCAACGGATTGATGCCTTCCTGACGCAACAAGGCGAGCAGGGCAATAAGAGGCAACCCAATCAGCGTGTTCGGGTCGCGTCCTGCCAGACTGTCGAAAAGTGTGATCCCCAGTCCTTCGCATTTAAAGCTCCCGGCACAGTCATAAGGTTGTTCGCGATGCAAATAACCGGTAATTTCTTCATCAGTTAATGACCGGAAGGTCACGTCAAATGTTTCACATAAAGTCTGCGCCGTTTGTGTTTCGCCGTTATACAGGCTCAGGCCGGTGTAAAACGTCACTGTCTTGCCACTGGCAGCACGCAACTGGTGGAATGCGTTATCAAACGTGTGCGGTTTGCCGGTTATTTTTCTGTCAATCACGCAGACCTGATCAGAACCGATTATCAGGTGTTCAGGATACAAAGCTGCAAGCACGCTGGCTTTGCTGTAAGCCAGACGCTGCACCAGTTCGGCGGGTTTTTCGTCCCGACCCAGCGTCTCATCAATGGCGGGTGAGGCGCAGGAAAATACCAGGCCGGTTTTATCGAGAAGGGCCTTGCGGTAAACCGATGTTGAAGCCAGAAGTAATTTTTTTTGAAGTGCTGACATAATTTTTTTTCACAAAGCGTGGCGTTATTGAATCGCACATTTTAAACTGTCGGCCGCTGCGGAAGCGAATATTGGTGAAAGGTGCGGTTTTAAGGCCTTTTTCTTTGACTCTCTGTCGTTACAAAGTTAATATGCGCGCCCTATGCAAAAAGTAAAATTACCCCTGACCCTTGATGCGGTTCGCACTGCCCAGAAGCGTTTAGACTATACAGGTGTCTATACTGCTGATCAGGTTACGCGTGTTGCCCAATCAGTGGTCAGTGTGGATTCTGATATACAAACCTCTTTGTCGTTTAATATCGACAACCAGCGTTTGGCTGTGATTACCGGCCACTCCGATGTTGCTGTCACTCTGGAATGCCAGAGATGCGGTAAGACGTTTGAACATCAGGTTCACACAACATATTGTTTTAGTCCTGTCCAGAATGATGAACAGGCTGAGGCATTACCGGAAGCGTACGAGCCGATCGAAGTCGATGATTTTGGCGAAGTTGATTTGCTGGCAATGATTGAAGACGAAATTATTCTTTCACTGCCTGTCGTGCCGGTACATGAATCTGAACACTGTGAAGTGTCCGAAGCGGACATGGTATTCGGTAAACTGCCTGAAGAGGCGGAGAAACCAAATCCATTTGCCGTATTAGCGAGTTTAAAGAAAAGTACTTAAGGAGTAAGGTCCATGGCCGTACAACAGAATAAACCAACCCGTTCTAAACGTGGCATGCGTCGTTCACATGATGCTCTGACCACTTCCACTCTGTCTGTGGACAAGACTTCTGGTGAAACTCACCTGCGTCACCACATCACTGCCGACGGTTTCTACCGCGGTCGCAAGGTAATCGGCTGATATTTGTCTGCAACTTATTCACGTGATAAGTGCTGGCAAGGCGATACCTTGACTCGTCTAACCATCGCGTTAGATGTAATGGGCGGAGATTTCGGTCCTTCCGTCACAGTGCCTGCTTCATTGCAGGCACTGATCTCTAATTCTGAATTAGACCTCCTTCTGGTCGGCGATCCCGACGCAATCACACCTTTCTTAGCCAAAGCCGATCCTTCTTTAACAGAAAGAATTCGGATAATTCCTGCTGAATCAGTTATAGCCAGCGATTTACGCGCGTCGCAAGCTATACGAGCCAGCAAAGGAAGCTCGATGCGTGTGGCGTTGGAACTGATCAAGAGTGGTGACGCACTGGCGTGTGTCAGTGCCGGGAATACCGGCGCACTGATGGGATTAGCCAAGCTGGTTGTCAAGCCGCTGGATGGTATTGAGCGTCCGGCGTTGATGAGCGTGCTACCTAACCAGCAACGTAGTAAAACTGTGGTGCTGGATCTGGGCGCCAACGTTGAGTGCGACAGCACGATGTTGGTCCAGTTTGCCGTGATGGGGGCTGTGATGGCCGAACAGGTGGTGGGGATCACGAATCCCCGCGTTGCCTTGCTCAATATCGGCGAAGAGGAAAGCAAAGGGCTGGATAATATCCGTGAAGCCGCCGCGATTTTAAAAAATACCGCACTAATCAACTATATCGGTTATCTTGAAGGTAACGACCTTCTGACCGGTAAAACAGATGTGATGGTGTGTGACGGCTTTGTGGGTAACGTTACGCTCAAGACCATGGAAGGTGTAATAAGGATGTTTTTGTCACTGTTAAAATCCTCGGGAGAGGGTGGCAAGAAGGCCTGGTGGTTGAAATGGTTAGGTCGGATTCTGCAGAAAAAATTGCTAAAGCGTTTTAGCCATCTCAATCCCGACCAGTATAATGGCGCATGTTTGTTAGGATTACGGGGCATCGTTATTAAAAGCCACGGCGGAGCAAACCAGCGTGCGTTTGCTGTTGCTATCGAACAGGCTGTGCAGGCGGTGCAGCGGCAAGTCCCTCAGCGGATTGCCGCGCGCCTTGAAGCTGTATTACCCAAGAGTGACTGATCGTACATGTATACAAAGATTCTCGGTACGGGGAGCTATTTGCCCGTGCAAGTTCGGACTAATGCCGACTTAGAAAAAATGGTGGATACCTCCGACGAGTGGATCGTCACACGTACGGGTATTCGTGAACGTCGTATCGCTGCACCGGATGAGACTGTGGCCACAATGGGCCTGCACGCTGCTGAAAAAGCACTTGAAATGGCCAGCGTCAGCGCAAGCGACGTAGGTTTGATCATTGTTGCAACAACCTCATCTTCACATGCATTCCCGAGTTCAGCCTGCCAGGTGCAGAATATGCTCGGCATCAGGGATTGCGCAGCGTTCGATCTGGCGGCGGCATGTGCAGGTTTCACCTATGCGCTGAGCGTTGCCGATCAATACATTAAAAACGGTGCTGTAAAATACGCGCTGGTGATCGGATCTGATGTGCTATCCCGTAAACTCGATCCTGAAGATCGTGGCACGGTGATCCTCTTTGGAGATGGTGCTGGCGCAGTATTGCTGGGAGCTTCCGAAGAGCAAGGCATCATCTCCACTCACATGCATGCCGATGGTCATTACGGTAATCTGTTGACGTTGGCGTACCCTAGCCAGTCAGAACCAGAAAAACCTGCTTATGTCACTATGGCAGGTAATGAAGTCTTCAAAGTCGCGGTGACTGAGTTGGCGCACATTGTTGATGAAACCCTGACGGCAAATAATCTCGACCGCTCCGCTCTTGACTGGCTGGTGCCACATCAGGCGAACCTGCGTATCATCAGCGCAACAGCGAAAAAGCTGGGCATGGGCATGGATAAAGTCGTTGTTACGCTCGATCGTCATGGCAATACGTCGGCGGCTTCGGTGCCTGCAGCACTTGACGAAGCGGTCCGTGACGGCAGAATTCAGCGCGGGCAATTAGTGTTGCTCGAAGCATTTGGCGGTGGCTTTACCTGGGGCTCGGCGCTGGTACGTTTTTGATTTAACAGGATGATAAAAATGACAAAAATAGCGGTGGTTTTCCCTGGTCAGGGTTCTCAGACACTCGGTATGCTGGCTGATTTAGCCGCTGCGCATCCGGTGGTTGAAGAAACATTTGCCGAGGCTTCTTCGGCACTGGGGTACGATTTATGGCAGTTGGTGCAGCAGGGGCCGGCTGAAGAACTGAATAAAACCTGGCAGACGCAACCGGCATTGCTGGCCGCTTCTGTCGCCATATGGCGCGTATGGCAGCAACAGAATGGCACTCAGCCTGTTCTGATGGCTGGCCACAGTCTGGGTGAGTATTCCGCTTTGGTTTGTGCTGGTGTACTGGATTTTAAACAGGCGATTTCTCTGGTTGAACTGCGCGGTAAGCTGATGCAGGAAGCCGTTCCGGCCGGAACTGGCGCGATGTATGCGATCATTGGTCTGGATAATGATGCCATTGCCAAAGCTTGTGAAGAATCTGCACAGGGTCAGGTTGTTTCTCCGGTGAACTTTAACTCACCTGGTCAGGTTGTGATCGCGGGTAACAAAGAAGCCGTAGAACGCGCTGGTGCAGCATGTAAAGAAGCCGGTGCAAAACGTGCTCTGCCTCTGCCTGTCAGCGTGCCTTCACATTGTGCACTCATGAAGCCAGCCGCTGAAAAGATGGCGATTGCGCTCGAAAATGTCACTTTCAATGCGCCACAGTACTCTGTCGTGAATAACGTTGACGTGAAAGTCGAAACGTCTCCTGAAGCGATCCGCAGTGCGCTGGTACGTCAGTTGTACAGCCCGGTTCGCTGGACTGAGTCTGTCGAATACATCGCTGCACAAGGCGTAGAACAGTTATTAGAAGTGGGACCAGGTAAAGTGCTGACCGGTCTGACCAAACGTATTGTTGACACCCTGACGGCTGCCGCTGTGAATGACACGGCAAGTCTGGCAGCGGCGCTTGAACAGTAATAAGAGGATGAGTATGAGCTTCGAAGGCAAAATTGCACTGGTTACCGGTGCCAGCCGTGGTATTGGCCGCGCAATCGCAGAAAAACTGGTTGCTGGTGGCGCGAAAGTGATCGGCACTGCGACCAGCGAGAAAGGCGCAGAAGCGATCGGCGAATATTTAGGCGAAAATGGCAAAGGTATCATGCTCAATGTGGTTGATTCTGCATCTATTGAGCAAGTATTGGCGACGATTCGAGCTGAATTTGGCGAAATTGATATTTTAGTTAATAATGCCGGCATTACCCGTGATAACCTTCTCATGCGTATGAAGGATGATGAGTGGCAGGATATCCTGGATACGAACCTGACTTCAGTGTTTCGGCTGTCAAAAGCTGTCATGCGGGCTATGATGAAGAAACGGTGTGGACGGATTATTACAATTGGTTCCGTTGTTGGCACCATGGGTAACGCAGGGCAGGCGAATTACGCGGCGGCTAAAGCTGGCTTGATTGGTTTTAGTAAGTCTTTGGCACGTGAGGTCGCTTCACGTGGCATTACTGTCAACGTCGTCGCTCCTGGCTTTATTGAGACGGATATGACAAGGGCGTTGACAGATGATCAACGCGCAGGCATTTTGTCATCAGTTCCAGCCAACCGGTTGGGCGATGCCAAAGAAATTGCCAGCGCCGTTGCTTTTTTAGCCTCTGACGAGGCCAGCTACATCACGGGTGAAACATTACATGTCAATGGCGGCATGTACATGATTTAAAAATTACGAAATTATTTGCGTTTTTTGCGGTAAAAACCGCAAAATAGAGCAAATTCGTGGTTTGAACAGCCTGGATTTAGTTGCATCTTTTTCAACATTTTATACACTACGAAAACCATCGCGAAAGCGAGTTTTGATAGGAAATTTAAGAGTATGAGCACTATCGAAGAACGCGTTAAGAAAATCATCGTTGAACAGCTGGGTGTTAAACAGGAAGAAGTAGTGAATGCTGCATCTTTCGTAGACGACCTTGGCGCTGATTCTCTCGACACCGTTGAGCTGGTTATGGCTCTGGAAGAAGAGTTTGATACCGAGATCCCTGACGAAGAAGCTGAAAAAATCACTACTGTTCAGGCAGCAATTGATTTTATCAACGCTAGCCAACAGTAAGCGTACATGCTTTAAGTTTAGATAGTTAGGCGGTCATTTGACCGCCTAAGTTTTTTTTATCCCACGGTATTACTACTTTTTTCCCTCCCTGGAGGACATACGTGTCTAAGCGTCGAGTTGTAGTGACTGGACTGGGCATGCTGTCTCCTGTCGGCAATACTGTAGAGTCCACTTGGAACGCTCTCCTTGCCGGTCAGAGTGGCATCAGCCTGATCGACCATTTTGATACTAGTGCCTACGCAACGCGTTTTGCTGGCTTAGTAAAAGATTTTAACTGTGAAGACTTCATCCCGCGCAAAGATGCCCGCAAGATGGATGCCTTTATTCAGTATGGTATTACTGCCGGTATTCAGGCGATGCAAGACTCCGGGCTTGAGGTAACTGCTGAGAACGCGCCACGCATTGGTGCGGCGATCGGTTCCGGTATCGGTGGGCTTGGTCTGATTGAAGAAAACCATTCCTCATTGGTTAACGGCGGACCCCGCAAAATTAGTCCTTTCTTCGTTCCATCCACTATCGTCAACATGATTGCAGGTCATTTGAGTATCATGTTCGGGTTGCGTGGGCCGAGTATTTCTATTGCAACAGCCTGTACTTCTGGGGTGCATAATATTGGTCATGCAGCGCGTATCATCGCTTATAACGATGCCGACGTGATGCTGGCAGGCGGCGCGGAAAAAGCCAGTACCCCGTTGGGCGTCGGTGGATTCGGTGCAGCACGCGCGCTTTCTACGCGCAATGACAATCCTCAGGCGGCGAGTCGTCCGTGGGATAAAGATCGTGATGGTTTCGTACTGGGTGACGGCGCAGGTATTATGGTGCTGGAAGAGTACGAACATGCCCGTAAACGCGGTGCAAAAATTTATGCTGAAATTGTCGGTTTTGGCATGAGCAGCGATGCTTACCATATGACATCACCGCCGGAAGATGGCGCGGGTGCGGCATTGGCGATGGAGAACGCACTGCGTGACGCGGGTGTTTCTGCGGCTCAGATTGGTTACATCAACGCACACGGCACCTCGACTGCGGCGGGTGATAAAGCCGAAGCCCAGGCGGTTAAATCCGTCTTTGGTGCCGATGCGCATAAAGTTATGGTCAGCTCGACAAAGTCGATGACCGGCCATCTCTTAGGCGCAGCGGGTGCGGTGGAGTCCATTTTCACCTTGCTGGCATTACGCGACCAGGCGGTTCCGCCGACCATCAATCTGGATAATCCGGATGAAGGTTGTGATCTGGATTTCGTCCCTCACGAAGCGCGCCAGGTTAAAGATATGCAGTATTCCTTGTGCAACTCGTTCGGTTTCGGCGGTACCAATGGTTCGCTGGTATTCCGTAAGATCTGATCCCGCACAAGCTGTGTTTGTGAAGGCCCGTTAATCGGGCCTTTTTGTTGTCTGAATTAAAGCGAAGACTGAATACAACAATGCGTAAACGGGATGCGTGTTCCTGCTGGCAGCGCGTGTCAATACGATAAAGTAAGAATGCTCTCCTTGATGCGACAGACCGGCTCACGCAGGCTCTGCTGTCAGAGAATCGTGACCATAAGCTCCAGAACCGGAGGAAGTAACCATGTGGATTAATGGTGTGGCGGCCGCGATGTTGTCGGCAAGTGACCGTTCAGTGCAGTTTGGCGACGGTTGCTTTACCACAGCCAGGGTGTCAGACGGTGTGATTGTGTTTCTGGCCGGGCATATTCAGCGTCTGCAACGTGCTGCGTCGGTACTGCGGATTGAAGGTGTGGACTGGACGGCTCTGGAACAGGAAATGGTTCTGGCTGCCGGACAGCAGAAAGAGGCAGTGGTTAAAGCCGTCGTGACGCGCGGGCAGGGCGGCCGAGGTTACAGCGCCGCAGGTTGCTCTGCGCCGACGCGTATTGTTTCTGCGTCTGATTATCCGGTGCATTATCACGCGTGGCGGCAACAGGGCGTGAAACTCGCGCTGAGCACGGTCACACTGAGTAAGAACCCGTTGCTGGCCGGAATAAAACATCTTAACCGGCTGGAACAGGTAATGATCCGCATGCATCTTGACCAGACAGATGCCAATGAAGCGCTGGTGGTTGACACCTCGGGCTGCCTGGTGGAATGCTGTGCGGCAAATTTATTCTGGCGTAAGGGAAATCAGGTGTTTACTCCGGATTTATCGCAGTCCGGCGTTGATGGTCTTATGCGTCAGCACATCATCCGCGTACTTGAAGCGACATCCCCCTGGGTTGTGAACATCGTCAGTGAATCTGCGGAAACATTATCAGATGCTGACGAAATCCTGATTTGTAACGCCCTGATGCCCGTTCTGCCGGTGAATCAGGTCGATGACAAATATTACATTTCACGGCGTTTGTGCGATTTCCTGCTCCAGAGCTGTTAAGAAAAAGTGATTAAACAATGACAAACAAAAAGACCAAAATCTTCGCCCTCATTGCCCTGATTCTGTTAGGGCTGGCGACGTTTGCCTATCAAAAAGTAAAACAGTTTGCGGATCGCCCGATCAATGTCAGCAGCGAAACGATCTTTACCCTTCCCGCAGGCACGGGACGCGTGGTACTGGAAACACTGCTAATTGATAAAAAACTGATGAAGCCCAATCCGTGGTTTCCGTGGTTATTACGTTTAGAACCTGAACTGAGCGAGTTTAAAGCTGGTACTTACCGTTTTGAAAAAGGCATGACAGTACGTCAGATGCTTGAGCTGCTGAAAAGCGGTAAAGAGGCCCAATTCAGCGTTCGTTTTGTAGAGGGCTTTAAGCTCAGCGACTGGATGAAAGTTCTGGATAAATCAGAGTATCTGAAGCATGAACTCAGTGGTAAAAGTGGCGAAGACATTGCCGCCGCGCTGGGCGCAACGGACACCAAAAATCTCGAAGGCTGGCTGTATCCGGATACTTACCATTACACTGCGGGCATGACCGATTTATCTCTGCTCAAACGTGCTCACGTAAGGATGGAAAAAACGGTGGCGGATATCTGGAAAGGCCGCATGGATTCTCTGCCGTATAAAACACCTGCTGATATGGTCACCATGGCGTCGATCATTGAAAAAGAAACTGCAGTTAAAGATGAGCGCCCTGAAGTCGCTTCAGTATTTATTAACCGCCTGCGTATTGGTATGCGATTGCAAACCGATCCGACGGTGATTTACGGGATGGGTGATAAATACACTGGCAACATCACCAAGAAAGATCTGGAAACGCCGACTCCGTACAATACCTACGTGATCACCGGCCTGCCGCCGTCGCCAATTGCGATGCCGAGCGAAGCCTCACTGCAGGCCGCCGCGCATCCGGCGAAAACCCCGTATCTATACTTTGTCGCAGACGGCAAAGGCGGGCATACTTTCAGCACCAACCTTGAGAACCATAACAAGGCGGTTCGTGTGTACATAGAGGCGCTTAAGAATAAGAATGAAAAGTAACTTCATTGTGATTGAAGGCCTTGAAGGGGCAGGGAAAACTACTGCTCATGACGTGGTCGTCAATGCTCTGCGTCAGCACGGCGTGGGCGAAATCGTCTTCACCCGTGAACCGGGTGGAACGCCGCTTGCTGAGAAATTACGCGATTTATTCAAACGCGGCGTCGATGGCGAAAAACCTACCGTGAAAGCAGAAGTACTGATGCTTTATGCCGCCCGTGTTCAGCTGGTCGAAACGGTAATTTTGCCTGCACTGGCGCGTGGCGCGTGGGTTGTCGGGGACCGGCATGATCTTTCTTCACAGGCCTACCAGGGCGGTGGTCGCGGGATTGATGCCAAACTGATGACCTCCTTGCGTGATACCGTCCTGGGTGATTTCCGTCCTGATTTGACGCTGTATCTTGATCTGCCTCCGGCTATCGGATTGCAACGTGCCCGTGCCCGTGGGGAACTGGATCGTATTGAGCAGGAAGCGTTGCCTTTCTTTGAGCGTACGCGTACGCGTTATCTCGAACTTGCTGCCGGAGACAGCCGCATCAAAACCATCGATGCCTCCCAATCCATTGAGCAGGTCACTGCTTCCATCGAGCTGACGTTGAAAAACTGGTTCGATGAGCAGGTTTTACAAGGCAACGCATCATGAACTGGTATCCGTGGCTCAGTGGCCCGTACAGACAACTGGTCGGGCAATATCTGACGGGGCGTGGCCACCACGCTTTGCTGATGCATGCGGCTGCGGGGATGGGTGATGAGGCGCTGGTGTATGGTCTGAGTCGATGGTTGCTGTGCCGGCATAAGGACGGGGAAAAAAGCTGCGGAACCTGCCACAGCTGCCAGCTGATGATTGCCGGAAACCATCCTGACTGGCATATTCTCCAGCCTGAAAAGGGCAAAAGCTCTCTGGGCATCGACCCGGTGCGTCAGCTTATTGAAACGCTGTATAACTATTCGCAACAGGGCGGCGCAAAAGTTGTATGGATCCCTCAGACAGAGATGCTGACCGAAGCAGCGGCCAATGCCTTGCTGAAAACGCTGGAAGAACCGCCTGCTGGCACTTATTTCCTGCTCGGTTGCCGGGAGCCTTCGGCTTTACTGGCGACGATCCGCAGTCGCTGCTTCTACTGGCATCTGCCGGTGCCTGAAGAAACGCTGGCGGTGCACTGGATTAACCGCCAGCTCAGCGCGGATCCGGTCGCGATTAAAACCGCCCTGCGTTTGGCCAACGGCGGGCCATTATCGGCCATTGAACTGTTGCAGCCGGAGCGCTGGAAACAGCGCGTGGCGCTTTGCCAGCAGCTTTACGTTCAGTGCCAGCAGCAGGATATGCTTTCTCTGTTGTCCCAGCTTAATCATGAGGATGCCGCTGAACGCCTGTACTGGCTGGCGACGTTACTGCTGGATGCTGTCAAATGGCAGCAACATGCCGGGCAGTTCATCATTAATCACGATCAGCAACCGCTGATTGCTTTGCTGGCAGGCGCGCAGTCTAACGCATCTCTGCAACAGTCGGTTACGGCGTGGATGCACTGCCGTCAGCAATTGATTTCCATCGTGGGCGTAAACCGCGAACTGCTGCTGACAGAACAGCTGCTGGAATGGGAACAAATGCTTCAGGGGGCGGTTTCCCCGTCAGTTTTCAGTTCCGCGCTATCGCGCTGATATACTCTTTATCTTCAACATACCGCAACGAGTTAATTATTATGTTTTTAGTCGATTCCCACTGCCACCTCGACAGCCTGGATTACAACGAGCTGCATTCAGGCGTGGACAGTGTGCTGGAAAAAGCCCGCGAACGTGATGTGAAATTTATGCTGGCCGTCGCAACAACCCTGCCGGGCTATCGTGCAATGACGCAGCTGATTGGTGATCGCCCGGACGTGGCATTTTCCTGCGGTGTTCATCCGCTGAATATCGACGATGGTTACGATTTCAACGAGCTGCGTCAGCTTGCCGCCAGCCCGAAAGTGGTGGCGATGGGGGAAACCGGTCTGGATTATTTTTATCAGAAAGAAGCGCATCAGCTGAAACTGCAGCAGGACTCTTTCCGCGAGCACATCCGTATTGGCCGCGAGCTGAACAAACCGGTGATCGTCCATACCCGTGATGCCCGCCAGGATACGCTGGATGTTCTCAAAGAAGAGAAAGCAGGGGAGTGCGGTGGTGTACTCCATTGCTTCACCGAGGATTTGCCGACCGCAAAATTCCTGCTCGATTTGGGTTTTTATATCTCTTTCTCCGGAATTGTGACTTTCCGTAATGCCGATACGCTGCGTGAAGTGGCACGTTACGTCCCGCTGGATCGTCTGCTGGTAGAAACTGATTCGCCATACCTGGCACCGGTTCCGCATCGCGGAAAGGAAAACCAGCCTGCTTATGTGCGTGACGTTGCCGACTACATGGCAGTGCTCAAAGGCGTGAGCGTGGAACAACTTGCCGAAGCCACGACAACCAACTTTTCACGATTATTTCACATCGATTCTTCTTCCCTGATGTCACTTTAGGCCAGGTCATATTCTCTGTATTTATTTTTCACTTCGTAATTAATCCTCTGAATGAGGTATTTTGGCACCGTTTTAGGCGGTGTCAGGGGGCTTTTATTCGGATTTTATGTTGATAAATGGTGGCTTTTAAGACGCTCTTACTGCATTTTTCAGAAAAACGTGACTGCCATCAAACATTAACAAAGGGAATTATTTTACCCTGCGTAAAAATTAAAAGGGGTGCTCAGACACCCGACAGCAAAAGGTTCGCAACACTTTTGCAAAGCGGTTAGTTATCAGGCTAAACCGCAATAAGTATCAAAAAGAATCATTACTCAGGAGCACAATCAATTATGTTTAAGAACGCGTTTGCAAACCTTCAAAAGGTCGGTAAATCGCTAATGCTGCCAGTATCCGTACTGCCAATCGCAGGTATCCTGCTTGGTGTCGGTTCTGCAAACTTTAGCTGGCTGCCACTGATCGTTTCTCATGTTATGGCCGAAGCCGGTGGTTCAGTCTTCGCTAATATGCCTTTGATCTTTGCTATTGGTGTTGCCTTAGGCTTCACTAACAACGACGGTGTTTCTGCACTGGCGTCCGTTGTGGCATATGGCATCATGGTGAAAACCATGGCGGTTGTGGCTCCACTGGTTCTGCATTTGCCCGCTGAAGAAATTGCAGCCAAGCATCTGGCCGATACCGGCGTACTGGGCGGTATCATCTCCGGTGCGATTGCGGCTTACATGTTCAACCGTTTCTATCGTATCAAGTTGCCAGAATATCTGGGCTTCTTCGCCGGAAAACGTTTTGTTCCGATCATCTCTGGTCTGGCTGCGATTATCCTGGGTGTGGTTCTGTCCTTCATCTGGCCGCCAATCGGTACAGGTATCCAGACCTTCTCACAATGGGCGGCTTACCAGAACCCGGTCGTGGCATTCGGTATCTACGGTGTGGTAGAACGTGCACTTGTTCCGTTTGGTCTGCACCATATCTGGAACGTTCCATTCCAGATGCAAATCGGTGAGTACGTGAACTCTGCAGGTCAGGTGTTCCACGGCGATATCCCACGTTATATGGCCGGTGACCCGACTGCAGGTAAACTGTCAGGTGGCTTCCTGTTCAAAATGTACGGTCTGCCAGCCGCTGCGGTTGCTATCTGGCATTCAGCGAAACCTGAAAATCGTGCAAAAGTCGGCGGCATCATGATTTCCGCTGCCCTGACTGCGTTCCTGACCGGTATCACTGAGCCAATCGAATTCTCCTTCATGTTCGTTGCGCCGATCCTGTACGTGATCCACGCGATTCTGGCCGGTCTGGCATTCCCAATCTGTATCCTGTTGGGTATGCGTGACGGCACCAGCTTCTCGCACGGCCTGATTGACTTCATCGTTCTGAGTGGTAACAGCAGCAAAATCTGGCTGTTCCCAATCGTAGGTGCGGTGTATGCGGTTGTTTACTACAGCATCTTCCGTTTCCTGATTGCGAAGCTGGATCTGAAAACACCTGGTCGTGAAGACTCTACCAGCGAAACCACCGCGCAGGGCGGTTCTGAAATGTCCGCCTCTCTGGTTCAGGCTTTCGGCGGCAAAGACAACATCACTAACCTTGATGCCTGTATTACCCGTCTGCGCGTCAGCGTAGCGGACGTCTCCAAAGTCGATCAGGCTGGCCTGAAAAAACTGGGTGCGGCAGGTGTTGTGGTTGCAGGTTCTGGTGTTCAGGCGATTTTCGGTACCAAGTCTGACAACCTGAAAACCGATATGGACGAGTACATGCGTAGCCATTAATGGTGAGCAATGTCTGGTTCTGAGAAAGGAGGCTTCGGCCTAATGCCGGTCACTTAAGGTGACCGGCATTGTTTTTTAAGGGATATTTCGACCTTTTTTCTCTCACTTCCCTCG